>JBKJSN010000079.1:0-30325 GCA_046595815.1 Mycobacteriales bacterium
CCGATGTTGAGGACCGTGTCCATCATCCCCGGCATCGAGAACTTGGCGCCCGAGCGCACACTGACCAGCAGCGGGTTGTCGGGGTGGCCGAGTGCCCGGCCCATCTGCTGCTCAAGATTCGTGAGGTGCTCCGTGACCTCCGCCTCGAGCTCAGGAGGGACCGAGCCGCTCGCGAGATATGTCGTACAGGCTTCGGTGGTGATGATGAAACCTGGCGGGACGGGCAACCCGAGGTTGGTCATCTCGGCGAGGTTGGCGCCCTTGCCCCCGAGCAGGTCCTTCATGTCGCGGCTGCCCTCGGCGAACGCATAGACCAATTTCATAGCGGCCCCAACTTGTCGTTGAGAAACCTCTCGACCTGGTCGAGAGCGACCCGCTCCTGCTCCATCGTGTCGCGGGACCGGATCGTCACCGCTTGGTCCTCAAGGGTCTCGAAGTCGACGGTGACGCAGAACGGCGTTCCGACCTCGTCTTGCCTGCGGTAGCGGCGACCGATGGCGCCGGCGTCGTCGAAGTCGACGTTCCAGTGCTTGCGCAGGGCTGCCGCCAGGTCCTTGGCGACCGGCGACAGGTCGGCGTTCCTGCTCAGCGGAAGAACGGCGGCCTTGAGCGGCGCCAGCCGAGGGTCGAGCTTCAGGACGACCCGCTTCTCCATCACTCCCTTGGAGTTGGGCGCCTCGTCCTCGTTGTAGGCGTCGAGCAGGAACACCAAGGCGCTCCGGTCCACACCGACCGCGGGCTCGATGACGAACGGCGTGTAGCGCTCACCGCTCTCTTGGTCGAAGTAGGTGAGGTCGGTGCCGCTGCCCGCGCTGTGGGCTTTGAGGTCGAAGTCGGTGCGGTTGGCAATGCCCTCGAGCTCGCCCCACTCACTGCCGGCGAAGTTGAACTTGTACTCGATGTCCACGGTGCGCTTCGAGTAGTGGCTCAGCTTTTCCGTCGGGTGCTCGAAAAGGCGCAGGTGGTCAGGGTTGACGCCCAGGCCGGTGAACCACGCGATCCGGTTGTCGATCCAGTACTGGTGCCAGGTCTCGTCCTCGCCGGGCTTGACGAAGAACTCCATCTCCATCTGCTCGAACTCGCGGGTGCGGAAGATGAAGTTGCCCGGCGTGATCTCGTTGCGGAAGCTCTTGCCGATCTGGCCGATGCCGAACGGCGGCTTCTTGCGCGAGCTCTGCTGCACGTTGAGGTAGTTCACGAAGATGCCCTGGGCCGTCTCGGGCCGCAGGTAGGCCAGGCCGCTCTCGTCCTCCACCGGACCGAGGTAGGTCTTGAGCAGACCGGAGAACTGCTTGGGGTCGGTGAACTGGCCGCGGTTGCCGCAGTGCGGGCAGGCGATGTCGGTGAGCGCCTTCCCCGGGTTGGCCTCCTCGAGGTGGTCAGCGCGGTAACGCTTGTGGCAGGACGTGCACTCGATGAGCGGGTCGGTGAAGGTCGCGACGTGACCGCTCGTCTCCCAGACCTCGCGCGCCAGGATCACGCAGGAGTCGAGCCCCACGACGTCGTCGCGGCCCTGCACCATGGACTACCACCACTGGCGCTTGACGTTGTTCTTCAGCTCCACGCCGAGCGGGCCGTAGTCCCAGGAGGCACGCAGTCCGCCGTAGATCTCCGAGGAGGGGTAGACGAACCCGCGCCGCTTGCTGAGGCTGACGAGGGTGTCCATGCGGTCGGGCTGCTTGGCCATGTGCGGGGTGCTCCAGTCCGGCTGGCGGTCGGCGGTCGGAAGCAGACCCTATCGACGCCCGGCGTGGGGCCGTCCCGCAGATCAGCCGAGGATCTTGTAACGGACCGTCACATGTCCCTTGCAGACCGGCTCGACCTTGACGGTGCCGCGGTGTGGACCCGAGAACTCCGCCTCCGCCTCCACCGACTCCTGGTCTGTGCTGTCGATGGTGTAGCCCTTCGCCGTCAGGCGCTTGACGAGGTCGTCGCGCACCGCGACGAAGTCGCCGTCCGCGACGAGCCCGAACACGATGTGCGCGCTCCCCTGGGTCACCGGCTGGTAGAGAACTTGCTCGGGGGCCGGGAACCCGCTGGGCAACGTCGCCGCCGGGTCGGGGGTCGGCAGCACACCGCAGGCCTGCTGCCCGGGCTTCGCCGGGGTCTCGGTGGCGCCGCCCCCGCAGGCAGTCAGGCCGGCCAGCAGGGCTGCGGCGACCAGCCCGTGGCGCAGGGTGCTCGTCATGGGGCTCCTCATCGTGCGCGGCTGCTCGGGGCGGGGCGGGGCGCCTGGGCCTCGTCGGCGAAGGCCACGACGTCATAGGCGCCTGGCTCGGGGATGCTCAAGGCCATGAGCGGCGCCGTGGCCAGCTTCACGTCGTACGCCGAGAGGCCGCGGCGGTAGGAACCGACGCTGTCCCACTCGGTGACCAGGGCCCAGGTGCTCTCGTCATCGACCGCCCGTCCCAGCCGGCCCCGCACGAAGCCGGCCTGAAGGGCGAGGGAGTCCAGCGCTAACTGGGCGCCAGCGCGGAAGCCGGCCACCTCAACCTCCGGGACACTGAACCGCGAGACGACGAGCACAGATGGCAGGCTAGACCCGTGACTCCTCCGCGTTCGCTGCAACGCCGACTCGCCCCTTTCGTCGTGCTCCTCGCCCGGATGCCCCGGGCGGTGCCCTTCCTGCTCGTTGCCGTGCTGCTGGTCGCGGGGCTCCTCACCCAGGGCGTGGTCGGCGCGGTGCTGCTGCTCGTCCTCGCCTTCCTGCTCGCCACGCTGCTTCTGCTGTCCTGGCCGGCCTTGCAGCCCGGGCCCCGGGTGCTGAGGGTCGCCGTCGTGGGGCTCGTCGTCGTACGGGCGTTGTCGTTCCTGTTCTGACCCCGTTCTGGAAGTGACAACGGTTTTCATTTCCCCTACGCTGGTGGCGTGCGCCTGTTCCCCCTGCTCCTACTCCTGATGACCGCCTGCGCGGGCGGGACTCCCAACGAGCGCCCGACGGTGGTCACGGCGATCTACCCGCTCCAGTGGCTCACCGAGCAGGTCGTCGGCGACAGCGCGAAGGTCGTGAGCCTCGTCAAGCCCGGGGTCGAGCCGCACGACGTCGAGCTCACCCCCCGACAGGTCGCCACGATCCGCGACGCACGCGTCGTGTTCTACCTCAAGGGGTTCCAGCCGGCCGTTGACGACGCGGTCGAGGGGCTCAACAACGCGTTCGACCTGTCCAAGAGCGTCACCCTGGTACGGCGGGACGGTGCCCTTGACCCGCACGTCTGGCTCGACCCCGTGCTCATGAAGGCCATGCTGGGAGAGCTGACGAGCGTTCTGGGCGACACGGTCGCTTGGATGGGTGAGGGCTACGGGCCGGCGTCCTTCGACAGCGCACACGTCGGCGCGAGCCTCGACGCCCTCGACCGTGACGTCCGTGCACAGCTGGAGGGCTGTCGCACCCGCGAGATCGTCACGAGCCACGCGGCGTTCGGCTACTTCGCGCAGCGGTACGGGCTGACCCAGCGCGGCATCTCCGGGCTCTCACCGGAGGCCGAGCCCTCCCCCAAGCGGCTGGCCGAGGTGGCGGCCTTTGCGAAGGCCAACGGTGTCACGACGATCTTCTTCGAGTCGCTCGTGTCGCCGAAGGTCGCCGAGACGGTGGCCGCAGAGGTCGGCGCGCGTACGGCGGTCCTCGACCCGTTGGAGAGCGTGACCGGGACGGATGACTACCTGTCGGTGATGCGACGCAACGCCGCCACCCTGCACGACGCCCTGGGATGCCGATGAGGGTCTTCGACCTCACGGGCGGGTCGGTCGTGCTCGGCGGGCGGCGGGTGCTCACCGACGTCGATCTGCACGTGGAGCAGGGCGAGTTCGTTGCGGTGCTCGGGGCCAACGGCGCCGGAAAGTCCACGCTGGTCCGAGCCCTGGTCGGGCTGAACCCCTTGGAATCAGGGACTCTTTCGCTGTTCGGCACTCCCCTGGACCAGTTCCGGGACTGGACCCGCCTGGGCTACGTGCCGCAGCGCCTCGCCGTCGGCGGCGGGGTGCCGTCCACGGTCCGGGAGGTCGTCGCGAGCGGGCGGGTCGGCCGGATGGGCAGGTTCCGCCGTACCTCTGCCGCAGACCGGCACGCGATCGAGCACGCGCTGGAGGACGTGGGGATGGCGGACCGGGCGGGGCATCCGGTCGCCACGCTGTCGGGCGGCCAGCAGCAGCGCGTGCTCATCGCCCGGGCTCTCGCGGGTGAGCCCGAGGTCCTGGTCCTCGACGAGCCGACGGCCGGGGTGGACGCCGACAGCCAGGACACCCTCGCCGGCGCGCTGGGCCACCTGTCGAACGCCGGGGGGTCCGTCGTGCTGGTCGCGCACGAGCTCGGCCCGCTGGGGGCGCTCATCCGGCGGGCGGTGGTGCTGCGCGAAGGCCGGGTCGTCTCCGACGGCCCGCCGCCCGAGCCCGAGGGCCACCACGCCGACCCGGGTCACGTGCACCTGCACCCGCACGCTGATCTCCCTGACACCAACCGGTTCGGCCTGTGATGGACCTGCTCGAGTTCGACTTCATGCGCCGGGCACTGGTGGCCGCGGTCCTCGTCGGCCTGGCCGCACCTGCGATCGGCACCTTCCTCGTGCAGCGCAGGTTGGCCCTGATGGGCGACGGCATCGGGCACATCGCGCTGACCGGCGTGGCGCTGGGCTTCCTGCTCGGCACGGCACCGGTGCTCACGGCGATCGTCGTCGCATCCCTCGGTGCGGTGGCGATCGAGCTGGTCCGCGAACGCGGTCGGGCCTCTGGTGACGTGGCCTTGGCCCTGCTGTTCTACGGCGGCATCGCTGGAGGTGTGCTGCTCATAGGGCTCTCCCCTGGTGGCTCGAGCGCGACCCTGGTGAGCTACCTGTTCGGGTCACTTTCTTCAGTGAGCGCAGGGGATCTCGTGGTCATCGCGACACTGTCGGTGGCGGTGATGGGGGTGGTCGCGGTCTTCGGCCGTGAGCTGTTCGCGCTCAGCCTCGACGAAGAGGTCGCCCGGGTTGCGGGGCTGCCCGTGCGAGCCCTCAACCTGCTGGTCGCGGTGTCCGCGGCCGTGACCGTGACCGTCGCGATGCGGGTGGTCGGGCTGCTGCTGGTCAGCGCCCTCATGGTCGTGCCCGTCGCGACCTCCCAGCAGCTCGCGCGGTCCTTCCGCGGCACTCTGCTGCTGGCCTGCCTGCTCGGCGCGGTGGCCTCGGTGTCCGGGCTCGTGCTCGCCTTCTACGCCGGTGTGGCACCCGGCGCGGCGACCGTCGTACTCGCCCTTGGGGGTTTTGTCGTGGCCACCGTCGTCGGGACGCTCCGGCGGGCGGTGGCCCGGTGAGGCCCACCCGTCAACGCACCGCCGTCGCCGCTGCGCTGGGGACCATGGAGGGCTTCACCAGCGCGCAGTCGCTGCACGAGGCCCTGCGCGCGCGGGGCGAGGCGGTGGGGCTCACCACGGTCTACCGGCACCTGCAGGCGCTGGCCGAGGCGGGCGAGGTCGACGCACTACGGACGGCCGACGGCGAGACGGTCTACCGCCGCTGCGCCGGCGAGGAGCACCACCACCACCTGGTCTGCCGGACCTGCGGTGCGACGGTCGAGGTGAGCGGGCCGGAGGTCGAGACCTGGGCCACTGCGATGGCGGCCTCGCACGGGTACACCGACGTCAGCCACACCCTCGAGGTCTTCGGCACCTGCTCTGCCTGTTCCTGAAGGCGAGAGCCTCAGGCGAAGGGGCCGATGGCCTCGAGCAGCTCGACCGTGTTGCCCTCGGGGTCCGCTGTCATCCCCCGGCGCGCGCCGAGCAGGAGCGAGCCAGGGTGCCAGGGGTGGCCCGCCTGCTGCAGCGCAAGCGCCAGGTTGTCGAGGTCCTCGATCGTGAGGGCGAAGTGCTGCTGCGGATGCTTGGCACCTTCACGCTCGCTCACGTGCACCTGCGTCTCACCTCCGGGGAGGTCGAACCACGCGCCGGTCTGCGACACGCCCTCCGTCGGCTTCGGGACGCGCTTGAGCCCCAGCAGCTCGTAGAAGGGGACCACCGCCTCGGTGCGGCCGGGGCTCACCGGAACATTCACGTGGTGGAGCTTCATGAGGGGCTCACCTCGTTCGGGAGGGCGCCGCCGTACCGGCGGTCACGCCGAGAGTAGGACTCGCACGCCCGCCAGAGAACCCTGCGGTCGACATCGGGCCACAACTCGGGGACGAACTCCAGCTCGGCGTAGGCCGACTGCCAGAGCAAGAAGTTCGAGGTGCGCTGCTCGCCACTGGTGCGCAGGAACAGGTCGACGTCAGGCATGTCGGGCTCGTCGAGGTAGCGCGCGAGGACCCGTTCGTCGATGCGCTCGGGCTTAACCTTGCCAGCCGCGACGTCGAGGGCGAGAAGCCTTGCAGCGTCGGCGATCTCGGCCCTGCCGCCGTAGTTCACGCACATCGTCAGCGTGGCCACGGTGTTGTGCCGGGTGAGCTCCTCGGCGGCTTCGAGCTCGGCGATGACCGACCGCCACAACCGTGGCCGGCGACCGGCCCAGCGCACCCTCACGCCGAGCTCGTGCATCTCGTCCCGGCGCCGCCGGATCACGTCGCGGTTGAAGCCCATCAAGAAGCGCACCTCGTCGGGGCTGCGCTTCCAGTTCTCGGTGGAGAAGGCGTAGGCGGAGATCCAGCGGACCCCGATCTCGATGGCGCCCTCGACGACGTCGAACAACGCCGCCTCCCCCGCCTCGTGCCCAGCGGTGCGCGGCAGGCCACGGTCCTTGGCCCAGCGGCCATTGCCGTCCATGACGATGGCCACGTGGTTCGGCACGTCGTCCAGTCGCGGGGGGCGAGCACCGCTCGGGTGCGGCGTCGGGGGGCGGACCACTAGCGCTCCACGAGGGGTAGGGAGCGCAGGCCGCGCTCGAGGTGCCACTGCAAGTACGCCGCGACCAGGCCGCTCGCCTCGCGCCGGGCGCGGGCCTCAGAGGCAAGAGCCGTCTCCCAGTCCCCTTCGAGGAGGGCGACCATGAGGTCCAGCGTCAGCGCGCCGACGGTTGCGGCACCGGGCTCCCGACAGGTGCTGCAGAGCGAGCCGCCCCCCGGAACGCTGAACCACCGGTGCGGACCCACCTCGCCACAGCGGCCACAGCGGGTCAGCGCCGGCTCGTAGCCGCTGACCGCCATCGCGCGCAGCAGGAACGCATCCAGCACGAGGGTCGGCTCGCGCCCTTCGGTGAGCGCTCGCAGCGCCCCGATAACCAGCAGGTAGAGCTTGAGCGAGGGCTCGCGCTCCTCGGCAGTCAGCCGCTCCGCCGTCTCGAGCACCGCCGTACCCGCGGTGTAGCGGGGATAGTCATGCACCAGCTGCTCGCCGTACGCGTGCAGGCTCTCGGTCTGGGTCACGATGTCGAGGCTGCGGCCGGGGTAGAGCTGGACGTCGACGTGGCTGAAGGGCTCCACCGTCGAGCCGAACTTCGAGCGGGTACGGCGGACTCCCTTGGCCACGGCGCGGACCCGCCCGTGCTTCTTGGTCAGCAAGGTGATGATCCGATCGGCCTCACCGAGCTTCTGCACACGCAGGACGACGGCCTCGTCGCGGTACAGGTTCACTCCCCCACGCTAGGCCACCTCGCGCCGTCAGCCGCGGAGGGTGAGCCTGACCTCGAGGCGGTCCTGGCACAGCGGACGGACGCGGAGCGAGCCGTCACCCCGGCCACCGAGCTGGGCCTCGGCTTCGTACCCAGGCTCCTGGTCGGTGCCGGTCCGAGTGAAGCCGGCCGCCACGAGCTTGTCCACGAGCTCATCGCGCACCTGCACGACCTGCTCGCGCGTGCCCGCCTGCGAGGAGAGCACCAGCACGGTCCGGCCCTGGGTGACCACGTCAAGGAGCTTGAGCCCCTCAGGCAGCTCGACGCCCGGCGGGAGGGCGACCCCCGCCTTGGGGGTGTCCAGCGACCCGCAGGCGCGCTCGCCCTTGTCCGCCACGCCCTGGCGCTCGAAGTGCTCGAACACCATCCAACCCCCGGCGGCCAGACCGGCGACGACGACGAGGGCAAGCAGGATCTTCACCAGGCGATTCACAGCCGGAAACAGTAGCGGCTCGTAGGGTGCGGGCATGCCCAGTTCCCGGCTCGAGGCCTTCAGCGATGGGGTCATCGCGATCCTCATCACCATCATGGTTCTCGAGCTGAAGGTGCCCCACGGCGAGGACTTCGAGGCGCTGCGCGAGTTGCTGCCGGTCTTCCTCAGCTACGTCCTGAGCTTCATCATCTTGGGCATCTACTGGAACAACCACCACCACATGCTCCAGGTCACCGAGCGCGTCAACGGCGCCGTCCTGTGGGCGAACCTGCACCTGCTCTTCTGGCTGTCGCTGTTCCCTGTCACGACCGCGTGGATGGGCGAGAACCACGTGGCGCCGCTGCCGACGGCCGTGTACGGCGGGGTGCTGCTCCTCGCGGCGATCGCCTACTACGTGCTGCAGACCGTCATCATCGCCGCCCAGGGGCCGGGGTCTTCGCTGGCCGCCGCGGTCGGTCGTGACGTCAAGGGCAAAGCGTCACCGGTGCTGTATGCCCTCGCAATCCCACTCGCCTTCGTGCAGGCGTGGTTGTCCGTGGCGCTCTACATCTTCGTGGCGCTGCTGTGGCTGATCCCCGACCGCCGCGTGGAGTCCACGCTCACCCCTGGCTAAGTCCGTGGAGTCAGCGGCTACCCCGACCAGGGCACGGACGGCCTTTCAGCGCGTCGACGAAGGACTGGGCCTGAGGTCATCGGGCTGGCTCAGGATGGCCTCGGCCATGTCAGCGGGGAACAAGCGACGGATGCTGTCGTCAAAGTCCGAACCGTCCCGCGGCGCCGACACCGTCGTCCCGTCGACGCGGAACGCAGTCGAGATGGCCGAGTCGATGCCTGGCTCCGGAGAGAACGAGCAGTCGGCCCAGGCGTACGACGTGTCGCCCGAGATGCCGAGAACACGGACATCGCAGTGCCCGGCTCCACTGCCGAACGCGGCCCGCTGAGAGCGTTCGATCAAGGGCGCGAGGCGAGCCTCCTCCGCACGAACCGAGGCGCTTCGCGCAGGCGGTGCGAAGCCGCCACCGGAGCACCCGGCCGCCGTCATCGCCAGGCCAAGGCACAACAAGCTCGTCGGAGCCAGGCGAGGCCGCGCGCTGGCGATGTTGTAGATCACGTCGTCGACGCTAACGCGCCAACCTCGAAGTAATGGCGAGGCGCAACCGACCGGAACAGGTAACGAGCTCAGCGAGCGGCGAGGTCGTCGTCCAGGGCGGCGCGCTGCGACGGCGGCACGACCCGCTTCCAGTCACAAGCCGTGCACAGCAGCAACCACGCACCATTGGGGTGCCGGGTCCCACGGACGGCCCAACTGGTCATGCACTCCGGACAGCTGCGCGACGGAGCGCGACGCAGGCGCTTTGTCCGTCTTGCCAGGACATCAGGAGACATGCAGAGATCTTCGGCATCAGGACCGCCGCGCGACAGGGACCAAAGTCCTGACTGTCAGAAGCCGAGCCTCTTGAGCTGCTTGGGGTCCTTCTGCCAGTCCTTGGCGACGCTGACGCGCAGGTCGAGGTAGACCGCCGTACCCAGCAGGACCTCGATCTGCTTGCGCGCGGTGGTGCCGACGTCGCGCAGGCGAGACGCGCCCTTGCCCAGCACGATGGCCTTCTGCGAGTCGCGCTCGACGTGGAGCGTGGCGTAGATGTCCAGCAACGGCTTGTCCGCCGGACGGTCCGGACGCAGCAGCATCTCCTCGATCGTGACGGCGATCGAGTGCGGGAGCTCATCGCGCACACCCTCAAGTGCCGCCTCGCGGATCATCTCTGCAGCCAGGATCTGCTCGGGCTCGTCCGTCAGCTCGCCGTCCGGGTACAGCTGCGGACCTGCAGGCAGCCGCGCCACGAGCAGGTCCTCGAGCAGCTTGACCTGGTAGCCGTCGACGGCAGAGGTGGGAATGACCTCGGCCCAGTCCGCCAAGGCAGACACCGCCAGCAGCTGCTCGCCGATCTGCTGCTTGGACGCAAGGTCGGTCTTGGTGACGACCGCGATCACCGGGGTGGAGACCTGGGCGAGCTCAGCGGCGATGAACCGGTCCCCCGGCCCGATCTTGTCGTCGGCAGTGACGCAGAAGCAGATGACGTCGACGCTGGCGTAGGTCTCGCGCACCAGGTCGTTCAGCCGCTCCCCCAGCAGGGTCCGCGGCTTGTGCAGCCCAGGGGTGTCGACCAGGACGAGCTGCGCATCGGGGCGGTGCACGATGCCGCGTACGGCGTGCCGCGTCGTCTGCGGCCGCGAGCTCGTGATGGCGATCTTCTGCCCGATCAGGGCGTTGGTGAGGGTCGACTTGCCGGCGTTGGGCCGGCCGACGAAACAGGCGAACCCGGAACGGTGCTCGCTCATCGGACGGTCCCGTCCGGATCGGCCACGATCACGGGTACGTCGGAACCGAACTCAGCCAGCACAGCCAGGTCATCGGCATCCACCGTCCCGGCGGTGACGAGGACGGCCGCCTCGAAGGTCCGCGCCCCGCTCGATGCCGCGGCCACGACCGCAGCGCGCAGGGCGGACGTGGTCAGCGCCGGGTCGCGGTTCTCCACCGTCGCCGCGACATAGGTGCGGCCGTCTGTGTCGCGCACTGCGGCCCCCTCGAAGGTGCCGGTGTGCGGGGCGTAGGCGCGCAGCCTCGCCCCCCGGGCGAGTGTCAGGAGCTTGCTGTCCTCGTCGTTCACGTGCCCGCTTCCTGCTTGCTGTCCTTGACCCATCGCACCAGGACGGTCCCGATGCGGTTGCGGCGCCCCTTGGCGCTCTCGGCGACGAGCTCGAGCCCGTTGATCACGACGGTCGCTCCCGGGATGGGGACGCGACCGAGCAGCGAGGCCATCAGTCCACCGACGGTGTCCACGTCCTCGTGCGGCAGCTGCACGCCGTACCTGTCCTCGAGGTCCTCGACCGACAGCCGCGCCGTGATGCGTAGCGAGCCGTCGGGGAGCGCCTCGACGGCCGGCGCTTCGCGGTCGTACTCGTCGGTGATCTCGCCGACGACCTCCTCGACGAGGTCCTCCAGCGTCACCAGGCCTGCCGTGCCGCCGTACTCGTCGACGACGACCGCGATGTGGCCGAGCTCGGACTGCATCTCGCGCAGCAGCTCATCGACGGGCTTGCTCTCGGGGATGAAGCGCGCGGGTCGCATCGCCTCCTCGACCTTCACGGAGCCGCCGCCCTCACTGCGCTCCTTCTTGACCAGGTCCTTGAGGTAGGCCACGCCGACCACGTCGTCGGTGCTGTCGCCGATGACCGGCACGCGACTGAAACCGCTGCGCAGCAACAGGTTCAGGGCCTGCCGGACCGTCTTTCCCCGCTCGATCACCACGACGTCGGTGCGCGGCACCATCACCTCGCGCACGATCGTGTCGCCGAGGTCGAAGACCGACTCGATCATCTCCCGCTCGGCGGCCTCCACGACACCGCTGCGCTGGGCGCGCCCGACCAGGTCACGCAGCTCGGCCTCCGACGCGAAGGGTCCTTCACGAAAACCCCGGCCCGGAGTGAGGGCGTTGCCAAGGGCGATGAGAAGCGTGGCCAGCGGACCTAGCAAGGCTGCAAGCAGTCCGACCGGGGCCGCGGCCGCGAGCGCCACCTGCTCAGGGTGCTGACGGCCGATGGTGCGGGGAGCCACCCCGATGAGCACGAAGCTCACCACCGTCATGACGCCGACCGCCATGAGGACCCCGCGGCTGCCAGGGACGCGATCGAGGGAGTACGCCGTCACGATCCCGACCGCGGTGACCTCGCTGATCAGGCGCAGCAGCAGGAGCACATTGAGGGGGCGCGCTGGATCACGCAGCAGCACCTCGAGCCGACGGGCTCCGGTGCGGCCCTCGTCCACCAGCTCGGAGACGCGCACACGGGAGACCCGTGACATCCCCGCCTCAGCGCACGCCGAGAGCGCGGCGGTGAGCACACAGAGCCCGGCGACCAACAGCGGGGTCCAGTCAGCGGCTGAGGTCACGGGGCGACCCATGACGCGAGCAGCTGGCCCTGCAGTCCGAACATCTCCGTGTGCTCCTCGGGCTCCTCGTGGTCGAAGCCCAGCAGGTGCAGCACGCCATGGGTGGTCAGCATCGCGAGCTCATCAGCCGTCGAGTGCCCAGCCTCGATGGCCTGCTTGGCTGCGACCTCTGGGCAGAGCACGAGGTCGCCGAGCACGAGCGGCACGCCGTCCGAGGTGGGCGTGTCCAGCGGTCGGCCCGTCGCGCGGGCGGTGCGCACGTCGAGCTCGTCCATGGGGAAGGACAGCACGTCGGTCGGGCCGGGCAGGTCCATCCACTGCACATGCAGCTCGGTCATCCGCTCGACCCCGACGATGCTGATCGCCAGCTCCGCGAGCGGGTGCACACCGAGCGTGTCGAGAACGTGCCGGGCAACGGACACCAGCGCGCGCGCGTCGACGTCGTGGTCGGTCTCGTTGTCGACCTCGATGCTCATCGCGATCCCCGCTTGCGGTCATCGCGTCGCCCCGGAGCGCGCGCCGGACCGGAGCTCATCTCGGCGTCGTACTGCTCGTAGGCGTCCACGATCCGACCCACCAGCTTGTGCCGCACGACGTCCTCCGAGCCCAGCAGTGAGAAGTGGACGTCGTCGACCCCGTCGAGGATGTCGCGGACCACCTTCAGCCCGCTGATCGTCCCACCGGGAAGGTCGATCTGGGTGATGTCTCCCGTGACCACGATCTTGGAGCCGAAGCCCAGCCGCGTGAGGAACATCTTCATCTGCTCGGCCGAGGTGTTCTGCGCCTCGTCCAAGATGATGAACGCGTCGTTGAGCGTCCTGCCACGCATGTACGCAAGCGGCGCGACCTCGATGGTGCCGGCGGCCATCAGGCGCGGGATCGTCTCGGGGTCGATCATGTCGTGCAGCGCGTCGTACAGCGGCCGCAGGTACGGGTCGATCTTGTCGTAGAGCGTGCCCGGCAAGAAGCCCAGCCGCTCCCCCGCCTCGACCGCGGGCCGGGTGAGGATGATGCGGTTGACCTGCTTGGCCTGCAACGCCTGCACGGCCTTGGCCATGGCGAGATAGGTCTTGCCCGTGCCCGCGGGTCCGATGCCGAAGACCACCGTGTGCTCGTCGATGGCCTCGACGTACCTCTTCTGGTTCACGGTCTTGGGGCGGATCGTCCGTCCGCGGTTGCTGACGATGTTGAGCGTCAGCACCTCCGCGGGCTTGTTGTCGTCCCCGCCAACCAGCATGGCGAGGCTGCGCTCGACCGCGTCCGCCGACAGGGGTTGGTCTTTCTTCAGCAGGCTGAGCAAGGATTCGAACAAGCGCAGCGCCAGGGCGTTGTCGGCCGCCGTACCGGTGATGGTGATCTCGTTGCCGCGCACGTGCACGTCGCTGACCAAGGCTGTCTCGATGAGGCTCAGCAGCTCGTCGCGGCTGCCAAGGAGCGCGACCATCGACTGGTCGTCGGGGACGACGATTCGGGTGCTGACGATCTCGGAGTCCATGTCGACCCCAGCCTAGGCGAGCGCGCCCATGATCTTGCCCCCGAGCACGTGCACGTGCGCGTGGAAGACCGTCTGGCCGCTGTCCGCTCCCGTGTTGGCCAGCAGCCGGTACCCGCCGGTCAGCCCCTCCTGCTCGGCCACCTGCACCGCGACCGCAAAGACGTGCGCGAGCAGCTCAGGGTCCGCTGCGACGAGCGCAGCGACGTCTGGGTGGTGGTCCCTGGGAACGACCAGCACATGCGTCGGCGCGTGCGGCGCGATGTCGCGGAAGGCATAGGCCCGGTCAGTCTCGAGGAGCTTCGTCGACGGGATCTCACCGGCGACGATCTTGCAGAACAGGCAGTCACTCATGGTGGTGCCGCGTCAGGTAGAGCCCGGTCGCCCCGCCGACACCGAGCAGCAGGCCCGCCCCCAGCACGAGCACGAGCAGCCGCGTGAGCCGGTCGCCTGAGCCCCCGGCGCTCGAGGACGCCTTGGTGTCCGGTGAGGGCGTGGCGCTCTCCGACGGGATGGCAAGGCCCCCAACGTCGACGGACCCCGACACCGGGTCCGCAGTGCTGCCCGTGCTCACGGTGTACGTCGAGCGCGGTCGCGGAGAGGAGGTACGGCGGGGAGTCGGCGAGGACGTGGGCGTACCTGTGGCCGTGGGCGTGGGACTCGCCGTCGCCGTGGGCGTCGGCGTGGGGGTCTCGGTCGGCTCCAGCGTCGGGTCAGGGGTAGGCACCGTGCAGCCGACCTGCGGCACCGGGGGCGTGCACTCGCTCGGGGCCGGGCTGGGAGTCGACTCAGCCGCGCCAACGGGCCCGGCCGCTCCCGCCGTACCGGGAAGTGCCAGCGCCAGCAGGGGCGCGGCCACGATCGTGGCCGCAGCGATCAGCACACGCAGGCGAGCGGAGATCGGCACGCCTAGATGGTAGGCGGAGGCGGCGCGTGTCAACCTGCAGGCAGGGTTGCGCGTCGGTAGGACCATGAGCGCAGCCACGGCCCTGAGCGGAGGTGCAGGCGTGCTCGAGGCGACCACCTCGGATGAGCTGCTCACGGCGCTCTACACCACGCACTACCGCGAACTGGTGCGCCTGGCTGCCTTCCTCACGGGGGACCGCGACAACGCCGAGGAGGTCGTGCAGGACGCCTACGTCAGGGTGCACGCCTCCTGGCGGCGGTTGCGTGAGCTCGACAAGGCAGAGGCCTACCTGCGTACGGCGGTCGTCAACGCGGCACGGTCCCGGCTGCGCCGGCGTCAGGTGGCCCAGCGCTACCGGCCCGAGCCGATGCGTGACGCCGCCAGCGCCGAGGTGTCAGCCATGGAGCACGCCCGCCGCGACGCCGTGCTCGACGCGCTCCACGCCCTGCCTCGCCGACAGCGCGAAGCCGTCGTGCTGCGGTACTACGGCGACCTGTCAGAGGCGCAGACCGCGGCAGCCATGGGCTGCAGCGCCGGCGCCGTGAAGAGCCACACCTCGCGGGCGATGGCTGCCCTGCGACCCCTTCTGGAGGACGCGCGATGACCGCTGAGGACAGGCTGCGCGACATCCTGCACAGCGAAGCCGCCGAGATCCTGCCGACCGGAGACGGCCTGGCGAAGATCCAGGCACGCATCGCCCAACGGCGCCGGACCCGGCTCTGGCTGCTCCCCAGCGCTGCCGTCGCGACGGCAGCGGCCGCAGCGGCCTTCTTCCTCGTCACCCCCGACACGCGCAAGACCCAGACCTTGCACCCCGGCGAGACGCCGACGAGCCAGCCGACCACCGAGCCGACGAGCGAGCCGACTGCCGAGCCGACGCCGGTGCTCGCGGACGATGGCGGGACTCCGCTTGACTACCCCGCCATCTGGCCCTTCACGACCCAGGCCCAGGCCAGCGCTTGGGTCGAGGACTCCGGCTCGATGCCCTGGGCCGACAATGGTCTCGAGGTGGGCCGGCACTTCGTCCGCGAGCACTTGGGATTCACTCAGATCACCGTGACGCAGACCTGCGTGTCCTGCGACGTCTTGGCCCTCAGCGTCAGCGGCACCTCCGTCGGCGAACTCGTCCTTGGCCGCGTCGGGGCCGGCTTCGCCACGGGCCACGGCACGCGCCTGTTCACCGTCACCGACGTCCGCGGCACCGACCTGACGATCACCACCCCGAAGGCCGGGGCCTCGGTGACCAGCCCGCTCGGCGTCGGCGGACGCATCACAGGTGTCGACGAGAACGTCAGCCTGCGCCTGCTGAGCCTTGCCGGGGACCAGCTCGCCGCCGCGGGCGCACCTGCGGGCTCGGCGGTCCCCTGGTCCACGACGCTCTCCTGGTCACGCCAGGACTGGTCCTACGGCTCGGTCGTCGGCGTGACCTATGACGGGCGGGGCGTCCTCAACCGGGTCGTGGCCGTCCCGGTCCGGCGCAGCAGCGCCGCCGCTACGGCGACATTCGCGGCGCTGGTCGACGGCCACGTGGCGCTGTTCGGCAGCGACTCCGGCAAGCAGGTCAGGCAGCTGACCTACCCGCCGGCGGGCAAGGAGGACCGCTACCCACGGTGGTCCGCCGGAACGCTCGTGTGGATCCGCTCCGCCGTCGCGGGGTGCGGGGGCACCGTCAACAGGCTCGAGGGCAGTTCCGCCTCCACCCTCGCCTCGTCGACGTCGCTGCGGTTCGGCAGCAACGCCCTTTCCCCCAGCGGCACCTGGGTCGCCTGGACCGAGATCCCCTGCAACGACAGCAGCGCAGGCCGGATCGTGGTGTCGGGTGGAGGTGCTCCGGATCGTTACCTGGACATCCCGAGCGGCAGCGACGCGGAGCTCTACGACGTGACCGACACCGGCGCGCTGCTGGTGCGTACGAACGACAAGCAGGCCACCGGCCCCGGCGTCATCGGCATCGTGCCGGGGGGAGCGCTCACCCTGGACGCGATCGCGGCCGTCGAGCCGGCCTCAGGCTGCTACCTCGCCAGTGGTGCGTCCTTCGACGGCGAAGGGGTCGCCGCCTTCGAGACGTGCGGGTCGAGCATCCGGCTCGTGCACTTCAGGGGCGACGCGAAGCGTGCAAGCGCCGATAGCTCCCTGCGAGCCGAGTCACCGCAGTCGATCAGCGTCCGCGACGGCAAGGTGCTGGTGTGGCTGTTCGGCGGGGACCACTACGGAGCGATCGCTCACTACGGGAGCGGAGCGATCACTGCCATCGTCACGAACAGCGGCTGCTCGTCCACCAGTGATCTCAAGGGCTGTGTCCGGGACCCGGACTGGTGATCGGCACCTAGAGTGCAGGCATGGCCGGGGTCGTGCAGGATGCACTGAACGGGGTGCCCGCGTGGGCCGTCTACCTGACGGTCTTCGCCCTGCCGTTCCTCGAGGCCAGCGTCTTCCTCGGGTTCGTGATTCCCGGAGAGACCGCGGTGGTGTTCGGCGGGGTCCTCGCCAGCCAGGGGAACGCCAGCCTGACGACGGTGCTGCTGCTGGCCATCGTGGGTGCCATCACAGGTGATGCTGTCGGCTACGCCATCGGGCGGCGTTGGGGGCGTGACTTGCAGGCCAGTCGCATAGGGCGCAAGGTCGGCCACGAACGCTGGCAGACCACGGAGGCCTTCCTGCGCCGTCGGGGAGCCCCTGCGGTGTTCTTCGGACGCTGGACGGCGCTGCTGCGCGCGATGGTCCCGAGCGCCGCCGGCATGGCCCACCTGCCCTATCGGACGTTCGCTCTCTGGAATGCCCTCGGCGGCACGGCCTGGGCCGTCGTCTGCGTCGTGGGTGGGTACCTCGCCGGCGACGTCATCGGCCGCTACGTCGCCGACCTCGGCTGGGTGGTCGTAGCCGTGCTGGTCGGTCTCGTCGTGGCCCACCTGGTCCGGTCGCGCCGCGAACGGACTACCAGCGACCCGTCCGAGAACTGAGCACGGCGACGGCCGCAGCGCCCGCCGTCGACGTCCGAAGCACCGAAGGCCCGAGCCGTACGGCGGTCGCTCCCGCCTGCGAGAAGGCCTGCAGTTCCTCGTCGCTGACTCCGCCCTCCGGCCCGACCACCAGCACGACGTCACCCTCGACGGACAGCGTGGACAGGGGCACCGCAGCCGCTTCGTGCAGGACGAGCAGCCGCCCGGGCAGCGCCGCGACCTGAGCCGTGGTCAACGGCTCGAGCACCTCGGGGAACCACGCACGACGGGCCTGCTTGGCGGCCTCACGGGCTGTGGCACGCCAACGCTCGAGGGCCTTCGCCCCGCGCTCACCCTCCCAGCGCGCGATGGAGCGCGAAGCCCTCCACGGGATGATCTCGTCCACCCCCACCTCGGTGGCCAGCTCCACCGCGAGCTCGCCCCTATCCCCCTTGGCCAGCGCCTGGACCAAGATCAACCGCGGCGAAGGGGCGGGCTCCGTTGTACGAACCTGTACGGCGATGGTGACGGTGTCCTTGGTGGTGGCGCTGACCGGTCCCGTGCACCGGGTGCCGCGGCCGTCGACGAGGTCGATCACCTCACCGACCCTGGTGCGCTTCACCGTGGCTGCGTGGCGCCCCTCAACCCCGTCAACGACGACGACCTCACCGTCCAGCGACGGACACAGGTAGACCGGGTTGCTCACCGCTCACTTTCCGTCGAGCACGTCGCGGAGCCGGCCGAAAAGGCCAGCGCCACCAGCCCGCGCGGCCATGCCCGGTCGTTCCTCACCGCGCGCCGCAGCGAGCTGACGCAGCAGGTCGATCTGCTGATCGTCGAGCTTGGTGGGCACCTGGATGTCCAGGTGGACGTGCAGGTGCCCTCGACCTGTGCCTCGCAGGTGGGGCACGCCCCGGGCCCGCAGCGTCATGACCTCATGCGGCTGCGTGCCGGCCGGGATGTCCAGGGCCTCCTCGCCGTCCAGCGTGATGAGCGGGATCGAGGTGCCCAATGCGGCGGCGGTCATGGGCAGGGAGATCGTGCAGTGCAGGTCGTCCCCCTCACGGGTGAAGACCGGGTGCGCCTTCTCGTGGACCTCGACGAACAGGTCCCCGGCAGGCCCGCCACCGGGGCCGACCTCACCCTCGCCGGAGAGCCGGATCCGCATGCCGTCCTCGATGCCCGGGGGCACCTTGACGGTGAGGGTGCGGCGGGCCCGCACCCTCCCGTCGCCGTGGCATTCCGTGCAGGGGTGCTCGATGACGGTGCCCGTGCCGGTGCAGCGTGGGCAGGTGCGCGTGGTCATCACCTGGCCGAGGAACGAGCGCTGCACCTGCTGCACCTCGCCACGGCCCCGGCAGGTCGGGCAGGTCGTCGGCAGGGTGCCTGCCGCGCAGCCGCCCCCGTCGCAGCCACCACAGCGGACGGCTGTCTCCACCGACAGCTCACGGATCGTCCCGAAGGCCATCTCGTCGAGCTCGCACTCGATGCGCAGCAGCGCGTCCGAGCCCTGCTGGGCACGAGAACGGGGGCCCCGCCCAGCCCCACCGCCGAAGAAGGCGTCCATGATGTCGCCGAACCCCGCGAAACCGCCCGCGAACGGGTTGCCGCCGGCACCCCCGCCGGGGGCCAGCGGGTCGCCGCCGAGGTCGACCACCTGGCGCTTCTGCGGGTCCGACAGCACTTCGTACGCCGACGTCACCTGCTTGAAGCGCTCTTGCGCGGCCGGGTCAGGGTTGACGTCCGGGTGCAGCTCACGGGCCAGTTTCCGGTAGGCCTTCTTGAGCTGGTCGTCGGTGGCGCCTCGGTCGACGCCGAGCAGGCCGTAGTAGTCCGTTGCCACGTTCAGGCACCGGCCAACAGGTCGCCGACGTAGCGCGCCACCGCGCGGACGCTGCCGATCGCGCCGGGGTAGTCCATGCGCGTCGGCCCCAGGACCCCGAGCGCGCCGGGGCCGTACCCGACCGTCACCACCGACGTCGAGCGCAGGCCCTCCACAGCGTTCTCCTCACCGATCTTCACGTGCACCGTCGTCGGGTCGTTCACCTCGCCCAGCAGCCGCAGCAGGACGACCTGCTCCTCCAGTGCTTCGAGCACCGGGCGCAGCGTGCGCGGGAAGTCCAAAGCGCTTCGCGTGAGGTTCGCCGTACCTCCGATGGCGACGCGCTCCTCAGGCTGCTCGACCAGGGAGGCGAGCACCACCGACAGCACGCTGGTGAGCACCGGTCGCAGCGCCGGCGGAGCGGCGTCGGGAAGGTCGGAGAGGGCCTTGGGCGTGTCAACCAGGGTGGCCCCGTGCAGCCGACTGCCGAGCAGGGTGCGGATGATCGACACGTCATCCTCGCTGACCGACCCGTGCAGCTCCACGACCCGCTGCTCGACGCGACCGGCGTCGGTGATGAGGACCAGCAGCAGCCTGCTGGGCGCGAGGTGGACGATCTCCAGGTGCCGCACGACCGCGCGGCTCAGCGACGGGTACTGCACGACCGCCACCTGGTGGGTCAGCTGCGACAGCAGCCGCACCGATCGCCGTACGACGTCGTCGAGGTCGACAGCGCCCTCCAGGAAGCTCTGGATCGCGCGACGTTCTGGTGGCGACAGCGGCTTGACCTGCGAGAGCCGGTCCACGAACAGCCGGTACCCGCGGTCTGTCGGGATGCGGCCGGCGCTGGTGTGGGGGTGGGTGATGTACCCCTCATCCTCAAGCGCTGCCATGTCGTTGCGAACGGTCGCCGGGCTGACGCCGAGGCCGTGGCGCTCTGCAAGCGCCTTGGAACCCACGGGCTCGTTGGTGGAGACGAAATCCTCGACGATCGCCCGGAGCACCTCGAGCTTGCGGTCGTCCAGCACGCTGCGGTACCTCCCTGGCACTCGTGGAAGCAGAGTGCCAAGTGTACGGCGGCGAGTGGCGTCTCTGGCAGGCTGTAGCCGTGCCGGTCCCCCCACCCCCGGCGGCACCGTCGACTCTGCAGGAACGGCTGGCCTGGGCCAGGTCCGTGACCAGCACGTACGACGGTCCCGCGTCCGTTCCCCCTGGCGCACCCCTGGCGTCAGAGCTCCCCGCCCTCGCGGAGGTCCTCGAGCAGGCGACTCGCAACGGCACACCCGAGCAGATCGCCCTCGCGCTGCCCCTGGCCGATGTGCTCGGTGCCGCCTGGGAACGCAGCGGGGAGCACCACGAGGGCCTCACGCGACTGGACGGTGTCCTGGCCGCAGCGACACGTGCGGGGCTGCAGAACGAGCTCGGCGTGGCACGAGCGCTGCGTCGACGGGCGCGGCTCGCCATGGCAGGGCGGCTGCATGACGAGGCGGAGGAGGACCTTGCTCGCGCGTATGCCCTTGCCGCCCCGAACGATGAGCGCCTGACCCTGTCGGTGCTGCTCGACAGGGCTGATCTGGCCATGCACCGCGGCGACTGGGCACAGGCCAGCCAGGTCGTGCCTGAACTGCTGCGCCGTACCGAGATCACGGGCGATCCGCTGCTGCAGGCAATGGGTCTGAACCGCGCGGGCTGGTGCGCCTTCGGCCAGGGGGAACAGGCGCTGGCGCTGAGCTGGTACGAGCGGGCGCAGCTGCTCGCCGGGCTGCACGAGGACCTCATGGTCGAGGCCCGGACCGCCTGCGGTCTGGCGCTGCTCGCGATGCTGCGCGGCGATCACGAGGGTTCCCGGCTTCGTTGGCGACGCGCGCTGGCCCTCGCCGAGCAGGTGCACGACCGGGCCTTCACACTGACCTGCTTGGACGGGATCGCGGCGCTGCTCGCGCTGCAGGGCCGCGACGGAGCGACGCAGCTCGCCGCGTCTGTGACCGCCCTGCGCCAGACGCTCGGCAGGCCCCGCGAGCCGGGGCTGCACGCGCTGCACGACCTCGTCATCCGGCACGGGGCCGGCGAGGGCCAGCCGTGGAGCTATGCCGAAGCGGTGACGTCCTCGCGCCGGGCGGTCTCCGACCCGTTGTAGGAATCGGCGTACGGCGTACCGAGGTCGACCTCCCACCAGACCCGCTTGCCGCCGGTATGCAGCTCGATCCCCCAGCGGTCCGACAGCGCAGCCAAGATCGCCATGCCTCGTCCGTCCTCCGCCGAGGGGTGCACGCGCTTGAGCCGAGGGGCGTTGCTGCTGCCGTCGGCCAGTGCGACTCGCAGTGCGGTGCCGCCCTTACCGAGCTCGAGCTCAAGAGTGCTGACGGTGCCGGCGTGCCGGACGACGTTGGCGACGAGCTCGCTGACCACGAGAAGGGCGTCCTCCACCAGCTCCGGCGGAACCTTCCAGGCGGTCAGCACCTCACGGGCAGCACGACGCGCGTCGCGCGCTGCATGGGGAGCAGCGGCGAGCTCGATGCGGACCGAAAGCGGTTGCAGTGGTCTTCCCCTTTGTCGACAAGGCGGACCTTGTGAGGTCTACCCCGCCGACGCGGGCCTCACACGCGTGGGCTGGAAGCCCGACGCGGAGGGGCCGAACGGGGGGCACCCGCGCGCTGCGGCGGGCGACCGGCGTACGGGCGCTTGGCACGCACCGGAGCCTGCTCGCGGACGTTGACGACGATCGGCTCGCCGGACTCAGCAAGCGCTCGTACGGCGGGGTGGCCGGGCACGACGGAGGTCGCGCTGGCCTCGACACCGGCGAGCTCACGCAGGCGCTGGTGGCCGCGGACCTCGCCGCTGAGGACGAGGGACAGGACCGTCCCACGGGCGCCGGCGCGCGCCGTACGACCCGAGCGGTGCAGGTAGTCCTTGTGGTCCTGCGGCGGGTCGTAGTGCACGACCAGGTCGACGTCGTCGACGTGGATGCCGCGCGCCGCGACATCGGTCGCGACGAGCACGCGGTGCAGACCGTCCGAGAACGCCTCGAGGGCGCGGCGGCGCTGGCCCTGGTTCAGGTTCCCGTGGATGGCGGTGGCCGGGATGCCGCTCGCGGTCAGCTGCATCGCGAGCCGGTCGGCGCCGTGCTTGGTACGAACGAAGAACAGGGTGCGGGCCGGGCGGGCTGCGATCTCGGCAGCAACCTCGACCTTGCCGTCACGCGACACGGCGAAGACCAGGTGATCCATCGTGTCGACCGGGGACGCGGCCGCAGCGACGGCGTGCATCGCGGGGTTGGACAGGTACCGCTGCGCGAGGGTGTCGACGCCACGGTCCAGGGTCGCGGAGAACAGCATCCGCTGACCCTTCTCAGGGGTGAGGTCGAGCAGCGCCGTCACGGCGGGCATGAAGCCGAGGTCGGCCATGTGGTCGGCCTCGTCGAGCACGGTGACCTTCACCTGGCTCAGGTCGCACGCACCGCGGTCCACCAGGTCCTGCAGGCGGCCCGGCGTGGCGATCACGACGTGCACGCCGCGGCGCAACTGGTCGATCTGGCGGCCCATGGGCGCGCCGCCGTAGACGGTGGCGACGCGGATGCCGAGGGCCTGGCCGAGAGGCGCGAGGGCGTCGGCGACCTGCTGGGCCAGCTCGCGGGTGGGGACCAGCACGAGGCCGAGCGGGGCCTTGGGCTGGCTGGGCTGACGGTCCAGGCGGGCGAGCAGCGGCAGGCCGAAGGCGAGCGTCTTGCCCGAACCTGTCTGGCCGCGGCCGAGGATGTCGCGACCGGCAATGGCGTCCGGCAGCGCGCGGGCCTGGATGGCGAACGGCGCCGTCACACCACGACGGGCGAGGGCGGTGATGAGCGGCTCGGGCAGACCGAGCGCGTGGAAGGACGGGACCGGCAGCTCAGCGGCCTCGACCGAGAGCGCCGCAGCCTCGTCGAGACCGAGCTCCAGCGGGCTCTTCGCCTTCGGCGGACGCGGGGCCTGCGAGTGCTTGGGGCCGGCGTGCGTGCGTCCCTGGGGACGACGGGTGGTCGGGCGTCCGGGCATGCCGGGCATAGAGGTGCTCCTCGTGTCGCTCTCGTGGGGGCCGCGGGAGTGATGGCGACCGTTCCCGAAGGACGAGCGGCAGTGACACGAGCGACCATGCGGGCATGGCGCCCGGCAGGTGAGATGTGACCAGCCTACCGGGGCAGGGCCTCCGCCGGCGGTTTACGGGCTGTGCCGTGCGTCACCGGGCGCCTCAGTCGACGAGCTCGCGCACCAGGGCGTCCGCGAGCAGCCGGCCCTTGGTCGTCAGCACCAGCTTCTCGCCGTACTCGGTGAGCAGGCCCTCTGCGACGAAGCGGTCAGCGGACTCAGATCCCTTGTGCCGCAGGAGATCTCGGGCCAATCCGCTCCGTAGGCGCAGCTCGAGCAGGATGCGTTCGATGCGGCGGTCCTCGTCGCTGAGCACCTCGCGCGCGTACGCCGGACTGCCCTCGTCGAGGCGCTGCGCATAGGCCGTCGGGTGCTTGACGTTCCACCAACGCACCCCACCCACATGACTGTGGGCACCCGGACCGGCCCCCCACCAGTCGCCGCCCTGCCAGTAGGTGAGGTTGTGCCGGCACGGTTCGCCCCAGTTCGAGACCTCGTACCAACCAAGGCCCGCGAAGGCCGCATCGGCCATGAGGTAGCGGTCGGCGAGGGCGTCGTCGTCGGCCACGGTCACCTCACCGCGCGCGACCTGCCGCCCGAGCCGCGTGCCCTCCTCGACGATGAGGGAGTAGGCGCTCACGTGGGTCGGGCCGGCGTCCAGGGCCGCGTCGAGGCTGGTCTGCCAGTCCGCGTCGGACTCCCCCGGCGCGCCGTAGATGAGGTCCAGGCTCACCTGCTCGAACCCCGCCGCCCGCGCCTCGGCCACCGCCTGCTGAGGCCGCCCGGGGGTATGGGTGCGGTCGAGGGCCGCCAGCACGTGCGGGACGGCCGACTGCATGCCGAAGCTGATGCGGGTGAACCCGGCCTCCCTCAGCTGTTGCAGGCTCTGCGGGGTCACCGAGTCGGGGTTGGCCTCGGTCGTGACCTCCGCGTCGGGTGCGAGCCCGAGCTCGTCGTCGATGGCCCGCAGGACCTTTGCGAGATCGCTCGCGGGCAGCAGCGTGGGTGTGCCGCCACCGAAGAACACTGTGCTCACGGCGGGGCCGTCGCCGAGCACACCTCTGGCCAGCCGAAGCTCGCTGACAACCGCCGCGGCGTAGGAGGACTGCATCCCGCCGAGGTCGGTGTAGGTGTTGAAATCGCAATAGCCGCAGCGTGTCGTGCAGAACGGCACGTGGACATAGACGCCGAACGGCCGCTCGGTCCGGCCCCTGAGCGCCCTCGCGGGAAGGGAGCCGTCGCGCGGGACGGGCTCGCCGTCAGGAAGGGCGCTAGGCATCCCTTAACGCTAGGCCCCCTCGACTTGGGGCGGTTTTGTCGGCGTGGCCCTGCCTGGCACGCCGACAAAACGGTGCCTAGTCTGGCGGGGCATGGAGCTCGTCCTGGTCCGCCACGCCCTACCCGTCCGCATCGACGCGACCCCTGACGACGGACCCGCCGACCCCGGACTCGCGGCACGGGGTCATGAGCAGGCACAGCGGGTCCTGCACGCGCTGATGCGGGATCAGGTCGACGCGCTCTACTCCAGCCCGGCTCTGAGGGCGCGGGAGACGGCCGCCCCTCTGCTGACGGCCCTGGGGCTCCCCCTCACCATCGACCCCGGGATCGCAGAGTTCGACGCCGAGCACTCGTCGTACGTGCCGGTGGAGGAGCTGCGCGCTGCGAACGACCCGCGTTGGCAGGCGCTGGTGCGTGGGGACCTCATGACCGCCGACGTGGACCCGGTGGCGTTTCGCAACCGCGTCGTCGCGGCGGTCGAGGCGATCGTCAGCAGGCACCCCGGCGAGCGGGTTGCGTTGTTCACGCACTCAGGCACGATCAACGCCTACTGCGGTCACGTCCTGGGGCAGCAACGGGCGCTGTGGTTCGCCCCCGACTACGCCAGCGTCACGCGCCTCGGTGCCGCGCGCGACGGGCGGCGCGGCGTGGTCAGCCTCAACGAGACCGCCCACGTCCGCGACCTGCTGGGCTAAAGGCCCGACTCCCTCGCCTTGAGCGCGGCGGCTGTGCGATCAGGAACCTGCAGCTTCAGGAGCACGTTCGACACATGGTTGCGGACCGTCTTGTCGGACAGGCCGAGCGCCGTGGCGATCTCGGAATTGCGCCGCCCCTTGGCGAGCAGCCCGAGGACGTCGCGCTCTCGGTCGGTCAGGTCGGGGAAGACCTGCGAGGCGTACTCCTGTTGCGCACCAGTGAAGAACTGCACGATTCGCGCCGCCACGGCAGGGCCGTAGACCGCCTCTCCGGCTGCGACCGACAAGATGGCTCGGACGAGCTCGCCGCGGTCGGCACCCTTGAGCAGGTATCCCCTGGCCCCCGCTCGCAGCGCCGAGAACAGCGACTCGTCGTCCTCGTGCAACGTCAGAACCAAGACCGCGAGATCTGGGTATGCACGACGCAGCTCCCCCGTCGCCTCGGCGCCAGTCATCCCGGGCATGTCGAGGTCCGTCACCACGACATCAGGGCGGTGCTCTGCGACTGCGGCGAGGAGCGTCGCGCCGTCGACCGCCTCGCCGACGACCTCGACCTCCACGGAGTCGGAGAGCACGGCGGTGATGCCGTACCTCACCATCGGGTGGTCGTCGGCAAGCACGACGCGTACGGCGGTCACAGGACGCCGACCTCGGTCAGCGCACCCGGGACCGCGTTCCTGCCGTCGGGGAGCACCGCACGCACGACGGTGCCCTCGGGGGTTCCGAGCACTTCGCAGGCCCCTCCGAGCTGCATCGCGCGGCTACGCATGGACTCGATCCCGACCCCTCCATCGCGCGGCCCGGCGTACCCGCGTCCGTCGTCTCGCACCTCGATGCGCACTGCGTCGTCGAAGCTGAGCGTCACGGTGCACGTCGTGGCAGCGGCGTGCCGCAGCACGTTGGTGATGGCCTCCTCGACGATTCGCAAGGCGGCGTCCTCGATCCGTGCCGGCAGCTGCGGCCACTCCGGCGGCGCAACCAGCGTCACTTTGACGGGCGTCATGGCGGACAGCCTCTCTGCCCGCATCCTCAGCAACGACAGCAGATCTGCGTTCTCCAAGGCCCCGGGGCGCAGGCCGTCGATGATGCGTCTCACCTCCTCAAGCGAGGCAGCCGTCTCGTCCCGAAGCCGGCCCACCAGGTCGGAGCGGCCTACCCGCGTCTCAAGCGCCTCCAGCCCCAGTCCGATCCCGGAGAGCGAGGGGCCCAGGCCGTCGTGCAACTCCTGCCGGAGCCGTGCGCGCTCGGTCTCGGTTGCCGCGACGACACGCTCGCGCTCGATGCGCAGCTGCTGTGCCAGCTCGACCGAGTGCAGGACGGCAGCCACCAGCGGCGCCAGCCCGTGCACCAGGCGACGATCTCGTTCGGGCAGTTTGAGCTCGCCCGGCCGCCGGGCAAGCAGGAGCACACCGACCCCGCTGCCCGCCATCACCAGAGGAACGACGACCGGGTCGTCACCGACACAACCGACCACCGCACCCCCACCGCGCTCGCCCACGATCTGCGCACCCGGGACCCGCACCGACGCGGCGACGGCGGCGAGCACCTCGGGCACCAGAGCCTCGTCCGCGGTGAGACCGAGGGGAGTCCCGAGTCGTCGCAGCGCCGCAAGAGGGTCGCCGCGGTCGCCGTACACGAAACGGTCCACCCACCGCTGGAGGCGATCTCGCAGCGGGACGACACCCACTGCCACGAGCGCCGCCGCGAGCACCTGCGGTACCGCGCCGCTCGGAAGCACGCTCGAGAGCGCCGCGGTGACGGCGAGAAAGACGAGCAGGACGAGCCCGGTGAGGGTGCCGTAGAGCAGCGTCCGTCGGACCACCACCTCGATCCCCGCGAGCCGGTAGCGGAGCACCCCGATGACGACCGCCAGCGGGATTCCCCAGAACAGCTTCTGCGTCCCCTCCCACGGGGTGAACAACGTGAGCACCCCGACTGGGGCGATCGTCACCAGCCACGCGAGTTGCTGTCGCTCCGGGTAGGTCGCCCGCCACGTCCGTCGCACCGTGTGAGCCACGGCGAACAGCGCCCCGAAGACCACAAGCAACCCTCCAAAAGCCATCAGCACGCCTGACAGCACCTGAGGGAGGGGCAGCGGGGGAAGCTGCCCCTCGACCGCGTCGGTGACCGAGTGCTCGCCACCTGCGTACCCGACGTACAGGGCGCTCAGCCCGAGGATCACCGCGCGGTCCACCCGGCGTGCCACGCGGCTGTCGATCACCCCGTTCGGATACCGCAGCAGCATGCAGGTCACCGGAAGGAACACAGCCCACAACCACAGCGGTGCGGACAGCTCCAGCGCCCACAGCCCGGCTGGCAGGTTCTCTTCGGGGAGGGCGAACGCCCGCATCCCGTAGGTCTGGCCGAAAGTGCCCGACGCCTCGATCAGCCCAATCGCCAGCAACAACCAGCCGACGCTGTGCCGCACGCGGAACCACAGGATGAGCAGGGCGGAGGTCGCCAAGAGCAGACACAACATGGAATCGCCGTAGTCGACGACCCTGCCCTCGCGGAAGGTCAGCGGCGGACGGCCGCTCACGTCCCGACCGAGCGCCGGGTTCACGATGGCCAGCGCGGTGACCGCGGCGAAGCCGGCCAGCGACCAGCGCCGCAACGTCACATCGGACCAGCGCCGGGCTGCCATGCGGCGAGTGTGCCTGTCTCGCGCGTCCCGTGTCACCCCGATCGGTCCCGATCCGGTCGGGACGACTTCCTGGGTACGCCGGGTCACCGGACACTTCCGCCGGCTCCCGCCCTTCGGCACGGTCAGGGTCATCAACCACTCACCGAGGGGGATCCAGTGACCGCCACGACCAACGACCCGACCACCGCACCGTCCCGTACGCCGCTGCTCGCCGCACTCGGCTTCGCGGCCTCCGCCGTCCTCACGGCGATGGGCACCTTCTGGGACCTCACCGACAACGAGTCCGGCAACCGCCACAGCTTCAGCGACTACTGGCCGCTGCTCGTCATCGCCGCCGTCACGGCCGCCCTCGTATACGGCCTGGTCGTGCGGGGGGCCGAGACGGGGAACCCCAGCCGCCGCGCGGTGATCCTGAGCATCGTGGGTGTTCTGTCGATCGCGGTCTTCTGGGCCGGGCTGACGACGGTCCTCGCCAGCGCCGCTGTCGCCTGCGCCCTCATCGACAAGGACAGGAACGGTTCGTTCAGCACCGGCTCCAAGGCCGCCCTCGCGCTGGCGGCGCTCACCACCGCCGGGGCCGTGCTGCTCGCCATCACCGGCTGACCCCGGCCTTACGTCCTCACTTGCGCCCCCTTGCCCCGGGCGGCAGTGAGGACGTACGGGCGCTACTTGGGCTTTTCTTCGCCGGTGGAGAGCGCGGCGATGAACGCCTCCTGGGGGACCTCCACGCGACCGACCATCTTCATGCGCTTCTTGCCCTCCTTCTGCTTCTCGAGGAGCTTGCGCTTGCGGGTGATATCGCCGCCGTAGCACTTGGCGAGCACGTCCTTGCGGATCGCGCGGATGTTCTCCCGCGCGATGACCTTGGCCCCGATGGCGGCCTGGATCGGCACCTCGAACTGCTGCCGCGGGATGAGCTCGCGCAGCTTGGTCGCCATGGAGTTGCCGTAGGTGTAGGCCTTGTCCTTGTGCACGATGGCGCTGAAGGCGTCGACCGGCTCGCCCTGCAGGAGGATGTCGACCTTCACCAGGTCGGAGGCTTGCTCCCCCGCGGGCTCGTAGTCGAGTGAGGCGTACCCGCGAGTGCGGGACTTCAGCTGGTCGAAGAAGTCGAAGATGATCTCGCCGAGCGGCAGGGTGTAGCGCAGCTCGACGCGGTCCTCGGAGAGGTACTCCATGCCCTGGAGCGCGCCGCGCCGCTGCTGGCACAACTCCATCACGGTGCCGACGAACTCACTCGGCAGCAGCAGCATCGCCTTGACGACCGGCTCGAAGATCTCATCGATCTTGCCCTTGGTCGGCCAGTCTGAGGGGTTGGTCACGACGATCTCCTCGCCGGTCTCCAGCGCGCAGCGGTAGACGACGTTGGGAGCGGTGGAGATGAGGTCCAGGCCGTGCTCGCGCACGAGGCGCTCCCGCACGATCACCAGGTGCAGCAGCCCCAGGAAGCCGACTCGGAAGCCGAAGCCGAGGGCCCCCGAGGACTCGGGCTCGTAGACCAGCGCCGCGTCGTTGAGGCGCAGCTTGTCCAAGGCCTCGCGCAGCGCCGGGAAGTCGCTGCCGTCCAGCGGGTAGAGCCCAGAGAAGACCATCGGCTTGGGGTCGCGGTAGCCACCGAGCGAGGCAAGAGCCGGGTTCTTCACCGTCGTGAGGGTGTCGCCGACGCGGGCCTGGCGGACGTTCTTCACGCCGGGGATGACGTAGCCGACCTCGCCAGCTGACAGGAACTCCGTCGGCATCATCTCGGGCGACACCACGCCGACCTCGAGGATCTCGTGGGCGTTCTGGGTCGACATCATCAAGCCGCGGTCCTTGGTGGACAGCTGGCCGTCGACGACGCGGACGTAGGTGATCACGCCGCGGTAGGCGTCGTACACGGAGTCGAAGATCATCGCTCGGGCGGGGCCGGCGGAGTCGCCGACCGGAGCGGGGACGTCGCGCACGATCGCGTTGAGGACCTCCGGAACACCCTGGCCCGTCTTGGCGCTGATCCGCAGCACGTCGTCGGGTTCGCAGCCGATGATCTTGGCGATCTCCTCGGCGTACTTGTCCGGCTGCGCCGCCGGCAGGTCGATCTTGTTGAGCACCGGGATGATGTGCAGGTCGTTCTCGAGCGCGAGGTAGAGGTTTGCGAGCGTCTGCGCCTCGATCCCCTGCGCGGCGTCGACCAGCAACAGCGTGCCCTCGCAGGCAGCGAGCGAGCGGGACACCTCGTAGGTGAAGTCGACGTGGCCGGGCGTGTCGATCATGTTCAGGACGTAGTCCTTGCCGTCGTCCGCCGTCCAGGGCAGCCGCACGTTCTGCGACTTGATGGTGATGCCCCGCTCGCGCTCGATGTCCATCTTGTCGAGGTACTGCGCGCGCATCTGCCGGGGGTCCACCACACCGGTGAGCTGCAGCATCCGGTCGGCAAGCGTCGACTTGCCGTGGTCGATGTGGGCGATGATGCAGAAGTTCCGGATGATCGCTGGATCCGT
>JBKJSN010000176.1:0-6722 GCA_046595815.1 Mycobacteriales bacterium
CCGCGACTCTCGGCGGCGTCGCCACCAAGGCCGCGAGCGACGGCGTCACGACCAGCACGATCGGCATGGGCCTGGGGTACGACGAGAGCCTGCTGTCCGCGGTCGCCGCGGGCGGACGCGGCAACGAGCACTTCGCCGAGGACCCCGACACCGCAGCTGCCGTCATCGCTGGGGAGGTCGACGGGCTGCTCACCCAGGTCGCGCAGGCCTGCTCGCTCACGGTCGCGCTCTCCCCTGAGGTGAAGGGCGCGACGCTGCTCAACCAGCTGCCAGCGGTCGGCCTGAGCGACGGCTTCATGGTCGAGCTCGGCTCGTTCTACGCCGGCGAGACCCGGCGCCTGGTCATGCGCCTTGCCCTGCCTGGTCTCGCCGCCCTCGGCCTGCACCAGGTCGCGACCCTGACCCTCACGCACGTCTCGTTGCCCGACCTCGTGCAGCACACCGCGACGATGCCCGTCACCGTCAACGTCGTGCCCGGTGACCAGGCCGCCGGACGGGTGCCGGCGCCCGAAGTCGTGACCGAGGCACTTTTCCAGCAGACGCAGCAGACCAAGAAGGACGCCGCTGCGCTGCTCGCCGAAGGGCGGATCGACGAGGCCGACCTGCTGCTGGGCTCGGTCCGTGCCTCCTTCGACTCCTCCGGCCTCGACCTCGCCTCGCCCTGCGCTTCACCCCTGATGGACGAGCTGCGCGTCGTGCAGTCCCTGGCCGAGGAGGCGAGGTACGACTCGTCGCGGGCCAGCAAGGCGATGTCCTCCACCGTCAGCCGCAACAGCCGAACCCGCGGCCGCCGGAACACCGCGACGTTCCTGCTCCTGGTGCCGCAGGGCCTGAACCCTGAGCAGGGCCTGATGGTGGAGGACTGGGAGCTCGCCGCGTACGTGCGGCTCACGCCCACCGCGGCCGCGATCGTGCCCGGCGCGCAGCTCGATGCGATGCAGCTCGGCCGGATCGCTGCCGAGCTCGGCGAAGGCCACCCCCTGCACGGCTTCTTCATCGAGGCCTTCGTCGCCGGCGGCCTCGTGGTGAGCCGCGCGTGACCGTCGCATCGTCCATTCTGCTGGGCACGAGGGACCTCCTCCTCCTGCTCATGGAGCAGTCCTGGGAGGAGGATGGCAACAACTCGATCGGCGTCGCCGAGAGCTCCTACGTCCAGTGGGCCAAGTTCCCCGCCGGGTTGGTCATCGAGGTCTCGAGCGATCAGTTTCGGCACGGTGATCCGCCGTTCACGTTCGAGCAGCGCAGGTCGCTGCAACTGCTCGGCTTTCATCCGCCGGTCGGACCGGACGCCCCCAACCACTGGCAGATGCTCGACGTACGCGCCGACCTACCGGAGGCCGCCCTCGCCCTTGCCCGCGTCGTTCATGAGGTGCTTTACGGCGTCGGGGACGAGGGCGGCGTGTCAGTCGTCCCTTTTCAGCAGGATCCACAAGGATTGCTCCACCGAGCGGGGGGACACTGGATGAGCGCAGGCACGCCCGATAGTCGGCCCGACGCGGACGCGCCTGCACCAGAAGCGCTCTACTGCATCCTTCGCCAGTTCGTTGAGCTCGGCGGAGGGCCAGCATTCGGCGTCGCAGCAGACGGCGCCGGGGCTCGCTACGTCACGGGCTCGGGCGGGCGGTCTCCCTGGGAAGGGGTGGACGACGAGCGCATCGCGCTCAGCGCCGGCATGATCGACGTTCGGCCAACCACTCCCCTCGAGTGGCTGAACGCCGCGACGAGCAACCTCGGATTCGTCTTCACCGAAGGACCCTTTCCCGCGGCGGACCTTGCGAGTGCCGTCGAGGAGCTACTCACCCTGCTCCCGGACGCCTCTCCCGTGAACGAGAGCTTCTTTGCGCCGCGACGCGCGCCGGCCGCCGCCTTCGCGACACGTGCGGAGCTCTTGGCGTTCCAGCGCGCAGCAGCCGACGCCTGGGCCAGTCGCTACCCGGCCGCCGCGTGCGGCGATGAGGACGACCCGCAGGCCGACCTCGAGCTGGTCCACATGATGACTCCGCCCTTTGACCCTGACGCCCCGCACGGCTGGCTCCCGAAGGTCGTCGACGGCACGGGCTGCCGCTACTGCTCTTACCCCGCGGATCACGACCTGCACGACGTGCCGCCCAGAACGCGGGGGAACCCCGCGCCTGCAACCACTCGCCCACCGAAGAACCGACAAGAACGAGGTCCCGTGCCAGAGCTGAGTGACATCGACGTCCCGTGTGTGTTGTTCCGCGTCTCCCGGTTGTACCGCGAGGGCATGGACGCCGACGCGGTCTACGACATCACGCACGGCTGGTGGCGGATGGGCGACAAGCGCGAGCAGGCCGAGTACGCGCTGGCCGTCGCTGACGGCACCGTGCGCGGAGTGTTCCGCATCCATGGCTGGCAAGCGCGGGCTCAGGGTGATCGCGACTGGCAGCACGATGAGCCCGGCAAGCCACGCTGGGGGTTCGAGGGCGAGCCTGCCGAAGACCTGCAGCACCTCATCGGTATGGACGTGCGAGCGCTCTTCCCGCAGGGCGCTGCCAACCCCGTCCGCTACCTCAACCTCGACCCGGTCTCGACCCAGCCGGAGGAGGACACCGGCGGTCAGGAGACTCCGCCCCTCGAGGGCTACATCGACCCCCCACCGAGGGTTGCCGGTGTGACGCCCAACAGGGTGCCTAGCTTCCGTGAGGCAACACTGCCCTTCGCACGCAGCTTTCTCGCCAAGGCCTCGCTCGGCAGGGAGTGGTCGCTCAGCACCCGCCAGACCTCGCGGCTCAACGAATCGCTCTCCATCGACCTGCGGAAGTTCTGCGACATCGTGGTGCCGGCCCTGCGCCGGCCCGAGGTCAGCATTGCGGCGCTGCGCACGGCCGACGAGATCGGCATCGACCTGTGCCAGATGACCTGGCACGAGCAAGCCGCGTTCGACCACGGACGCGTGGTGTTCCACTGCGAGCACGTCATGCCCATCCGCTCGCTCCGAGAGAAGTGCAAGGCCTTGGACACGGCGGAGGAAATCGTCGACGCGCTGGACGCGGACCTGCGCGTCGCCTGGATCCTGAAGGGTGAGGATCGCGACCTCACCGCGGCGGGTTACGCCTTCAACCGGCCAGATCCCGACGACGCCTACAGGGAAGTGGGCATCGAGCTCACCCGCTGTCATCCGGCCTGAGCACCAACCTCCTCTCCGACAAAGGGAAACCGTGTTCCTGCTCGACGGCACGATCGTCTACTCGCCCACCGACCTCGCGGTCGCGACGCAGTGCGAGTTCGCCCTGCTCCGGCGCCTGGACGCCAAGCTGGGCCGCGCCACCCTGCAGCACGCGGAGGACGCCCTCCTGGCACGGGCCGCGATCCTCGGCGACGCCCACGAGCAGCGGGTGCTAGCCGGCTATCTCACCCGGCACGGCGAGCACTCCCCCGGCACGCCCGGCGGCGTAGCCGTCCTCCCCTCCAAGGGCGACTACGGGAGCGCGCAAGCCCTCACCGCCGCCATGACCACGACCCTCACCGCGATGACCGACCAGGCCGATGTCGTCTACCAGGGGTCGTTCTTCGACGGCAGGTTCCACGGCCGCAGCGACTTCCTCGAGCTCCGCAAAGGCCGGTACGCCGTTCTCGACACCAAGCTCGCCCGGCACGCCAAGGTGCCGGCGCTGCTGCAGCTCGCCGGGTACGCCGATCAGCTGCTGCGCAACGACATCCCCCTGCACGACAGGGTCGAGCTCATCCTGGGCGACAACAGCCGGGCCAGCTTCCCCGTGGACGAGCTGCTCGCCGTCTACCGCCACCGGCGGACCCGGCTGGAGGAGGTGCTCGACACCCACCACGCGGGCGACACCTGCGCCGAGTGGACGGACCCGCGCTTCACCGCCTGCGGCCGGTGCGAGGACTGCGCCGCCGAGGCAACGGCCCGCCGTGACGTGCTGCTCGTTGCTGGCCTGAGGCTCAGCCAGCGAGTGCGCCTCGCCGAAGCCGGCGTCACCACCGTCGAGCAGCTCGCGACCTCGACGGGCCCGGTCGCCGGCATCGGCAGCACCGCCCTCGAGCGCCTGCGGCAGCAGGCCCGGATGCAGTCCGACCAGGACGGCCGCCCTCACAAGGAGAACGGCCAGCCAGACGTCCACCACGAGGTCGTCGACGACGGTCCCCTGCGCGCGCTGCCCGCACCCAGCCCGGGAGACCTGTTCTTCGACTTCGAGGGCGACCCGCTCTGGGACTGCGGCGACGGGCACAGCGGCCTGGAGTACCTGTTCGGCGTCGTCGAGGCCGACACCGGCGACTTCAAGGCCTTCCTCGCTCACGACCGCGCGCAGGAGAAGAAGGCGCTCACCGACTTCCTCGCCTACGTCCAGGCGCGCCGCAGCAAGCACCCGGACCTGCGCATCTACCACTACGCCTCCTACGAGCGCTCCGCCCTCGCACGCCTCGCCGCCCGGCATGCGGTGGGAGAGGACGTCGTCGACGACCTGTTCCGCAAGGGCGTGCTCGTCGACCTCTACGCAACGGTCCGCGCCGCCGTACGCGTCTCGCAACCGTCGTACAGCATCAAGAAGCTCGAGCCGCTCTACATGGGCGCCGAGCTGCGCACCGGCGTCGACAACGCCGCGGAGTCCATCACGGAGTACGCGCGGTACGCAGCCCTTGTCGAGGATGGTGAGCTTGAGCAGGCCGAGACCGTCCTGAAGGCGATCGTCGACTACAACACCTACGACTGCCTGTCGACGCTGCGCCTGCGCGACTGGCTCCGCAGCCTGGTGCCCCAGGAGGAAAGCGCCGAGCACCCACTGCACTCCGACACCGGCACCGACGACGACGCGGACACCGACGAGCTGGCCGAGGAGCTCCGTGCCCAGGCCGATGCGCTCGGCGACCACCCGGACGCGCCGTCACTGCGGATGCTGGCCGCGGCCCTCGGCTACCACCAGCGCGAGGAGAAGCCCTTCTGGTGGGCGCACTTCGCCCGGCTGCGCGAGCCGGTCGAGGACTGGGCCGACACCCGCGACGTGTTCGTCGTCGACGAGGTGCTCGAAGCCGGACCGTGGGAGCGTCCGACACCAAGGTCCAACCTGGCCCGGCGCCTGATCCTCGCGGGAGCCTGGGGTCCGGGCAGCGTGCCCGGTTCCTCGGCACAGCCTGTCTTCGAGCTGCCCGTACCGGAGGGACTCGTTGTCCCTCAAGACGGCTGCCGCGCCGTCTCTTCCTCCGGAGCCCTCGGGTCCGCATCGCACCTCGATCCCGATGATCACGACCGTGACCTGGTCGTCTTCGACGTGAAGCTGAAGAAGGGGCAGTCGGAGTACGCCGAGCTCCCCATGGCGCTCGTGCCGGACGGGCCGCCCTCCACCGATCGACTCCGAGTCGCACTGCGTGAGCTGGCAGCGTCGGCGGCCGGCGGCACCCTGCCCGACCAGCCTGGCGTCGCGCTCCTTCGCCGGCACACGGCGGCCCAGGGCCAGGCGGAGTTGCCGAGCATCGATGAGGGCGCCACGAGTGACGAGCGGATCGCCGCCGTCCTCGAAGCGGTGCGACGTCGCAGCGGCTCCTACGTGGCCGTGCAGGGCCCACCCGGCACGGGGAAGACGTACCTCGGCGCACACGTCGTCGCGGCCCTGGTGGCCGACGGCTGGCGAGTGGGCGTGGTCGCCCAGTCGCATGCGGTGATCGGGAACTTCCTCGACGCCGCAATCCAAGCCGGGGTCCCGGCAGATCGCGCCGTCAAGAAGGACAACGCATCCCGGGGTACCTGGACGGCACTCGACCCCGGCCGCTTCGCGAGGTTCCTCGACGCCCACGCCCAAGTTGGCTGTCTGCTCGGCGGCACCGCTTGGGACTTCGTTCACACCGACCGGGTGGCCCGCGAACAGCTCGATCTGCTCGTGGTCGACGAGGCCGGGCAGTTCTCGATGGCGAACACCTTGGCGGTCTCGGTGAGCGCCCAGCGTTTGCTGCTGCTGGGGGATCCCCAGCAGTTGCCACAGGTCTCCCAGGGCACCCATCCCGAGCCCGTCGACGGCTCGGCTCTCGGGTGGCTGATGGAAGACCGAGCCACCCTCGCCGCCGACCGGGGGTACTTCCTACCGGCGTCGTGGCGGATGCACCCAGCACTGTGCGAGAGAGTCTCCGCCCTCTCCTACGACGGCAAACTGCACGCTCACGTGCCTGCCACGTCCGGCAGATCGCTCGAGGGTTTCCCGCCAGGGTTGCACCCGAGACCGGTTCACCACGTCGGTAACGCCGTGAGCTCATCGGAGGAGGCCGCCGAGGCCGTCGCCTCGGTGCGGTCACTCCTGGGCCTTGTCTGGACGCCTTCGGCCACAGAATCGGCACGTCCGCTCGGCGAGGCGGACCTGCTGGTCGTCGCGGGCTACAACGCGCAGGTCAACGAGATCCGTCGACAGCTCGTCACCGCTGGACACCCCGGCGTCCTCGTCGGCACGGTCGACAAGCTCCAGGGCCGGGAGGCCGCCGTCGTCATCGTGTCGTTGGCTGCCTCATCCCCTGCCGACGTCCCGCGTGGCATGGACTTCCTGCTTTCCCGCAACCGCCTCAACGTCGCAGTCTCCCGCGGCCAGTGGGCCGCCATCCTGCTGCACGCTCCCACTCTCGCCGACCACCTACCCGCGACCCCGAACGGTCTGCTTCAGCTCGGCGCGTACCTGGGGCTCGTGACGTAGCGCAGGGCTGAAGGCGGCACGTGCGCACCGACCATGGCGACCAAGGGGGTGAAGGCACTCACGGGCGCC
>JBKJSN010000071.1:0-9098 GCA_046595815.1 Mycobacteriales bacterium
GGCCACGAAGGCGGCCTCGTCGTGCTCGTTATCGGCGACGTAGCCGACGATCAGGTGACCATCGCCGGCGTCGGTCCACAGGCGCTTGTCCTTGCGCCCCTCGTTCTTGGCGATCACCGCGTTGGCGGCGGTCAGGATCCGCTGGGTCGAGCGGTAGTTCTGCTCGAGCATCACCGTCGTGGCGTCGGGGTAGTCGACCTCGAAGTCCAAGATGTTGCGGATGTCGGCGCCCCGGAAGGCGTAGATCGACTGGTCCGCGTCACCCACCACGCACAGCTCGGCTGCCCCGAGCTCGCCCACCGGCGCGGTCAGCTCCCGCACGAGGGTGTACTGCGCGTGGTTGGTGTCTTGGTACTCATCGACCAGCACGTGCCGGAACCGCCGCCGGTAGTGCTCGGCGACGTCGGGGAAGGCCTGCAGCAGGTTGACCGTGGTCATGATGAGGTCGTCGAAGTCCATGGCGTTGGCCTGGCGCAGCCGGCGCTGGTACTCGCGGTAGACCTCGGCCCGGGTCTGCTCGTGCAGGTTGCTCGCCTTCGCCGCGGCGGCCTCCTCGTCGATGAGCTCGTTCTTCAGATCGCTGACCTGGTTGCTGAACTGACGGGCTGGGAAGCGCTTGGGGTCCAGGTCCAGGTCGCGGCACACCAGCGTCATCAGCCGCTGCGCGTCGGCCTGGTCGTAGATCGAGAACGTGCTCGTGAAGCCGAGCTTCTTGGACTCCGCGCGCAGGATGCGGACGCACGCGGAGTGGAAGGTGCTCACCCACATGACTCGGGCGCGGCCACCGACGAGGGCGGCGACCCGCTCCTTCATCTCACCGGCGGCTTTGTTGGTGAAGGTGATGGCGAGGACCTCACCCGGGCTCGCACCACGCGCGGCCAGCAGGTAGGCCACCCGGGTCGTCAGCACCTTGGTCTTGCCCGAGCCGGCTCCGGCGACGACGAGCAGGGGGCCGCCTTCGTGCACGACCGCCTGCCGTTGCTGGGGGTTGAGCCCCTCGAGCAGCCGCTCGATACGGGGGTCGGAGGTCACGGGCATGTCGAACACCCGTTCATCCTAGGTGCCCCGCCTCCCCTCCTTGCGTCCTCAGGGTCTCCGTGTGGAGGTGGCCACTTCGGAGGACACAACGGGGGTTACTGCTCGGCGAGGAACCTCTCCAGCTCGGCCCCGAGCTCATCGGCGGTCGGGAGCTCGGCCTCACTGATCTCCGACGCGAGCAGCGACCGCCCCCGCCCGCTGACGAAGGCGTCGTACTGCTGCTCGAGCTGGTGCACCACCTCGGCCACCTCGGGCGCACCGGCCACCTGCTCGTCCAGGGTGATGCGGGTCTCGGCTGCGGCCAGGTCCAGGGCATCCACGGGCAGGTGCAGCCCGCCGTTCTTGGCGACCTCACGGACGAGCTGAGCTGCCGCCGCTGGGTAGGCGGACTGGGAGACGTAGTGCGGCACGTGTACGGCGAAACCCATCGCCTCCAGCCCCGCCTCAGCCAGCCGGTGCTCGAGCAGGTGGCCGGCGCTGCCGGGGACCTGAACCGTCTCGATCCACGGCTCGTACCCCTCGACGAGCGAGCGCGGGACGCCGTGCGCGATCACCCCGACGGGGCGGGTGTGCGGCAGGCCCATGGGGATCGCGTTGAGGCCGATCGACCGGCGTACTCCGAGGGTGTGGCACAACTGCTGCACGGCAGCGACGAAGCGCTCCCACTGCACGTCCGGTTCCGGCCCGGCCAGCAGCAGGAAGGGTGCGCCGTCGAGGTCGTGCACCAGGTGGATGGCCAGTTCCGGGGCGTCGTAGGACTCCCAGTGGTCCTTGGCGAAGACCATGATCGGCCGACGGGCGCGGTAGTCGTAGAGCTGGTCGTGGTCGAAGCGCACGAGCACCCGGTGCTCGAGGTTGGCCAGCAGGTGCTGCGCGGCCAGCCTGCGCGCCCCTCCGGCGTCGATGAAGCCGTCCAGGGCCTGCACCAGCACGACGCCTGAAAGGTCGGGTCGGTCCGGGTCAAGGTCGTAGAGCTCGGACGGGTCCAGCTTGCGCATGCGTCAGTTCCTCCTGTGTGCACCACAACGCTCGCACACCCCCGCCGACTTCCCCGTGAGAGGCTGCCCGCATGGATGCTGTGGAGCGTGCTCTGGTCATCGCCGCCCACCCGGACGACGTCGACTTCGGCGCGGCCGGGACCGTCGCCACGTGGGCGGCCGAGGGCACCGAGGTCACCTACTGCCTGTGCACCAACGGGGACGCGGGCGGTTTCGACCCCGCCGTCCCCCGCGAGCAGATCGCGGGTATCCGACAGCAGGAGCAGCGCGACGCCGCCAAGGAGGTCGGTGCGCAGGAGGTCGTCTTCCTCGGCTACCCCGACGGGCAGCTCGAGGCGACCTTCGCGCTGCGCCGCGACCTGAGCCGCGTGATCCGCCAGGTGCGGCCGGAGCGGGTGCTCATCCAGAGCCCGGAGATCAGCTGGGACCGACTGCCCGCCTCGCACCCGGACCACCGAGCCGCTGGCGAGGCCTCGCTGGCCGCGGTCTACCCCGACGCGCGAAACCCCTTCACCCACACCTCGCTGCTCGAGGACGAGGGGCTCCAGGCGTGGACCGTGCACGACCTGTGGGTGATGGGCGGCCCGACGCCCAACCACTGGGTCGACATCACCGAGGTCTTCGACAAGAAGGTGGCCGCGCTGCGCCGGCACGCCAGCCAGACCGCGCACATGGACGACCTCGAGGACCTGCTGCGCGGCTGGGCGACCAACCAGGCGGGCGCCGCGGGCCTCCCGGAGGGCCGGCTGGCTGAGCCGTTCCGGCGGGTCACCGTCCGCTAGCAGGACTTCGGCGCGGGTACGTCGAAATCACTCCTCAGCAAGGGCGTTCCACTGCCCTACGGGCCACCCCCACCCAGCCGCCCGTGACTGATCGTCAGGAGCACCGTTGTCCCGCCGCACCTCCCTGCTCGCGGGCGCGCTCGTCGCCGCCCTCGCTCTCGCCCTCCCGGCCGCCGGTGCGAAGCGGCCGCCGTCGGCGTCCGGCCCCAGCTACACGACGTACCAGCAGGCAGGCGCGGCGCGCGACGCCGGCGAGCCCTCGGTCGGTGTGAACTGGAAGAGCGGCGCGGCCTTCCTGCAGGCGGGGCTCGACACCTACAAGGTCGCGTTCGGCACGGGCACGAGCTCGACCTGGGACGAGACCGCGGGGCTGCAGACCTCGCTCATCTCGCTCGACCCGATCGCGTTCCTCGACAGCGCGACCGGGCGATTGTTCGTCTCCCAGCTCACCCTTGCGGGTAGTGCGATGGCCTACAGCGACGACGACGGCAAGACCTGGACCGCCAGCGAGGGCAGCGGGCTCCCCGCCGGGGCAGACCACCAGACCGTCGGCGGCGGGCCGTATCCGACCGAGTCGACGGTGCGCCCGGCGACGAGCTACCCGCACACGGTCTACTACTGCTCGCAGGACATCGTCACCGCGCTGTGTGCTCGCTCCGACACCGGTGGCCTCACCTTCGGGGCCAGCGTCCCGATCTACTCGCTGGCGGACTGCGGCGGGCTGCACGGGCACGTCAAGGTGGCGCCCGACGGCACTGTCTACGTCCCGAACTCCGACTGCGGCGGCGCACCTGCCGTGGCCGTCTCCACCGACGCCGGGCTCACCTGGACGGTGCGCCGGGTCCCGGGAGCTCGCGGCGGTGAGGGCGACCCGTCGGTCGGCACCGGGCGCGACGGGACGGTGTACTTCAGCTACAGCGACTACCAGGGCCAGAGCATGGTCACGGTGAGCCGCGACCGGGGCATCACGTGGGGCACCCCGACCAACCTGTCCTCGCGCCTCGGCTTGTACAACGCGATCTTCCCGATGCCGGTGGCCGGCGACGGCGACCGGGCCGCCGTGGCGTTCCTGGCGACCACCACCGAAGGTCCGGGCCAGAACGTGAACTACGGCAAGGACGAGACCAAGACCAGGTACGTCGGGGCCTCCTACCACCTGTACATCTCCACGACCTACGACCGCGGGAAGACCTGGCGCACGGTCAAGGTGACGGGCAACGACCCGGTGCAGCGCGGCCGGATCTGCATGAGCGGGGCAGGCTGCGACTCGGCGATCGGCGACCGCAACCTGCTGGACTTCATGGACATCACCGTGGACCGCCAGGGCCGCGTCCTGGTCGGTTGGGCCGACGGCTGCACCGCCGACTGCGTAACGTCTGACCTCGTGGCCTCGAACAAGCACGCCTCCGAGGGCCGGATCACCCGCCAGCAGGGCGGTCTTCCGCTGTTCCGGAACCCACCACCGGTCGCGTGAGCGGCGGGCCCGCGGCCGGCGGCGGGCGATGGGTGACCGTCGCCCCTGAGCGGCTCGCCCGCTGGCTGGCCGGTTTCGAGGAGCGCCACGGCCCGACGACGGTCGAGGCCGGCCCGGCGGAGGTGACCTACACCGCTGCCGACGGGTCCGTGGCCACCGTCGAGGTGCCTTTCCCCCCGCTGAGCGAGGGGTTGGTCGAGCATGCCCTGCGCGAGCGCACGGTCGGGGTGCTGCTCGTGCGGCTCGGCGGGCACGCGGCCGGGGTGTTCACCGGCTCGCGCCTGGTCGCCTCCAAGGTCGGCTCACGCAACGTCCAAGGCCGCACAGCTGCCGGGGGCTGGTCGCAGCAGCGCTTCGCCCGCCGGCGCGAGGGCCAGGCCGTGGTCGCCTACGCCGCCGCGGCCACCGACGCCGCCAAGGTGCTGCTCGACCGGACGGTGGATGCCTTAGTCGTCGGAGGGGACCAGAAGGCGGTCGACGCGGTGCTCGCGGACCGGCGCCTGGCTCACCTGAAGCCGCTCGTCACAGGCCGGCTGCTCGCCGTACCTGACCCTCGGTTGAAGGTGCTGCAGGAGGTGCCGTTCCGCGACCTGTGGATCAAGGTGCAGGAACCTGACTAGAGGGTCTTGCTCATCACGACGCTCTGGAAGCCGGTCATGGGCCAGTCCGCTCGATCCACCGCCCGGTAACCCCGCTGCCCGTAGTAGGCGATCAGGTGGGCGGCTCCCTCGGCGGTGTCGAGCGCCAGCTCCGTCGCGCCCAAGGCCCGGGCCCGACCCTCGGCGTGCTCGAGCAGCGCGGAGCCAAGCCCCGTCGACCGCAGCCGGGGGTCGACCGCGAACATGCCGAACATCGCGACGTCCGGCCGCTCGTACCAGGCGCAGCCGCCCTGGACGCCCGGCGGAGCCACGGTGACGGTGCCGACGAACCCCTCGGGCCCGGCGAGGACCCAGCATTCCCGTCCGAGGGTGCGGCGGAGTGTCACGTCCTCGGTCTGGGTCGCCGCCACGTAGTCGAGCCCGGCGCCGGCGAGGTCGGCGTACGCCCTGTGGAGCAAGGCGGTCAGGCCCGCCACGTCCGTACCGTCCCAGCGCTGGAGGGTCAGGTCGGCGTTCAGCCCGCGGAGCCGATCTGGCCGAGCTTGCCGGCCATGCCACCGGCGGCGCGCAGCGCGGCACCGGGCTCGAACGGCGCGGGTACGGCGGTTACCAGGCGACGCGCCTCCTCGACCGCCGCGAGGAGCAGCTCGGAGGCCTTCGTCTCCGCCGGCCACAGGTAGAGGCTGAGCGAGCCGGGGATCGTGTTGATCTCGTTGACGTGCAGCTTCTTGCCGATCATCAGGAAGTCGAGCCGGCCCACGCCGCGGATCCCGGTGGCGGTGAGCACGGCGCGAGTCAGCCGCTCGGCCTCCTTGAGCACCGTCGCGGGAACCTTGGCGGGCAGCTCCCGCGGAGCAGCCACGAGGCCCTCTGCCTGCAGGTACTTCTGGCCGTAGCTGTAGATCCCCTCACCCGTCGGGGCAAGCGGCTTCTCCAGCAGCGACACCTCGACGTCGGGGTAGGTGCGGTAGGCCATGTTGAGGTCCACAGCGCCCTTGCTGAACGGCTCGATGACGGCACCGGAGCGTAGGTGCACCGAGCTCTTCGCGAGCGCCTCGGCGGTGGCGAGGTCCTCCACGACCTCGATGCCGATGGAGGAGCCACCGAAGCGGGGCTTGACGATGTACGGGCCCGCGAAGGGCACATCCGAACCCACCGAGAACCGCTGCAGCGTCGGGATTCCGTGGGCCTGCAGCACGGCGCCGAAGGCGAGCTTGTCCATCCCGAGAGCGGCCTGCGGAGCCGGGCCACCGGTCAGCGCGATACCGGTCTGCTCGAAGACGGCGTTGAGCCCGCCGTTCTCACCCGCCCCGCCGTGGCAGCAGTTGAGCGCGGCGTCCAGGGCCACGGCCTTGCCGCCGCCCAGGCCCTTCTTGCGCGTGACGAACCCCTCGCCCACGACGAGCGACAACGGGGTCGACCCACGCGGCGGACCCTCGAGGAAGTCCTTAGCCTCCGAGCCCGGGGGGCACTGCACCCAGTCGCCGGTGCGCGTCCAGTAGAGCGGGAGCACGTCGTGCCCGGCCTCGCGCAGCACCCGCTCCGACAGCAGGCCGGTCAGGATCGAGATGTCGTGCTCGGGCGAGGGGCCCCCGAAGACGATGGCCAGCACAGGGGGCTCCTCAGTCGGTCACGGGTAGTGGTCGGGCAGGTCGTTCTCGAACAGTACGACGTCACCGGCGCGCGACTTCTGCTCGACGAGCGCGACGGCGGCCGCGCGCGTCGCGACGCTGATGATCTCGGTCCCGCCGCCTGTGCCCCCCTTGCGCAGCGCCGAACCGTTGGTGCGGCCGATCACCACGAGGGTTGCCGCACCGGCCCCGCGGACCACCTGGCCGAGCTCGGTGTTGCGCTGCTTCTGCACGCTGCCGAGCTCCACCATGCCCGGGGTCACGACGTGCACCTTGCCCCCCGAGCGGGCGGCGAGCGACGTCGCGCGGCGCACCGCCTCGGCCGCCCCGGCGGGGTTGGAGTTGTAGGTGTCGTCGAGGATCCACGACCCGCCGTCCTGGGCGAGCGGCTCGAGGCGGTGCGCGACGGTCGGCAGGTGCGACAGGCGCGGGCGCAGCAGCGCCACGTCGTCGCCGAGGGCCAGGGCAGCACCGACGGCGCAGGCGGCGTTGCTCGGGTGCACCGAGTCGGGCAGGTCGGCCGGTCCGAGGTCGGCGCCGGCGACGAGCAGCCGGCCCTCGACGATCGCGACCTCGGCGGAGCGGTCGGTGACCGAGCAGCGGATGACCCGCTTGCCCTGCTGGGTGAGGCGGTCGGCGAGGCCGGCGAGCAGGTCGTCGTCGGCGTTCACGACGACGGTCCCGGCCTTGACGGTGATCTCGGCCTTCGCGGCGAGCACGCCCTCGCGGGTCTTCATCCGCTGCAGGTGCACCTCGCCGATGGCGGTCAGCACCGCGATGTCGGGCGGGAACACCTCGCACAGACCGGCGATCTCGCCCTTGCCGTAGGTGCCCATCTCGGCGACGAACACCTCGGTCCCCGGCACGAGCCCCTCGTTCACCGCGCGGGACAGTCCCATCGCGTTGTTGAACGACGCGGGGCTCGCCAGCACGGTGTGGGTCTGCGACAGCAGGTGGGCGAGGTAGTTCTTCGTCGTCGTCTTGCCGTACGACCCGGTGATGGCCACGACCGTGGGGCGCACCTTCGCGACCTTGGCGCGCGCCTGCTCGAGGAAGGTCCGGGCGAGCCGCTTCTCGACCGGGCTGACCAGGACGAGGGCGAGGTCGACCAGGCTGGTGAGGAACAGCGACGTGCAGGCGGCGAACGCCGGGCCGAGCACCGCGAGGGCGATCACCAGGACGGCCAGCACGATCGTAAGCCGCCGGACGCGCGGGGTCCACGCCAGCTTCGAGGTGCGGCCGCGGTAGGGCAGTCCGACCGGCGTGGCCTGGGCCAGGGCAGCACTGGCGACGTACCACCAGGGGCTCACGAGGACGCCGAGGGCGAACAGGCCGACCACGGGGAGCAGCAGGGCGAGCGACACCCGCGAGCGCGTCAGCCACAGCTGGTCGGTCCAGGTCACCGAGCCGGGCAGGTAGTGCTCGCGCTGGGCGACGCGCAGCCAGCGCGGGGTGCCCGCGATGGTCGCGACCAGGCACAGCAGCGTGATCACAGGCGCTCCCGGAGCCGGGCGTAGAGGGCGTCGTCGAGCAGGTGGGCGCTGGTGCCCGAGACCGTCAGGGTGGCCGACGGGAGCAGTCCTGTCGCCTCCCGGGCCATCGCGAGCGGCGCAGCGGTGTCATGCGCGCCCCACACCAGCTCGACCGGGCAGGTGACCGACGGCAGCAGCGCGCGGTAGTCCTCGTTGACGAGCATCACCAGGGTGTCGCGCAGCACTCCGGACGCGGCGCGGTAGTCGGCGCTGCCGCGCTTGCGGCGCTCGGCCTCCATCCGCGCGTCGGACAGCAGGCCGAGGGAGTTCGCCTTCTTGGCCAGGCGGAAGCCCAGGGGCGCCTTGCCCGAGGCGGCCTGCCGCAGCAGCGGGACGCCGGTGAGCACCACCCGGTCGACCAGCGCCGGCCAACCGGCGGCCAGCTGGACCGCGACCCGGCCGCCGAACGAGTGACCGGCCACCGTCCAGCCGCCCTCTGCCAGCAGGGGCGCGAGCAGCGCGGCGTACTCCCGCGAGCCCCACGCCTCGGGGGGCGCGGGGGACGCGCCGAAGCCGGGGAGGTCGACCGCGAGGGCCGGTCGCGTCAGGGCAGGCAGCCAGTCGGCGCGGGTGCGCCCCCAGCCGTGCAGGGCGAGCACCCGCGGCTCGGGACCGGTCCGGTCGGCGAGCACGGCCCCGTCGAGCAGGGCGGTGAGAGCCACCGGTCAGCCGCCGCGCTTGTTCGCGTTCGCCACCAGGCGGGCGTAGACCTCGGCGAGGTCGAGCCCGGCGCTCGTCACGGCGAGCGGGAAGGTAGAGGTCTCCGTGAGGCCCGGGGTGACAGCGGCTTCGAGCACCTGCGGGGTGCCGTCGGCGGTCACGATGATGTCGACCCGCGACAGGTCCCGCAGCCCGAGCAGGGTGTGCACCCGGCGGGCCACCTCGCGCACCGCAGGGACGTCCAGGCGCGCGTCGTCGTCGGCCAAAGAGGTGTAGCGGACGTCGGAGCTCGCGTCGTACCTCGCCTGGTAGTCGTACGCCGTCCCGGCCGGTGTCTCGATGAGCATCGGGGCCAGTGCCTGCGGCCCGTCCCCGAGGTCGAGG
>JBKJSN010000027.1:0-34268 GCA_046595815.1 Mycobacteriales bacterium
CACGCCCCGACACGACCCGTGGCGCCGTCCCCGACCCCAACCCGGTCCGGAACCGAGACCCACACGCCACCGTCACCGAAACCACCAGGCGCCACGAACCAGAATCACCAGACCCCCGCTCGCGAACTCTCATGAATGATCGGGGTTAGGTACCGATCCGCGGTCTCATTCCCCTGGGACCCGGGTGCGAGACTGTTCTACCCATGCTCTTCCCCACGATCACGTTCGCGATCTTCTTCATGATCGTGCTGCCCGTCAGCTGGCTGCTGATGCCGCGGCGGCGGCGCTGGAAGCTCTTCATGCTCGCGGCGTCCTACTTCTTCTACGGCTACTGGAACTGGCGCTTCTGCTTCCTCATCGCGGCATCCACCATCATCAACCAGCTCCTCGCCGAGCGGATCCACCGATCGGACGATGACACCGTCCGCCGACGCTGGCTCACGCTCGCCGTGGTCGCCAACCTCGGCGTGCTCGGCTACTTCAAGTACTACGAGTTCTTCATCACCAGTGCGACGAACTCGCTCGATCGCATCGGGATCAACATCGCCCCGGAGATCGTCGCCATCACGCTGCCGGTGGGCATCTCGTTCTTCACGTTCCAGGCGCTCAGCTACGTCATCGACGTGTACCGGCGCACCTTCACTCCCGGCAGGCTCATCGACTTCGCGTTGCTGCTCTCGTTCTTCCCCCACGTGGTGGCTGGTCCGATCGTGCGGCCTGCCGAGTTCATGCCGCAGCTCAAGTCGCGCCACGACCCACGCCGCGTCGACGCCAGCCGCGCGCTCTTCCTCATCGCCGTCGGCTTGGCGAAGAAGGTCGTCATCGCGAACCTGCTCGGCACCGAGATCGTGGACCCGGTCTTCGCGTCACCGGGCCAACACTCGGGGCTCACGGTGCTCATCGCGGTCTATGCCTACGCGATCCAGATCTACGCCGACTTCAGCGGGTACACCGACATCGCGATCGGGATCGCGCTGCTCCTGGGCTTCCGCTTCCCGCAGAACTTCGACAGCCCCTACACCGCGACATCGATGCAGGACTTCTGGCGCCGATGGCACATGACGCTCTCGCGCTGGCTGCGCGACTACCTCTACATCCCGCTCGGGGGGAACCGCTCGGGCCGGTGGCGCACCTATCGGAACCTGATGCTCACGATGGTCCTCGGCGGGCTCTGGCACGGCGCGGCCTGGACGTTCGTCGTATGGGGCGCGATCCACGGCGGGTTCCTCGCGTTCGAGCACTCCCGGCGAACGTCGCGCGAGGCGCGCGGGCTCCCCGACCGACCGGACACCGCCCTTCGGCGCAACCTCGCACGCTTCGGCACGTTCCAGGTGGTGTGCCTCGCCTGGGTGTTCTTCCGCGCCGAGAGCTTCACGAACGCCTTCGACGTGCTCGGCCGGCTCCTCGACCCCTCGCACTGGTTCGACGCCGCGCCGCTCGTCACCCTCGGTGTGCTCCTCGCCATCACCGCGGCATTCGTGGAGCAGTACCTCCCCAAGCGCGTGTGGAACCGCGCGATGGCGCGCTTCTCCTACTTCGCGCCCGTGACCCAGGGTGTCGCGCTCGGCTGCGTCCTCCTGCTCATCAACACCATGGGCCCGAGCGGCGTCGCTCCCTTCATCTACTTCAGGTTCTGAGCCGACCATGACCCCCCGTCGTCGCTCCGCCTCCGCCACCGCACGTCGCCCCGGCGTCGAACGCCGCGGCATCCACTGGCACGCCGACGACCACGCGGAGGGATCCGAGGCTGCACCGAGGCGCACGATGCCGGTCGCACGGATCTGGCTCGTCGCGTTGGTCGCCCTGCTCGTCGGCTCGTTGCTGAACGCGGCCGGGATCCGCAAGACCGCGCTCGGGCAGGACGTGGGGTGGCGACGCGACGTCGCGACGTTCCTCGGGGACGCGCTCTACGACGTGAGCCACACCGTCGGCCTCGACCTGCCCCGTCGGGCGCTCAAGAGCGTGATCGGGCGCGGCGACGACGACGCTGTCGACCTGACGCTCCCGAGCCCGACGCTCCCCACCGCAGTCGGCGACGAACCGCCGGCACCGCCTCCCGTCGAGTCGTTCTCGCCGTCGAACCAGCTCGCGATCTACATCGCCGGCGACTCGCTCGCCGAGACGCCCGGCCAGTCCGTCGTCAACCAGGGGCTCGCGACCGGGGTGATCGGGCTACTCGGCCCGGTCGACAACCACGTGTCGACCGGGCTCGCGCGACCCGAGGTCTTCAACTGGCCTGCGTACATCGCAGGCCTGGCGTCGGTACCGGACGCGCTCGTGCTCACGCTCGGCTCGAACGACGACCAGGCCCTCACGGGGGAGGGCGGGACCGGGCCGTTCGGGACGCCCGAGTGGGAGGCCGAGTACCGGCGACGGGTCGGTGGGCTCATGGACTCCGTCATCGCGAAGGGGACCACGATCTTCTGGATCGGGATCCCCCCGATGCGCAACACCGGTCGGTTCGACAGCCGGTACCGGCTGATCAACGACATCGCCCGGACCGAGGCCGAGAAGCGCCCCGGCAAGGCGGTGTTCGTCGACACCGTGCCGGCGCTCTCGGCGCCCGGCGGCGGGTACGCCGACTACCTGGGGAACCTCGACGGCACGATCGTGCAGGTGCGCTCCGGGGACGGGATCCACTTCACCCGGGCGGGCGGCGACCGGATCGCGGCGGCCGTCCTCGCAGCCATGCGGGCGACCTTCGACCTCGAGTCGTGGCAAACCGCGACCACGCCCACCACTACCACCGGGGCCCCGCCGACCACGTCGACGACGCGGCCTGCGAAGCGGACGGGGGCCGGGGGGTAGCGTTCCGAGCGATGGACCTGTCGTCCCTGCACCAGCCGGCCGACTCGAAGCTGCTGCTCATCGTCATGGACGGGCTCGGCGGCTACGCCGACGCGAACCACGGCACCGAGCTCGAGGACGCGGCCACGCCGAACCTCGATGCGCTCGCCGCCGAGGGCATCTCGGGTCTCTGCGAACCGGTCGGGCCGGGGATCACCCCCGGCTCCGGGCCCGGTCACCTCGGCCTCTTCGGGTACGACCCGCACCAGTTCGAGCTCGGTCGGGGCGCGCTCTCCGCCGCGGGTCTCGACTTCGAGCTCGGCGCGGGAGACCTCGCGGCGCGGGGCAACCTCTGCACCCTCGCGCCCGACGGCACGATCAGCGACCGTCGCGCCGGCCGGCTCCCCGACGACGACGCCCGTCGCGTCGTCGAGCGCCTCCAGGAGCAGGTTCGCATCGACGGCGTCGAGGTGCTCTTCCGTCACGAGCGCGAGCACCGGTGCCTGGTCGTGCTGCGCGGCGTCGACCTCGACCCCCGGGTCTCCGACACCGACCCGCAGCGCACGGGTGTCGCGCCGACCCCACCGAGTGCGCTCGCACCCGAAGCGACGCACAGCGCTGCGCTGCTCGCGGATCTGTCCTGGCAGGTTCGCGGAGTCCTCGCCGACGAGCCGCTCGCGAACGGGCTGCTGCTGCGCGGTGTCGACACGCACCGTGAGCTTCCCGGGTTCATGGAGCGCTACGGCCTGCGGGCAGCAGCCGTCGCCGTCTACCCGATGTACCGCGGCATCGCGAGGTTGCTCGGGATGGACGTCCTCGGGAACGCGAAGGGACTCGAGGACCAGCTCGGGATCATGACCGACGCATGGGCCGACTACGACTACTTCTTCCTCCACCACAAGGGCACCGACTCGGCGGGTGAGGACGGCGATCGCGAGCGGAAGATCGCCGCGATCGAGGCGCTCGACGACGCGATCCCCGCGATCCGCCGGCTCGGTCCCGACGTCATCGCGGTCACCGGCGACCACGCCACGCCGAGTCAGATGGCCGCCCACTCCTGGCACCCGGTCCCGGCGTTGCTGTGGAGCGAGCGCTCGGGTCGCGACGTCGCCGAGCAGTTCGGGGAGCGACACTGCCTCGGCGGCGGTCTGGGGCAGCGGCCGCTGAAGGACCTGATGGCGTTGATGCTCGCAAACGGCGGAAGGCTCCAGAAGTACGGGGCCTGACCGCCGCCGCGCCGACACCGAGAACCGCCGACACCGAGAACGGCCGACACCGAGAACGGGAGGGGGGGACCCCGTGGGAGACCGCTTCGAGCATGCGCTCGGCGACGCCGATGCATTGATGTGGAACATCGACCGCGACCCGGCGCTGCGATCCACGATCGTGACCGCGCTGGTCCTCGACCGTCCGCCCGCGTGGGACGACCTTCTCGACCGTCTCGACCGCGGGACGCGCCTGATCCCGCGTCTGCGCCAGCGCGTCATCGAACCTGCATTGCGGATAGGGCCCCCTGCATGGTCGGCCGACCCCGACTTCGACCTCGGCTACCACGTCCGCCGGGTGCGCGCGCCAAAACCTCGGTCCTTCGACGCCGTGCTCGACATCGCGGCCACCGCGGCGATGGGCGACTTCGACCGATCGCGCCCGCTCTGGGAGTGCACCCTCATCGAGGCCCTCCCCGACAAGCGCGCGGCGATCGTGCTCAAGGTGCACCACTCGATCAGTGACGGCGTCGGTGGCATGAAGCTCCTGATGATGCTCTTCGACTTCGAGCGGGAGCCCGCGACCCGCGCCCCCGACCCCCACCCGTCGGCGCTTCCGGTGTTCACGCCGATGAGCCTCGTTCCCCGAGGGCTCGAGTGGCAGGCGCAACGCACCGTGACGAGCCTCCGGGGAGCCGCCTCGGGCGCGCGCTCGGCGGCTCGATCGCTGCGCGACGACGCGGCGGGCGCACTCACGTCGGCATCGCGCGCCGTGGGATCGGTGTTCCGGTTCCTCCAGCCGGCGCCGACCCCGCTCTCACCAGCGATCAGCGATCGCAGCCTCGACCGAAGGGTCACGACGCTGTCCGTGCCGCTCGACGACCTGAAACGCGCGTCGAAGGCGGTGGGGGCCACGCTCAACGACGCGTTCGTCGCCGGCGTCCTCGGAGGGTTGCGCACCTACCACGAGGCGCGGGGCGTCATGTCCGACGACCTGCGGATGATGATGCCGATCAACATCCGTGGCGACGGTGCCACAATGGGCGGGAACCACTTCACGACCGCGCGCCTCGTCGTCCCACTCGCGATCACCGATGCAGCCGAGCGAATGATCGAGGTGTCGGCCCGATGCAAGGCGCTGCGCGCAGAACCCGCGGTCGCGCTCTCCGGGCATCTCGCCACGGTGCTGAACCGTCTCCCCCGCAGGGTCGCGACGGCGCTGTTCGGGTCGATGCTCAAGGGCGCCGACTTCATCACGAGCAACGTGCCCGGGTCGCCGTTCCCCCTCTACCTGTGCGGCACGGAGGTCCGGGAGATCTACGCGTTCGGGCCGGTCTCGGGATCGGCCGCGAACATCGTGCTGCTGAGCCACTGCGGGACGTGTTTCATCGGCGTGACCACAGATCGACGGGCGATCCCCGACACCGACGTGTTCCGGGAGCACCTGGTCGCGAGCTTCGACGAGATCGTGGCGCTCGGCTGACGCCCTCTCTTTGATGCGTCCCTCACCCGCACATGGGAGGGTGGGGGACGCATGACCGGGAATCCGGGGAATCCGCGGGATGCGCGGCCTCCGTACTCCTCGTGATGCAGCGCGCGGGAGACGTCGGCACACCGGTCGGACGGCGAGCGTTCCTCGGGCTGCTCGAACCGCTCACCGCGGCACACGGCGGCCCGGCCCGGCTCTACGTCGCACCTATGTACGGGTGGCGGTCGGCGGCCACATCCTCTTCGCGCTGCGCGACCCCGAGGCGCTGGCCGCGATCCGGCGGGGAACGGTGCGCGCGCGATGGGCGGCGCGCGAGCGGCCGCGCTGGTTCGAGGAGCTCCATGCCGTCGATGACCCGACACGCCCTTGATCCACGGTCGTGCGTCTCCCACCCCGCCATAGGCGGGTGAGAGACGCATCATCGGAACGTAGGCTCGGGAGATGCCTGCTGAACCGGGAGAGATCGTGCTTCCGCCCGAGCTGCGACCTGTCGACGGGCGCTTCGGGTCGGGGCCGTCGAAGGTCCGGCCCGAGGCGATCGCCCACCTCGCCGCGGCCGCCCCGCAGCTCCTCGGCACCAGCCACCGACGCGACCCGGTTCGCGACATCGTGCGCCGAGTGCGCACCGGGCTCACCGACCTGTGGTCGCTGCCCGACGACTACGAGGTGCTGCTCGGCAACGGCGGCACCACGACCTTTTGGGACGCGGCGATCTTCGGGCTCATCGAGCACCGCAGCGAGCACCTCTCGTTCGGGGAGTTCTCGTCGAAGTTCGCGGCGGCGAGCCGAGCTGCGCCCCACCTCGACGAGCCGATCGTGATCGAGTCCGACCCCGGCACGCATCCCGACCCGGTCGCCGACCCGTCCGTCGACACCTATGCGCTCACCCACAACGAGACCTCGACCGGCGTCATGGCCCCGGTGCAGCGACCAACGGATGCAGGCCTCACCCTGGTCGACGCGACCTCGGCCGCAGGCGCGATGCCTGTCGACGCGCACCAGTTCGACGTCTACTACTTCGCGCCCCAGAAGGTCTTCGGTTCCGACGGGGGGCTATGGGTCGCGGCGTGCTCCCCCGCCGCGGTCGCCCGCATCGATGCCATCGCGGCCTCCGACCGCTGGTGCCCGCCGTCACTCGACCTCGGGATCGCCCTCCAGAACAGCCGGCTCGACCAGACCTACAACACCCCTGCGCTCGCCACCCTCTTCCTCCTCGCGGACACGATCGAGTGGATCAACGGGAACGGCGGGCTCGAGTGGTCGGTGCGGCGCTGCGAACAGTCCGCCGAGATCGTCTATGGGTGGGCCGAGGCGAGCCCGCACGCGTCACCGTTCGTGACGAAACCGGCCGAGCGCAGCACGGTGACCGCGACGATCGACTTCGAGGGCGTGCGCGCCGACGACCTCGCCACGGCCCTGCGCGCGAACGGCATCGTCGACACCGAGTCGTATCGGAAGCTCGGGCGCAACCAGCTGCGGATCGCGATGTTCCCGGCGGTCGAGCCTGACGACGTCGAGGCGCTCACGGCCTGCATCGATTACGTCGTGGGGCAGCTCTGAACGATCCGCTGCCCCAGGCGTGGGTGCCGCGGGTGGTCAACGGGGCACTCGCGGCCCTGCTGCTGACCTTCCTCGTGCCCGTCTTCACCCACCTTGGGCAGGTCGGCACGGGTGCCCGGGTGATGCTGGTGGCCGTCAGCGTCCCGTTCCTCCTGCTCACCCTGGCGTGTCTGTCCTCGGCGATTCGTCCCGGTTCTTTGGGGCGCCTCGCCCGCCGTACCCGCCGGTAACCCCGGGTCCTGTATCCCCCGCAGGGGGTAAAGACACCCCCTGACTGCGCCGAAGCCTTGTGTATCCCCCTCACAAGGAGTAATCGGTGCGTCACAGCCAGCGACACCTGCCCTACGCGGTCTCGACCGTGCTCGGCCTCGCTGCCCCTGCACTCGCAGCCCTCCTGCTGACCTCCTCGACCCCCGGCCTCGCCGCCGTGGCTCCCGTGGCGGCTGTGGCGGTCGTGGCGCAGCCCGACACCGTCCAGCACTCCCCGTCCTTCGCACCCGCGGTCGCCCCGGTCGCCGCCCCGGTCGCTGCCCCGGTCGCCAAGCCCGCCGCGAAGCGGATCGTGCAGGTGGTCCGGCCCGCCGCGAAGCCCGTCGTCCGCCGCGCGACCACCGTTGCCGCACCCAAGGCGGCCGCTCCCCGCCGTACGACGAGCACGACGACCACCTCGAGCACCTCGAGCACCTCGCAGCCGTGGGGCGTCAACGACTACCCGTACAAGAGCCAGAGCAACTTCTACGCGATCGACAAGTGGGGCTTCACGCAGCGCCAGTGCGTGAGCTTCGCGGCGTGGCGCCTGGCCCAGCACGGGCGCACGATCAACAACTCCGACAACTGGGGCAGCGCCTACAGCTGGGACGAGGCCGCCCGCCGGCTCGGCGACACCGTGACCAGCAAGGCCCGCGTCGGCGCCATCGCGCAGTGGAACGCCGGCGAGAGCGGCGCCTACTACGGCAAGGGCTCGGCCACCGCCAACGGCAAGTTCACCGCCGGCGGCTACGGCCACGTCGGCTGGGTCAAGGCGGTCTACTCCGACGGCTCCGCGCTGGTCGAGCAGTACAACCTGGGCGGCGACCGCAGCTACAGCGTCATGCGCGTCAAGGCCCCGCGGTACCTGCTCGTCGGCTGACGCTCCGGCGCCAGGAGTACGGCGGCGATCACCGCTGAGACCGCGCACACCGCACCACCGATGATGAGGCTGGCGCGCGGGCCGAGGTGCTCAGCGAGCACCCCGACGAGCGGCGCACCGACCGGCGTACCGCCCAGGAACACCAGCACGTAGAGCGCCATCACGCGCCCGCGCACTGCCGCGTCGGATCCCAGCTGCACCAGGGCGTTTGCCGTGGTGGTGAACAGCAGCACCGCGGCTCCGGTCGGCACGAGCAGCACCATCATCGAGGTGAAGGTCGGCGCGAAGCCGACCGCGACCTCGAGCACCCCGAAGGTCAGCGCGGCCAGCACCATGCGCCGCGTCGTGGGAGCCGCCCGGCCGGCACTGGCGAGCGCGCCGAGCAGCGAGCCGACCGCGAACGCCGAGGTGAGCAGGCCGAACTGCGAGGCCCCCTGGTGGAAGGTCAGCTTGGCCACGAGCGACAGCGTGATCTGGAAGTTGAGGCCGAACGTGCCGATCATGAAGACCAGCAGGATGGGTACGGCGAGGTGGCGCCGCTCGCGGACATACCGAAGGCCTTCCCTCACCTGGCCCTTCGCGCGGGGCGTGGGGGCACCACGGAACAGCTCGTCCGGGCGCATCCTCAGCAGACCGAGGACGACGGCCACGAAGGACGCGCCGTTGGTGAGGAAGACCGGGCCGGTGCCCCACTGAGCGATCGCGAGGCCGGCGATGGCGGGGCCGATGATGCGGGAGGCGTTGAAGGTGGCGCTGTTGAGGCTGACCGCGTTGGACAGGTCGCCGGGCCCGACCATCTCGCTCACGAAGGCCTGCCGCGTGGGGGTGTCGACGACCGCGGCGAGCCCGAGGGCGAAGGCCAAGACATAGACATGCCAGAGCTGGACCACCCCGGTGAGATCGAGCACGCCGAGGACGAGGGCCAGGGCACCCATCGCGACCTGGGCGCCGATGAGCAGGCGGCGCTTGTCGTACCTGTCGGCCAGCACCCCGCCGTACAGGCCGAAGAGCAGGACGGGCAGGAACTGCAGTGCGGTCACCAGGCCGAGAGCGACCCCGCTGTTGTCCGTGAGCTGCAGGACGAGCCAGTCCTGGGCGACGCGCTGCGCCCAGGTGCCGGACAGCGAGATGACCTGGCCGGTCGCGAAGAGCCGGTAGTTGCGGACCGCGAGCGAGCGGAAGGTGGGGCTCAACTGCGGCCCAGCCGGTCCAGGACCTCGGCGGCGCGCTGCAGCAGCTCGCGGTCTTCGGGGTCGAGGTCGCGCAGCCGCTGGGCGAGCCAGGCTTCGCGCTGCTTGCGGTCCTGTTTCAGCAGTCGCGTTCCGTCTGCGGTGAGGGCGACGACGACCTGGCGGCCGTCGGTGGCGTGGGGCGTGCGGGTGACGTAGCCCGTCTCCTCGAGTGCTTTCACGATGCGCGTCATCGACGGTGGCTGGACGCGCTCGTGTGCCGCGAGCTCGCCCGGCGTCATGGGGCCGTGGCGGTCCAGCGTGCCGAGGGCCGCGAGCTGGCCGAGGGAGAGCGCCGTGTCGGCGCGCATCCGACGCAGCCGACGGGCGAGTCGCATGACCGAGGTGCGCAGCTCGGCGGCCAGTGCGGGATCGGTGTGCATATCGTTAGCCTAGGTCATTACCCAGGCTAACGACAAACGGGTCAGGTGAGCCAGTCTTCGATCGGGCCGATCGCGAAGTAGACGACGAACAGGCCGGCCACCACCCACAGCAGCGGGTGGACACCCTTGGCCCGCCCCGTGGCGAGCCGCAGCACGGCGTAGGACACGAAGCCGGCTCCGATGCCGTTGGTGATCGAGTAGGTGAAGGGCATGAGCACGATCGTGAGGAAGGCCGGGATCGCGATCGTCGCGTCCTCGAAGTCGATGTTGCGGATCTGCGTCATCAGCAGGAACCCGACGACCACGAGGGCGGGCGACGCCGCCTCGAAGGGCACGATCGACACAAGCGGGGTGAGGAAGAGTGCGCCCAGGAACAGCACCCCCGTGGCAACGCTCGCGAGGCCCGTGCGCGCGCCGTCGCCGACGCCCGCAGCCGACTCGATGTACGTCGTCGCCGAGCTCGCCGAGGCCGCCCCACCCGCAACTGCAGCGAGCGAGTCGACGAGCAGCACCTGGTCAGCCCCTGGGAGCTGGCCCTGCTCATCCAGCAGCCCCGCCTCTGCGCCGACCCCGACGACGGTGCCCATCGTGTCGAAGAAGTCGGCCAGCATCAGGGTGAACACGAACAGCAGAGCTGTCACCACCCCGACCTCGGCGAACCCGCCGAGCAAGGAGAAGTTCCCGAGCAGCTCCAGGTCGGGGGCATCGAAGATCTTGCTCGGCCAGTCCGGCACGTTGAGCGCGAAGCCGGACGGTCGGTAGGCACCGTCCGGTCCGAACGCCCCGCCGACCTCGAACAGCTTCTCCACCACGATCGCGAAGACCGTGGTGATGACGATCGCGAGGAGCAGCGCCGCCTTGACCTTGCGCACCACCAGCACGATGGCGACGAGCAGCCCGAAGACGAACACCACCGTCGGCCAGCCGCGCAGCTCGCCGGTGGCGCCGAGTTGCACCGGCACCGGTCCGTTTCCCGTACGGCGGACGAAGCCGGCGTCGACGAACCCGATCAGCGCGATGAACAACCCGATGCCGACGCTGATCGCGACCTTCAACTCGGCGGGGATCGCCCGGAAGATCGCCCCGCGTACCCCGGCCACGACCAGCGCGGTGATGACGAGCCCCTCGAGCACGACCAGGCCCATCGCGTCGGCCCAGGACATCTCCGAGGCGATGCTCAGGGCGACGAAGGCGTTCAGGCCCAGGCCCGTCGCGAGCGCGAAGGGGTAGCGACCCACGACGCCCATGAGCAGCGTCATCACCGCTGCCACGAGGGCTGTGACGGCCGCGACCTGCGGGACGCCGAGCACGTGGCCGTCAGCATCCTTCGCCGTACCGATGATGAGCGGGTTGAGGACCACGATGTAGGCCATCGTGAAGAAGGTCGTCAGACCTCCGCGAAGCTCGCGCTCGATGGTCGAGCCTCGCTCGGAGATCTTGAAGTACCTGTCGAGGGAGGACCGCGTGGTGGGGGCAGCGTCAACCGTCATGGTCGGAACAGTCCCACCGTCTCGGGTCGTAGTCGTGGAGGCACGCGTAGCGTCGTACCCGTGGAACGCCGACCTGACCCTGAACCGCTGCAGACCAACGACGTCCTGATCGTGGGGGGCGGCACCGTGTTGTGGGCCGTCGCGCTCGCCGTGCTGCTGGTCCTGAAGGCGGCCGGCACCGACGTGCACGACTGGTGGTGGCAGATGTGCCTCGCGGGCATGGCGCTCGGGCTGCTCGGCCTGCGCTCCGTCCGGCGCCGTCGCGGCGCCACTGCGCCCGAGCACTGAGAGCTGGCCGAGGGGCTACCCCTCGACGCGGCGGGCGGGCTGCTCGATGGTGGGAGCGAGCGCCTCGGTGAGGGCACGGACGGCGTCCTCGAGGTCACCGATCCGGTTCTGGTCCGCGCGCAACTGCTCGGCCACGACGAGCGCGCCGCCGAGCACCGCCAGCACGACGACGGCGATGCCGGCGCTGGCGAGGAAGGGGATCTGCCGGTTGAGCAGCGGTTCCCCCGAGATCCGATACCAGCCGACCCCACCGACCAGCGCGGCAGCGGCGATGGTCGCGAGCCCGGCCCACAGACGGGTGCGGGTGGCCTTCATGGTTCCTCCGGTGGGCTTGAGTCCTGACAAGAAGCTGACGAGCAGGGCAACGCCGATGACGCCGAACACGACGATGGCGTACGACGAGGGCACGACGCTGGTGAGCGGCAGGCCGCTTGCAACGGGTGCGGGGCTCGCGGTGGCAGCGACCGTCGGCACCGCGAGCACCGCCGGCGGTCCAGCCACCGGGCCCGGACCCGAAACCAGGGGCAGCCCGGGTACGACGGGGGCCACCGCGACCGGAGCGGGCTGGGCCGTGAGGGTGGGAGTGGGGGTCGCTCTCGGGGTCGGGGTCGCCGTTGCGGTGGGCGACGGTGTCGGGCTCGGCGACGGAGAGGGCGAGGCGGACGCAGGCACCAGGCAACCGAACAACGGCACCTCGGGCACAGGGCAGGCCGCCCTCATGGCGCACCCACCCCGAGATAGGCCTCGCGCAGCTGGCTCTGCATCGTGCGCACGTCGGCGCCCTCGGCGGAGGCGACGACCTGACCCTTCTCCAGCACGTACGCGCGGTGGGCCAGGTCGAGGGCCAGGACGTTCTGCTCGACGAGCAGCACGGCGACGCCCAGGGTGCGATTCACCTCGGCGATGAGGGTGAAGGCGCGTTCGGTCATCACCGGGGACAGGCCCATCGATGCCTCGTCGACGAGCATCAGGCGCGGGCTTGCCATCAGTGCGCGCCCCAGGGCGAGCATCTGCTGCTGCCCTCCGGAGAGGGTGCCGGCCTTCTGCTCCTTGCGCTCGAACAGGATCGGGAAGGTCGTGAAGGTGCGGTCCAACGACTGCGCCACCTGGGCCTTGTCGCGCACGGTGTAGGCGCCCAGGGCGAGGTTCTCGCTGACGGTCAGCTCGCGCAGCATCCCCCGGCCCTCAGGCACCATCACGACGCCCTGGTCGACGAGCCGCTCGGGCGAGGTGCCCGTGACGTGCTTGCCGTCAAGGATGACGGTGCCTGACATGGCCTTGAGCAGACCGGTGATCGTGCGCAACGTCGTGGTCTTGCCGGCGCCGTTGGAGCCCATGAGCGCCACGACCTCACCCTCGGCGACCGACAGCGAGACGCCGAACAGCACCTGGAGCGAGCCGTAGCCCGAGCACAGGCCATCCACGGACAGCAGTGTCATGAGACCGGCTCCAAGGTGCCGCGGCCGAGGAAGCTCTCGACCACCCGAGGTTGCGCCACCACGTGCGCCGGAGTGCCCTCGGCGATCAGGGCACCGGACTCCAGGCAGTAGCAGTAGTCGCAGGTGCGGGCGATGAGCGGCACGTGGTGCTCGATGACGACGAGGGTGAGGCCGAGCTCGTCGCGCAGCGCCTGGAACCGGTCGCCCAAGGCGTGCGCCTCGTCGGGCGTGAGGCCCGCTGAGGCCTCGTCCAGCAGCAGCAGGTCCGGGCCGCTCGCGACGGCGGAGGCGATCTCCACGATGCGCATCGTGCCGTAGGGCAGGTCACCGAGCCGCTCGTCGGCGAGGTGGGTGAGCCCGAACAGCTCGAGCGCCTCATCGGCTCGGCGGCGCAGTTCACGCTCAGTGCCCACCGAGCCGCCGAGGGCGAGAAGCCCTGCAACTGCTGGATATTCGGCGAGCCAGGTCTGCGCGAGCAGGACGTTCTCGCGCACGGTGTCACCGCGCACCAGGCCCATGTCCTGGAACGTGCGGGCCACGCCACGCGCCGACCGCGACGAGGGCGGCAGCAGGAGCAGCTCGCTGTCGCGGTAGCGGATGCTGCCCGTGGTCGGCGCCAGGCCCGAGACGGCGTTGAAGAAGGTGGACTTGCCCGCGCCGTTCGCGCCGATGAGCCCGACGATCTCCGACCTGCGGATCTCAAGGTTCAGCTCGACGAGGGCTTGGACCCCGCCGTACCGGACAGAGACGTCCTTGGCGACGAGCAGTGACGGGGTGGGCAGCCGGTGCCTGAGCGGTCGCGGCACGTCCCGCAGGTCGCGCGCCCGGGCAGCCGAGGCGTGCGCGTCGGTCGGCATGGGGCGGGGCGAGGGCCGCTCCCCGCCGACCGACAGCAGGGCGCCGAGGTCCTGCAGCACACCGCCGATTCCCTTGGGCTGCCGGACGATCGCCACCAAGAGCGGACCGGTCAGCAGCGCCGGCAGGGCCAGCGAAGCTGGGCCGAAGAACGGGATCTCGAAGTCGCTGCCGAGGAGCTTGGGCAGCGCCTGGATGAGCAGCGTCGCCACGATGATGCCGACCGGCGACCGTGCCCCGCCCACCACGACGACCGCGACCAGCAGCAGCGACTCGCGCAGGATGAACGGCTGCAGGTCGGTGACGCTGCCCTGCTGCATCGCGAACAGCGCCCCGCCGAGGCCGGCGATCCCGCCGGAGACGCCGTAGGCGAACAGCTTGGCCCGGCCGGTGTTCACCCCGAAGGCCGCGGCGCGTGCCTCGACGTCGCGGACCGCGAGCAGGCCTCGGCCACCTCGGGTGCCCGTGAGCCGCCGCAGCACCAGCAGCACCAGGACCAGACACGCGATCGTGAGCAGGTACAGGTGCGTGTCGTCCACGAGGTACGACGGGCGCTCCCAGGTGCGGTCGGCGGACTTCACCGACGGCCACTTGTTGGGCACCTGCTGCGCGAACACCTGGAAGGCAAGGGTCGCGATCGCGACCTGCAACCCACGGATGCGCAACGACGGCAGGCCCATCACGACGCTCACGCCAGCAGCCGCGACGCAGGCACCCAGGAAGGCGAGCGGCCAGGGGACACCACGGGTGCCCAGTCCGAGGGCGGCGTAGGTCCCGACGCCGTAGAGGGCCGCGTGGGCGATCGACAGCTGCCCCGTCGTACCGACCAGGACGTTCAGGCCCAGCGCAACCACCGCGAGGAACAGGGCGGTCGACACGATCGAGGTCTGCGCGAGGTCCAGGACCAGCGGCGCGAGCAGGGCGAGCAGCAGCAGCGTGCCGGAGCCGGCGCGCTGCAGCTCACGCGGTCGCACGGGAGCTCCCGAGCAGTCCCTGCGGGCGGATCATGAGGGTCGCAAGCACGGCCACGAAGATGACGCCGGCACTGGTGGTGGGGTCCACCCGCGAGCCGACGACCCCGCTCACCAGACCGACCAGCAGGCTGCCCACGATCGCGCCGCCCAGGCTGTCGAGCCCGCCGATGACCGCCCCTGCGAGAGCGCTGAGCAGGGCCGTGGTGAGGGAGAACGGCGTGAGCGACCCGGTGATGGGGGCGAGCAGTGCGGCCGCCGCTCCGGAGAGCAGACCCGCGACGCCCCAGGCGAAGACGTAGACGCGGTTGACCTTCACCCCGAGGAGCCGGGCAACGGTCGGGTCGCTCGTGACGGCGCGGGTCGCGAGCCCGAACTTGGTGCGGGTGAGGAACAACCAGAGCCCGAGCGCCACCGCCCCGGCCAGGGCGAACAGCGTCAGCTGGGGACTGGTGAGGGTGGTGCTGCCCAGGGTCACGCGACCGTGCCCGACGGGCGACGGTGCCGCGAACGGGTCGATGCCGTAGATCATCAGCTCGCACAGCGCCAGGAACAGCGCGACGACCAACGTGGCGACGAGGGCGTCCAACGCGGGCCGGCCGACCATCGGGCGCATGACGAAGCGTTCCACCGCGAGTCCGAGCAGCCCAGCACCGGCGATCGCGAGCAGGGCGGCGACGAACGCAGACGGGTGCCAGCCCAAGAACCCCTTGTGGTGGGCGTGCAGGGCGGCGTAGAGGGCGAACGCGCCGATCTCCCCGACGGCCAGGGACAGCACGCGGGTGCTGCTGTAGACCAGCACGACGGCCACCGCCAGCAGCGAGTAGGCCGAGCCGATGGCCAGGCCGACCAGGATGTCGCCGAGCACCTAGAAGGCCGACTTGTAGTCGGACTCGGTGGCCCAGATGGCGTTGGAACCTGTGCCGGACACGGTCAGCACCATCGAGCGGTCGCCGGAGCCGTACCGCTTGCCGCCGGTGAAGTCGAGCGGGGTCCAGCACATCGCGGCGCCGGTCACGACGTCGGTCGTCCCTGTGCGAAGGTTCTGCATAGCGACCCGGAAGCTGTTGCGCCCCAGGTTCGGGCCGGCCCCCTTCAGCCCCGCCGCGACGATCTGGCCGTAGCCCCAGGAGGCCAGCCCGATGTCCTTGTCCTGGTCGGTTCTGCCCTCGTTGTCGACGGCGTTGAACGTTGCGTAGCGCGGGTCGCGCAGCCCGCCCCACGGGCTGAACGCCTTGGCCCCGTCGAGGGCACCCGCGGCCGGACTGAGGGCGAGGTTGAAGCCCCACGAGATGTTGTTCGCGACCCAGACCATCGGGCTCGTGCGCCCAGCGCACTGGTTCTTGAACTCCACGGCGATGTTGATCGCGACGTTCGGCGCCATGTAGAGCCAGGTCGCGTCCGCCTTGCTGTTGCACAGCGCCGCGACCTCGTTGAAGTACTGGTTGGCGCTGGGGTCGACCGTCTTTTCGAAGACCGACATCCCGAGACGGCTCGCCTCGGACTTGAAGGCGTTCTTCGGAGCGATCAGCCCCGGGTCGTTCTCGGCGATCACCGCGACCTTGGTCTTGTGCAGGCTGTGCGACATGTAGGCCGCGATCTGCTTGCCGTGGGTCAGCTGGTTCATGCCGATGTAGAAGGCGTCGTCGGGGATGGTCATCGACGAGGGGGCCTGCGTGACGAGGTGCGGGATGCCCGCCTTGTGAAGCGCGGTCACCAGAGCGCTCTCGACCGCAAGCCGGTCCAGGCTGACCGCCGCGAAGATCTTGTCGCCCTGTGCCGACTGGACGGCCGACCGCGCGCCGGCCTCCGTGCTCCCGGTGTCGTAGATCTTCACCGTGACGTTGCGACCGAAGATCCCGCCCTTGGTCTTGACGTAGTCGAAGTAGTTCTGCGCCTGCGCATCGATCGTCGGCGGCACGGGCGCCGCCCCGGTCTTCGGCACGAACAGTCCGATGGTGATGGTGGAGCCAGCGATCCCGGTCGTGTCACCGGCGGGGACGGACACGGCGCCACCCGTCGAGCCGCTGGTGGAGCCTGAGGTCCCCGTGCTGCCTGAGCCACCCGAGCCACCCGTCGTGCCGCCGGTGGTGCCGCCGGGGCCGCTCGTCGCGACCGGCCCCACCGTCGGGCCGGACCCGGGGAGGACAGCGCCGGTTGTCGTGCCCGGCTGACTACTGGGTACGACGGGAAGTCCGCCCTGGTCGACCGGCAGCCCGCCGCCCTGGTCGAGGGACTGGGTCCCCGCCGGCGGGCGGTCGAAGCGCGCGGCGCAGCCGGAGGCGGTGACGGCCAACAACACGGAAGCGCTGAGGGCTACCGCAAGGCGGGAGGACCGGGATCGGGCTGGGCGCACGGGAGGTGCCTCTCGGTACCGGTGGGTAACTGTCGCGCAACTGTAGGCAAACCCTGCCCGAACCGACAGGGAGGTTAGGTATGCGCGTCGAGCCAGTCGACGACATCGCCGAGCACGGTGTCGCGCTCGGGCTCGTTGAAGATCTCGTGGAACAGCCCGTCGTACAGCTTCAGGGTCTTGTCCTTGGAACCGGCCTTCTCCGCGACGAGCGAGCTGCCGGCGGGTGAGGTGAGGCGGTCGGCGGTGCCGTGCAGCACGAGCATCGGGAGCCGCAGGCCAGCCAGTCCGTGCAGCACCCGGTCGACAGAGGCCAGCGTCTCGGCGCCGGTGCGCGCGCGGATCTTGCCGTGGTAGTTCAGGGGGTCCTCGACGTACTTGCGGACCTCCTCCGGGTCGCGGCTGACCGCGGTGCTGTCCAGGGCCAGCACGCCGAGGTTCGGGGTGTACCTCGACAGGAAGCCGGCGGCCGCGCGCTGCACCGCCGAACCCACCGACGGGTCGACGGCCGCGCCGGACAGCACGAGGCCGGTCAGCCCCGACTCGCCCTTGGTCACCACGTAGTCCAGCGCGATCAGGCCCCCGAGGCTGTGCCCCAGCAGGAAGACGGGTACGCCGGGGTGCTCTCCCCGTGCCGTGGTCAGCAGCGTGTCGAGGTCATGCTTGAGGTGCTCGAACCGCTCGACGTTCGCGCGCGTGCCCTCGCTGCGGCCGTGGCCCCAGTGGTCGAGGGCGTAGACGGCGTACCCGCTGTCGTTGAAGCGGGCGGCCACATGGGCGTAGCGGCCGCTGTGCTCGGCCAAGCCGTGCGACAGGACCACGACGGCCTTGGTCTTGTCCGGCTCCCAGCGCTGCCAGAAGACCGAGCCTCCGGCCGCCCCGACGAACGTGCCCTCGCTGTGTCCTGCCACGCGTCCTCCCGATGGGTTCGGTCGGACGCTATCGGGTCTGCCGGTCGATCAGCTCGCGTGGCCGTCTGGAGTCTCGTCGTCGGGCGCCGGGGCCAACTCCACGAGCTCGAGCTCCTCGTCCTCGACGACCAGCCCGGGGCCCTGCCCGTGCGCCGTCTCCACGACCGTCTCGCTGTGCGCGCCGCACCCGTGGTCGAGGGCGACGACCTTGCCGTCGTCCGGGGCGAACGCGTTGGCGCAGACCCCGAACAGCTGCGACAGCGACCCCGCCAGCGGCAGGCGGAAAGCGCAGTCCAGGCACTGGCCAGGGGCCTGGCGTGCCATGGGGGTGAAGGGGCCGTGGTCCCCGTCGTACCAGCGGTCGGCCGTCGTCGCGCGACCCTCGAACGACATCGTGCGCGGACGTCCCAGGCCGAGCTCCCAGAACGTCTCGGCGGCGACCTCGGCCTCCTCGACGGTGTACGACGCAACGACGCGCGGGTCGTTCTCCGCGGGCGGCAGCAGGTCACCGGGCGACAGGTCACCGGGCTCGACGCGCTCGTTCCACGGCACCCAGGCCGGCGCGAGCAGCGCGCCCTCGCCCGGCAGCAGCACGACCTCGTCGACGGTGACCTCGTCCGAGCCCTCCGTGCGGGTCAGCGTCACGGCCCAGCGCCACCCGACATACGCGGGGTCGTTGGTGGCGAAGTAGTGCGTGAGGACGAGCTCGCTGTCCTCCTCCACGCCGAGGTGCGCGCCGACCTTCGCACCGGCCGCCTCACGGGCGACGCGGCGCGCCAGGTCGGTGGCGGAGGCGAGAGTCGGGTCTGCGGTCATCACGGGCACCACACCAGTGTCGAGCACCTCCGGCTCGGCAGGGCTCGCGGGGGGCGGTTCGAACGCCCCAGATACCCTCGTCGTGATGCCGCGCAACCGGCGGCGCATGCTGACCATCCCTCTAGTCTGCCCCTTCGGCCGACCGACCCGCAGGAGCTCGTCGATGCCCGCCCGCCCCCTCGCCTCCGTCGCCGCCGGAGTCGTGCTGCTCCTGGGCCTCACCGGCTGCGAGAAGCCCACGCCTGGCGTGACCCTGTCCAGCGGCACCAACTCGGTGCACGCGGAGTCCACGACGTACTGCCGGGACGGCCAGTCGGCCGAGGAGCAGAACTGCGTGGAGCACCTGGACCGCGTGACCCAGATCCGCGTCAAGCAGGGGAACCGGGTCGGGGTCGACGTCGACCGCAGCGTCGCCGAGAACGGCTGGATCCTGGTGCTCCCGGCCGCCAACCAGCGCTCCGAGGTCCAGGACGAGCACTACTTCTCCTACACGCCCGACTTCGGCACCAGCCCGTTCATCGACCTGGAGGTCCGGTCGCTGGACCGCGTCGCCAACGACGCACGGACCACCGGGATCTGGAAGTTCCGGCTCGTCCAGGAGTGAGGCTGCTCGCGGTGGTCGCGACGGAGCAGGAGCGCAACGCCCTGCTGCGTGACGTCACCTCGACCCGGGCACCCATCGGCCCGTACTCAGGGTGGCGGACACCCACCTCCGACGTGCTCGTGTCGGGGATCGGCCCCGCGGCCGCAGCGGCCGGAACCGCGACGGCGCTGGCCCTGGGTTCCTATGACGTCGTGGTGTCCCTGGGGATCTGCGGAGCCTTCCGAGGTACGGCCGACGTGGGCGACATCGTGGTCGCGACCGAGCTCATCGCAGCCGACCTGGGTGCCGGGTCCCCCACCGGATTCCTCTCCCTCAGCGCCCTCGGCTGGGAGGAGGACACCGTCCCTGTGGACCCCGCCCTCCTCGCTGCCCTCCTCGCCCCCCTCCCCGCCATCCCCCCCGATGTTGGGCGGTTTTGTCGGCATGCCGAGCCGGGGCACGCCGACAAAACCGCCCCAGCTCGGGGGGGTGGGGCGGCTCGGGGGGGTGAGATCGTCACGGGGCCGATCATCACGGTGTCGACCGTCACGGGGACGCGGGCGCGCGCGGACGAGCTCGGCGCCCGGTACGGCGCGGTCGGGGAGGCGATGGAGGGCTGGGGCGTGCTGGTGGCCGCCGCGCGCTACGGCGTGCCGGTGCTCGAGGTGCGCACCGTGAGCAACCTCATCGGCGACCGCGACCCCGCGACGTGGGACTTCCCGAGGGCGTTCGACAGCCTCGCGTGCGTGGGGTCGGCCCTGCTGGAGCAGCCGTGGCACTGAGCCTGGCGATCTCGCCCTGCCCGAACGACACCTTCGTGTTCTCCGCCTGGGTGCACGGTCAGGTCGCCGGCCCGCCCGTCGAGGTGAGCTTCGCCGACATCGACGTCTGCAACCGGACCGCCCGGTCCTACGACGTGGCGAAGGTGTCCTACGCCGCCCTCCCCGCGCTGCTCGACGACTACGCGCTGCTGCCGTGCGGGGGCGCGTTGGGGCACGGCGTCGGGCCACTCGTCCTTGCACGGTCGGCCGAGCAGCCCCTGGAGGGGGCACGGATCGCCGTACCCGGGGAGCAGACCACCGCATACTTGCTGCTTCGCCTGTGGCGCAAGGGTTTTGACGTCGTGGTGATGCCGTTCGAGCAGATCATGCCGGCGGTCCGCGATGGTGCCGCCGACGCCGGACTGGTCATCCACGAGTCGCGGTTCACCTACCCGGCGTACGGGTTGGTGTGCCTGCAGGACCTGGGTGCGTGGTGGGAGGGCGAGACCGGGCTGCCGATCCCGCTCGGGGCGATCGTGGCGCGGCGGAGCCTCGACACCGCCGGGCTCGCGGCGACGGTGCGCGCTTCGGTGGAGCATGCCTGGGCAAGCCCTGCGGCGAGTGCGCTGTTCGTCGCGGAGCACTCGCAGGAGATGGACCCGGACGTGTGCCAGCAGCACATCGGGCTCTACGTCAACGACTTCACCCGCGAGCTCGGCGAGGCCGGCTACGCCGCCGTCGAGGCGCTGCTCACGCGCGCCGCCGTCGAGGGCCTCGTGCCCGCCCTCGCCGGCCCGCTGCGTTAGGCGTCGAGCTCGTCGGCGATGGCGCGCAGGATCTGGGCCACCGTGCGGCCGGTCTCCCGGTCGGGGTGCTTGCCCCGACGCAGCGACGGCTGGACCTTCAGCTCGATGAGCTTGATCGTGTCCTCGACCATGACCTGAAGGTCCTCGGCGGGACGCCGCGCGCCGGACAGCGTGGGCGGGGCGTCGAGGATCGTGACCGACAGCGCCTGCTCGCCCTTCTTGCCGGCGGCAACACCGAACTCGATCCGCATCCCGGCCTTGAGCTCTTCGACCCCAGCAGGCAAGGCGGTCTTGGGCACGAAGACGTCACCGCCGTCGTCGCGGGTCGCAAAGCCGAAGCCCTTGCCGATGTCGTAGAACTTCACCTTGCCGGTGGGCACGTCAACACGTCCTCGTCTGTCGTCTTGCCCTTCAGGCTAACCGGGCCGCACCTAGGCTTACGCCATGGCCTCGTCCGACCGCGCGCCCGGTGACCTGCTCGTTCGAGGTGGCGCCCTCGTCTTCGCGCTGGGTGTCCTGGCCGTCCTCGCGATCGTGGTGCCGTTCTTCTTCGGCTCCCACGACGAACCGACCTGGCTGAACCTCGCCGCCCTGCTCCTGCCGGTCGGCCTGGCCCTAGCCCTTCTGGGGCTGCTGCGCGGCACCCGCTCCCAGTAGCTCGTTCATCGAGCCGGATCGGAACTCCCGCACCTCCACAGCCGAGAACTCCTCCTCGACCAGCGCCAGCGCAGCCGCCGACCACCGCGCCAGCGCCTCGGGGTCGAGCTCGACCCGCGCGGACCCGTCCCCCAGATCTCGCACGCGTACGTCGGTCGGCTGGAGCAGTGCGCGCAGGGCCGCCTCGAGACGGTCCACCCGGGACAGCCGCATCGGGGTCACCTGCACGCCGTACGCAATGCGGCTGGCGAGGCAGGCCAGCGCGGGCTTGTCGGCGGTGGCCAGGCCCCAGCGCCTGCTGGCCTCGCGTACCTGGGCCTTGGTGAGGCCCGCGTCGAGCAGGGGCGTGACCGCGCCGCGCTGGGCTGCAGCGCTGATGCCTGGGCGGAAGCCGGCCACCGCGTCGTCTGCGTTGGTGCCGGTGGCGACGTCGCCCATGCCGTGGGCGGCGGCCAGCGGGCGCAGGGTGTCCAGCAGCGTGGCCTTGCAGTGGAAGCAGCGGTCAGCGCCGTTGGCGACGTAGCCCTCGCGCTCCAGCTCATGCGTCTCGGGGGTCAGGTGCCGAACACCGAGGGAGGCCGCGAAGGCCTGGGCCGCGGGGAGCTCGGCCTGAGCGAGGCTGGGGCTCACGGCCGTCGCGGCGAGGACGCTGTCCGGGCCCAGGGCGCGCACTGCGGCGGCAAGCAGGAAGGCGCTGTCGGCACCACCGGAGAAGGCGATGAGGACCGAGCCGAGGCTCTTCAGGTGGGCCTCCAACACGGCAAGCCGCTGGTCCAGGACGAAGCCGTCGAGCCAGGAGGGGAAGCTCGTGAGGTCGTCCAGCAGCACGTCGGCCTCGATCGGCTCGCTGCCGCCGGTGCGTACGCCCACGCTGACCGCTTCGGCGGCGCGGGCACCGTCGACATCGTGGGGGTGGTCCCCGACGTACACCTGGGCGCCACGCTCCTTCAGCGCGGTGCCCTTGGCCTCCCGCCAGACCCAGCCGACGACCTCGTCGACCTCGATGCCGAACAGCTCCAGGACCTGCTCGGCGAGGGCCTGCTGCTTCGCGGTCACGACGATCACCTGACCACCGTGCGCCCGGACCTGCGCGACGGCCTCGCGGGCTCCCGGCAGCAGGGTCGAGCGGGCGACCCCGAACTCGCGCATGAGCTCTCGGTAGCGCTGCGCCGCCGGCTCGACCCGCTCCGGAGCGACCCAGTGCGCCAGCTCCTGCTCCAGCGGCGGACCCAAGCGGCTCGCCCACAGGTGCCCGTCGATCGGCACGCCTTCTTCGGCGGCGAGGACCTCCGCGACCGCAACGACGCAGGGCCGGGAGTCGATGAGGGTCATGTCCAGGTCGAAGCCCACCACCAAGTCCACCCGCCCACCTTAAGCCGGGGAGGGGCGGCCCTCGGGCAGCGCGACTACCGTGGGTCGGATGTCCTCCGCCGAGCAGCCCCGCAGCCTTGCTGACGCGCTGCGCGCCTGGCCGGACGACCGACTGGCGCGGCTGCTGCAGTACCGCCCCGACCTCGCCCTCCCCGTCCCGCACGATCTCGGGGTGCTCGCGGCCAGGGCCGCCGTCCGCCTTTCGGTCCTTCGGGCGCTCGAGGGACTGGACGCACACCTGCTCGATGTCCTGACCAGGCTCAGCCTCGACGAGCCGGTCGACGCCGACCTCACCCCGCTCGAGGACCGCGCCCTGGTCTGGGGCGGGGGACACGTGGTCGGGAGCGTCCGCGACGTGCTGGCGGGTAGCGCCGGACTCGGCCGACCACTCGCCACCCTGCTCCCCCTCGCCCCGCTCGACGTCCTGCGTGAGCACCTCGGCGGCGACCCGGCCACGGTGCTCGCGGACCCAAACGAGGTACGCCGCCTGGTCGCGGCCGGGGGCGAAGGCGTCCAGGCGGTCGCCCAGCAGCTCGCCGACGGCTCGCCGTACGGCACGGTTCGCGGGGCCCGCCAGGCAACGCCCGTCGACAGCCCGGTGCGCTACCTGCTCGCCCACGGGCTGCTCGTGGCCATCGATGACAGCACCGTGGAGCTGCCGCGCGAGGTGGGCGTGGCCCTGCGGCAGGCAAGCCGGCCACCGGCAGTGGAGCCACCGCTCGTCACCAAGAGGATCGACGGCGCCGACCGGGCCGCGGCCCATCACGCCCACGAAGCCGTGCTCAAGGTCGAGGCCCTCCTGGAGTCCTGGGGCGCCCAACCCCCCGGCGTCCTGAAGTCGGGCGGCCTAGGAGTCCGGGAGCTCAAGCGCACGGCGAAGGACCTCGACGTGTCCGAGGGAACTGCGGCGCTGTACGTCGAGATCGCTTGGGCCGCAGGGCTTCTCGACGCCACCGCGAACCTGGTGGACCCGCATTGGGTACCCACGCACGCCTACGACCGCTGGGCCGCTCTGCCCCCGGAGGACCGGTGGGTGCAGCTCACCCGGGCCTGGCTCACCATGACGCGCCTGCCCGCCCTGGTCGGCCTGCGTGATGAGCGGGACAAGGCCCTCGCGGCCCTGAGCGCCGAGATCGATCGCAGCGTGGCACCGAGCGACCGCCGCCGAGTGCTGGACCTGCTCGTCGACACACCCCCTGGCAGGGCTGCCAGCGACGACGCCCTTGTGGAGGTGCTCGTCTGGCGGGCGCCACGCCGTGGTGGACGGCTCCGCGAACAGCTCCCCCGCTGGACCCTGCAGGAAGCGGCAACCCTCGGCCTCACCGGTCGGGGCTGCCTGAGCACGGCCGCGCGGCTGCTCCTGGAAGGCGCGGACAAGGAGTCGGCCCGGGCCCTGCGGGAGCTGATCCCCGAGCCCCTCGACCACGTGCTCGTCCAGCCGGACCTCACGGTCGTCGCTCCGGGTCCGCTCGAACGCCCGTTGGCCCGCGACCTGGCCCACGTCGCCGACGTCGAATCCACCGGCGGGGCGACGGTCTTCCGCGTCACCGAGGCCACGGTGCGACGCGCCCTGGACGCCGGGCGCAGCGCCAACGACCTGCACGAGCTGTTCCGCACCCGCAGCCGCACCCCTGTGCCCCAGTCCTTGACCTACCTCATCGACGACGTCGCCCGCCGCCACGGCCGGCTCCGAGTCGGCCTGAGCGTGTCCTACCTGCGCTGCGACGACGAGGCGCTGCTCACCGAAGTCCTGGCCAGCAAGCTCGCCGTACCCCTCGGGCTGCGGCGCCTGGCCCCCACCGTCGTCACCTCCCAAGCGCCGGTCAGCCAGGTACTCGAGGTCCTGCGCAACCTCGGCCACGCCCCCATGCCGGAGGCGCCAGACGGCGCCGTGCTGGTCGCCGAGTCGGACTCCCGTCGTACGGCGGTCCGCCCCCGGCCGTCGCGGCACGGCGAGCCGGTCCCCCTGCCGGACCAGCAGGCGAAGCTGGCCGTGAGTGCGCTGCGCGCCGGGGACCTCGCTGCGCGGGCGGCGCGCAAGAACCCGGTCACGGTGTCGCAGGCGCCTGACACGCTCGCGTTCCTGCAGGACGCGGCGAGGGAGGGCCGGATGGTCTGGCTCGGGTACGTCGACGCGCAGGGGCACCGGACCCAACGCGTGGTGCAACCCAAGACCGTCGAGGGCGGCTACGTCGTCGGCTACGACCACCTCCGCCAGGAGGAGCGCACGTTCAGCATTCACCGGATCACAGGAGTGGGGGAGGTCGGGCATGAATGACGGGCCACTGATCGTCCAGAGCGACAAGACCCTGCTGCTGGAGGTCGACCACCCGTTGGCGGGCGAGTGCAGGCAGGCCATCGCCCCGTTCGCCGAGCTCGAGCGCAGCCCTGAGCACGTGCACACCTACCGCCTCACCCCGCTGGGGCTGTGGAACGCCAGGGCCGCCGGGCATGACGCGGAGCAGGTCGTCGATGCGCTCGTGAAGTTCTCCCGGTACGCCGTGCCGCACGCCCTGCTGGTCGACGTCGCCGACGTGATGGACCGGTACGGCCGACTGCGGCTGGAGCAGGACCCGGTGCACGGGCTGGTCCTGCGCACGACCGACCGCGCCGTCCTGGAAGAGGTCGTGCGCAACAAGAAGGTCAGCCCGATGCTCGGGCCGCGGCTGGACCCGGAGACCGTCATCGCCTTCGCCTCCGAGCGCGGGCGGCTCAAGCAGGCGCTGCTCAAGGTCGGCTGGCCAGCGGAGGACCTGGCTGGGTACGTCGACGGCGAAGCCCACCCGATCGCCCTGGACCAGACCGGTTGGGACCTGCGCGACTACCAGCAGCTGGCCGTGGACGGCTTCTGGCTCGGCGGCTCCGGGGTGGTCGTGCTGCCCTGTGGCGCAGGCAAGACCATCGTGGGCGCGGCGGCCATGGCCCGGGCCAGCGCCACCACCCTGATCCTGGTCACCAACACCGTCAGTGGCCGGCAGTGGAAGAGCGAGCTCATCAAGCGCACGTCGCTGACGGAGGAGGAGATCGGCGAGTACTCCGGGGAGAAGAAGGAGATCAAGCCGGTCACCATCGCGACCTACCAGATCATGACGACGCGACGCAAAGGTGAGTACGTCCACCTCGACCTGTTCGGCGCACGGGACTGGGGACTCGTGGTCTACGACGAGGTGCACCTGCTCCCCGCGCCCGTGTTCCGGATGACAGCTGACCTGCAGTCCCGGCGACGCCTCGGGCTGACCGCGACCCTCATCCGGGAGGACGGTCGCGAGGGCGACGTCTTCAGCCTCATCGGCCCCAAGCGCTACGACGCGCCGTGGAAGGACATCGAGGCGCAGGGCTACATCGCCCCGGCCGACTGCACCGAGGTCCGGGTCACGATGACCGACGCGGAGCGGCTGGCCTACGCCACCAGTGAGCCTGAGGAGCGGTACAAGGTCGCGGCCACCGCCCACACCAAGATCGCGGTGGTGCGCAAGCTGGTCGAGCGGCACGACGGCGACCAGGTGCTCGTCATCGGCGCCTACCTCGACCAGCTCGAGGAGCTCGGCGCCGCCCTGGACATGCCGATCATCCAGGGGTCCACCAAGAACGCCGACCGCGAGACGCTCTACGAGGCCTTCCGCACCAGGCAGATCCCTGGCCTGGTCGTCAGCAAGGTCGCGAACTTCTCCATCGACCTGCCCGAGGCGGCCGTCGCGATCCAGGTGTCCGGCACCTTCGGGAGCCGCCAGGAGGAGGCCCAGCGGCTCGGCCGGGTGCTGCGGCCCAAGGCCGACGGGCGGTCCGCCCACTTCTACACCGTGGTGAGCCGCGACACCGTCGACCAGGAGTACGCCGCCCACCGACAACGTTTTCTCGCGGAGCAGGGCTACCCCTACACGATCATCGACGCGGACGACGTCCTCGCCGGATAGGCAGGGAAGGCGCGCGGGGCGTCGAACCTAGAGCAGACCACCCGCCGTACCTGATCGGAGCCCGTCCGTGCTCGCACGCCGCATCCTCGCCGCCGGCCTGGCCGCGACCGCCCTCGGCGCTCTCGTCGTCACCGCGCAGGCCGCTGCGCCCAAGGCCTCGGCGTACAACCCGACCGTCGCCTACAAGGGTGCGCCCGGCGTCCCGTCCGGCTACCAGCCCCTGAACAAGGCCATCGCCTACAAGGGCACCCCGCTGCGCTTCGCCGCGACCAAGATCCCGCGCGAGATGGCCGAGCCGACGCTGGGCGTCACCAAGAGCGGTGTGGTCTACACCGTCGCCGGCGCCTTCGACTCACGCCTGAACAGCGAGGCGAAGAAGTTCCCGCGCACGATCATGCTGATGTCGGTCGACGGCGGCCGGAACTTCAAGCCGCTCAAGGCGGGGGCAGGCGGCACGGAGGCCAACGAGGTCACCTTCGACCCGTACGTCTACGTCGACCCCGACTTCGGTCGTGCCTTCAACGTCGACCTGCTCCTGGGCGGTACGGCGATCACCTACACCGATGACAAGGGCGAGAGCTGGGGCACTGGCTTCGCGACCGTCGCCGGCGCGAACGACCACCAGACGCTGACCGCCGGGTACCCGCCGAAGGGCAACCCGACCCTGGTCCCGCAGGACAAGTCCTTCCCGAAGATCGTCTACTACTGCGTGAACACCATCGCCCGGATCGCCTGCGCCCACAGCATCGATGGCGGACGGACGTACGTCGAGGCCGGGACCTCTCCGTCGCAGGCCGCGTCCGACGGTGGCATCTGCGGCAGCCTGCACGGCCACATCGTCGCCGACCGCGACGGCCGCCTCTTCCTGCCGCGCACCGAGTGCGACCGGCTGGTCCTCGGCGTCTCCGAGGACGGCGGCCTCACCTGGAAGACCAAGGATGTCGTGACCGGCATGGCCGGCAGCGACCCCGACGCGAGCGTCGCCGTCGACAAGCTCGGGAACCTCTACTACACGTGGTACGACGACAAGCACAAGCTGCCGTACCTCACCGTCTCCAAGGACCACGGCACGACCTGGAGCACGCCCAGGATGATCGCGCCGCCCGGTGTGCAGAAGGCCTGGTTCCCGATGATCGACGTCGGCGACCCGGGCAAGGTGGCCATCTGGATGATGGGCACCACCGAGGAGGGCAACCCCAAGGACGGCGCGCAGGCGTGGAACAACTACGCCGTCGTGTCGACGGACGCGCTGTCGGCCAACCCGACGTTCGTTTCGACCCAGACCAACCCGGCGGGCGACCCCGCCCACCGCGGCCAGTGCGACGGGCGCTGCGGGCGCGTCTATGACTTCCTCGACGTCGTCTCCGCTCCCACGGACTCCGGCCGCATGTGGACCACCGCCATCGACACCTGCATCGGCGACTGCGCGACCAAGCGGCTCAAGGGCTTCTCCTCCGGCCTGGTCGCCGACGACCACGGCTCCTCAGGCGCGCGGGTCGGCTACGTGCTGCGCCAGATCTCCGGCCCTGCCCTGCGTGGCAGCAAGCCCATCACGGCGGACACCCGCCACTAGTACGCCTCTTCTTAGGCGCAGCCGACCGAGGAGCAGGTGACTGCGTCGCGCAGCACCTTCCACCGGCCCCCACGCTTGACCAGGTGCACGGTCATCTCGGTCGGCACCTCCGAGCGCGTCAGCGTGACGAGCGCGGTCGCGGACCGCTCCAGCTTGGTCACCACTCCCAGGTGCAGGCCGATCTGGAGCTGGTCGTTGCGGGCCTGGGCTGTCGCCTGCCGCAGGTCCTGGCACAGCTCGTCGGGGGAACGCCGGTCCGACACATCCGTGGCGGGCACGGAGAACTCCAGATAGTCGGCGCAGTCCCCGAAGACGGCCGACTGCACCCAGCGCAGGGCGGTACCCCCTGGGGTCTGGAGCCTGCGCAGGTCGATCGAGGCGACCAGGCCGACGGCCAGCACAAGGGCGTTGAGGACCATCAGGAGCAGCAGCCGCTGCCAGCGGGACGTGCGGGCCAGGTCAGGGGCGGGGGCGGGGTGCACGGCACCATGTTCGCAGCCTGCTCCGAACGGCGGCTCAGGTAGTGCCCGAGTTGTGCCGAGTGTCCGGGTACTCAGCAAAAGGGGCACCTGGTGGATCATCGCAAGCGGATGCTGCGCGCCGTACGACTGTTCGGGTGGGGTGGCATCGTGCTCTCCGTCGGCGTTGCGCTGCTGCGCGCCCTGACCCAGGACACCGGCAGCCCCACCGTCATCGCCCTCTGGGGGGTCGCGAACGCACTCAACATGAGCGTCGTCAGCCTGCTGCCCCGGTTGTTGCGGGCCGTCCCGACGCTCCGGCCCGCCCTCCGCCCGATCCAAATCGGGCTCTACATCTCCAACCTGGTCGTGCAGGGAGGGTTGCTCGCGGTCGCAGGAGGCCTCGACTCGGCGTTGTGGCTGCTCGCCCTTCCGACCGTGCTCTTCGCTGCGGTCGACACGAGCCGCAACGAGGCGGTGGGCTGGGGCTTCGCCGCCGTGGGCACCTGCCTGCTGGCCGCGTGGTCCTCAAGCACGCTCGACAGCGCCCATCTGCCCACCATCGTGGTGCTCGCCGTGCTGTACCCGGGGATGGGCGCCTACCTGGGCACGATCTCCGGCTCCCTCTACGGCATGCGCGCCGATGCCCGGCAGTCCCGCGTGGTCCTCGCCGGACGCGTGAGCGAGCTTTCCGAGGTGCTCGCGCGAACCGCTGACGGCGACCTCACCGCCGTACCCGACACGAGGGACAGCGACGAGGAGATCGGGCCTCTCGTCGGCGCCGTGCAGACCACGGTGACCGACCTGCGGGCGCTGGTCGACCACCTGCGCAACAGCGGCGACCACATCCGGGCCAGCGCCGCCGAGCTGCGCGCCACGGCCGAGGAGCACGCTGCGGCGGCCACCCAGCAGAGCGCCGCCGTCCAGGAAACCACCTCGACGATGCAGGAGCTCGCGGCCACCGCGGCGCAGATCGCCGAGACGTCCGAGGCGGTCGCGAGGTACGCCGAGGACACCCTGCGGCACGCCGCACAGGGGCAACAGGCGGTGACCGCGAGCGTGGCCTCGATGGACGCCATCGGCACGCGCGTCGGGTCGATCGCCGACCGCGCCCACTCCCTCGGGGAGAAGTCGCGCGAGATCGGTCGGATCCTCGAGGTCATCGACGACCTGGCCGACCAGACGAACCTGCTGGCGCTCAACGCCGCCATCGAGGCGGCTCGGGCCGGCGAGCATGGTCGCGGGTTCGCGGTCGTCGCCACCGAGGTGCGCAAGCTGGCCGAGCGGGCCCAGGAGTCGACCGGGCAGATCGCCGGCATCGTGGCCGAGATCCAGGCCGAGACGCAGGGCACGATCGACGCGACGGAGCAGGGCGCCCAGGAGGTCGCGCTCGGCGCTCGCCTGGCGCGCGACGTCGTCGATGCGCTGGAGCGCATCAGCGGGATGGTCGATGAGACCACCGTGGCGGCGCGGGAGATCTCCTTGGCCACCCAACAGCAGCGCTCGGCGTCCGACCATGTCGTGGCCGCGATGAACCAGGTCTCCGATGCCTCCCGCCAGTACGCCGACGGCTCCCGGCAGGGCGCCGCCTCCGCAGCGCAGCTCGGCGCGTTGGCGGACGAGCTGGGTACGGCGATCGCCCGGTTCCGCACCACCTGAGCTCGGGCGGTCGCGCCGATCCTGTGGGACGGTGAGGACGGCCGAGGTCGTCGAGCGGAACACGAGGTGGGCATGTTTCGGATGATGAGATGGCTGCTGCTGGTCGGGCTTGCCTGGGGCGTGGTGACCAATCTGCCAGGGCTCGCGCGCTACCTGCGCATGCGGGCGATCTAGCGAATTCGCGCTAGCCGGAACGACTCGCAGCGAGCCGCCGTACCCGCTCGACGAGGTCCTCCGGTTCCCGCAGCGTCCCGGAAGAGAACAGGTCCAACGCCCTCCGGAGGCCGCTCGCAAGGTGCCGACGGCTGATGTCCAGCCCTGCCTCGAGCAGGGGGGACTGCTTCACGGTGCGCGCAGCGTCCACCACTTCCTGGAGCCGCTCCGGGCCGGCCCGAGCACCCAGGAACCAACCAAAGACGAAGCCGAACAGAACGCCCATCAGGGCTCCTTCGTCGCGCGTCGCGCCACGAGCTGCAGGCTCACCTTGACGTCGGGGTAGATCCGCAGCATGAGCACGGACGGGACGGGGATGCCGAAGTCCCGGATGTCGATCACGCTCTCCCCCCGGATGAGGATGCTCTCAAGGTCCGGACGGGTGATCCGCACGTCCCCCTGCAGCACTGCGGTGACGCCGTGGAGGGTGAACCGCCCCGAGACATGGTGCTCCGCCGGGCTCAGCGGCGCGGCCTCCACCAGCTCGACGACGACGTCAGGGAACAGGCGCGCCGACAGTCGCTTCTGCAGCTCAGCGTCGTAGAGCGCATTGCCTGAGCTCAGGCTCGCCAGGGGTACGACGAGGCGCGCCGCACACTCGCGGCGGGTGTCCAACGACTGCCCAACCTCGAAGGCCTCGATGTCGCCGGCGATCTGCGTGGTGCCGAAGCTCACCAGTCCGACGTTGGAACGTGCCTCGACAAGGAGGGCGCTGACGCTGCGATCCACGCAGAACAGGGTCCGTTGCCCCGTCACACGCGCGTTGAGACCAACCACGTCGTTCCCCCTCTCCCTGGTACATGGTGGGTGCTGACGGGGGGGTACAGCCATGGCCCAATTGGCCCATACCTGCTCAGCCCTCCCAGGCCTACCGTCCACGGCGGAGGTACCCCCGAAGTGAGCATGGAATCTGCGGCCGACGCCGAGGCAGGGCTCGCCGGACTGCGGGCGGCGATCGAGAGCGCCTCCGACGCGATCCTCGGTCTCGACATGGGCGGCGAGGTGACGATGTGGAACCCGAGCGCGCGTTCGCTCCTCGGGGTGGACGAGCAGACGCTCACCGGCGCCATGCTCCGCGAGTTCTTCACCGACCAGGCGGACGTATGGGACGCCTGCTGGGAACGGGTCGCCGCAGGGGTCGCCGTCAGGCAGGTCGAGCTGATGTTGCGTCGCCCGGACGGCTCGCGACTGCCCGTCCTGCTCAACGCCGCGCCCGTGCGACTCGGCGCCGGACCCGTAGCGTCCGTATCGGTGGTCCTGCGTGACATCGAGGAGCAGCGACTCGCCCAGGAGACCTTGGCGCACAACGCACAGCGGTTGGCCGAGAGCGAGGCTCTTGCTCACGTCGGGAGCTGGGCCTGGGACGGCCGCTCCGACGAGGTGCAGTGGTCCCAGGAGATGCACCGCATCCACGGCTTGGAACCACAGGAGTTCGACGGCACCTTGGAGGCGCACCTGGCGTGCGTGCACCCGGAGGACCAGGCTGGCTTGCACCGGGCGCTGCAGCGCGCTCTTGTGCAGGGCTCAGAGTTGGACCGCAGGTTCCGGGTCATCAGGCCGGACGGCACGATCCGCTGGGTCTATGCCCGCGCCGAGCCCGAGGGAATCGCAGCCTCCGAGGGCTGGTCAGGGTTACGCGGGATCTACCACGACATCACCGACAGCCACGAGCGGGCTCAGGCGCTGCAGAGCTCCAACGACCGGCTGCGACAGCTCGCGCTGTATGACGACCTGACGGGCCTGGCCAGCCGGGGGTTGTTCCTCGAACGCCTGCAGCACGCCCTGAACAGCCGCAACCCAGAGCCGCTTGTCGTGTGCTTCCTGGACCTCGATGACTTCAAGGCGGTGAACGACGTACTCAGCCATGCCACGGGGGATGTGCTGCTGCGCATCATCGGAGAACGACTCGCAGGCTGCCTGCGACCGATCGACACGGCGGCACGGTTCGGCGGCGACGAGTTCGCCGTACTCCTCGAACGGACCGGGCTGGAGGAGGCCGCCGAGGTCGCCGGACGCATCCTCGACGCAGTTTCCCAGCCGTTGGTCCTCGAGGGCATGGACCTGGTCATCCACGTCAGCGTCGGCCTGGCGCCCTCACGCGATGACCCGACGAACGCAGAACGACTGCTCGCCGAGGCGGACGCCGCCGTCTACACCGCCAAGGCGCGTGGCGGGCACCGGGTCGAGGTCTTCGAGCCGGAGATGCGCGTCGCCATCGAGCGCCGCGCGCGGCTCCGGAGCGAGATCGAGCACGCCCTCGCGCAGGAGGAACTGTGCCTGAACTACCAGCCGATCGTCGACATCCGGACCGGGCAGCGGCACGGCGTGGAGGCGCTCGTCCGGTGGCGGCACCCTCAGCGAGGGATGCTGCTGCCCCGCGACTTCATCGAGGACGCCGAGGCCAGCGGCCAGATCCGCGGAATCGACCGCTGGGTGCTCGCCGCGGCCTGCCGCACCGCCAAGCGGCTGCCGCTCGAGATGCTGATGAGCGTCAACACCTCGGCCCGTCAGCTGCTCGAGCCCGGTCTGGTGGACTTCGTCGCCGACATCCTGCACAGCACAGGGGTTGCCCCGAAGCGGCTCGTGCTGGAGATCACCGAGACCGCCGCGCTGTCCGACATCCACGCCACGATCAGCCGTCTCAAGGACCTGCGCTCCTTGGGGCTCGCGATCGCCCTCGACGACTTCGGGACCGGCTACTCGCCCCTGAGCCACCTCCGTCAGTTCCCCGCCGACTACCTCAAGGTCGACCAGTCGTTCGTGCGGGGCCTGGTCGACAACGCCGAGGATCGCGCCATCGTGCGCGGCGTGATCGACATGGCGCACGCCTTCGGGCTCCTGACGGTCGCCGAGGGCATCGAGAGCGCCAGCCAGCGCGACATCCTCGAGGAGTTCGGCTGCGATTTCGGGCAGGGCCACTACTGGGCCTCCGCGATGACCCAGGACCAGCTACTCGCGGCGCCCATGCCCGAACCGCGACGGGCGGCCCCCGTGGGCGCCCATGCAGGAGGCCGGGCGGTGGGCGGCTGACCCGTCCCACACACGCCAACGGGCGGCCCTCCCGAAGGAGGACCGCCCGTCGTACAGAAGGGCCGGACTAGAAGTCCATACCTACTGACTTCTTCGGGCGATCAGAAGTCCATGTCTCCCATGCCGCCGCCGCCACCCGGAGCGGCCGAGGCCTTCTCCGGCTTGTCGGCGATGACGGCCTCGGTGGTGAGGAAGAGCGCGGCGATGGACGCGGCGTTCTGCAGGGCCGAGCGGGTCACCTTGACGGGGTCGATGATTCCCGCCTTGATCAGGTCGACATACTCACCCGTCAACGCATTCAGACCGTGCCCCGGCTCCAGGCCGCGTACCTTCTCCAC
>JBKJSN010000021.1:0-6761 GCA_046595815.1 Mycobacteriales bacterium
GGTCGACCTCGACGGCGATCTCTGCCGCCGTGGGCTTGCGGCCCAGCTGCACGACGAGGTCGCGCTCTACGCGGCGGATCTTGTTGACCTGCTCGACCATGTGCACGGGCAGGCGGATCGTGCGTGCCTGGTCAGCCATGGCGCGGGTGAGCGCCTGCCGGATCCACCAGGTCGCGTACGTCGAGAACTTGAAGCCCTTGGTGTAGTCGAACTTCTCGACGGCGCGGATCAGGCCGAGGTTGCCCTCCTGGATGAGGTCGGTCAGCCCCATGCCGCGGCCGGCGTACTTCTTGGCCACCGACACGACAAGGCGCAGGTTGGCCTCGAGCATGTGTTGCTTGGCGCGCTCGCCCTCGCGGACGATGTACTGCAGGTCCGCCCGCAGCTGTGCGCTGATCTTCCCACCCTGCGCGAGCCGCTCTGCGGCGAACAGGCCGGCCTCCATCGCACGGGCGAGCTCCACCTCCTGCTCGGCGGTGAGGAGGGGGACACGCCCGATCTGGTTGAGGTACAGCCGCAGGACGTCGACGGACAGCGTCGCGCCAGCCTCGATCTCGGCCTGCTCCTCGGCCTCGGCCTCCGCGGCGAGCTCCTCGGGCGAGGGCTCCTCCGCGACCTCGGTCGTGGCGTCCACGACCACCGTGAGATCGCCGGGCTCCGTGACGGCTTCAGCGGTCGAAGCGGGGGCGGCTGACTTCTTCCCAGCAGCCTTTGCCGGAGCCTTGGCTGGCGCCTTTGCTGGCGCCTCGACGGCGGCCTTGGTCGCCTTGGCTGCCGCCTTCTTCGCGGGGGCCTTCGCGGCGGCCTTCGCAGGCGCAGCGGCCGGAGCCGCCTTGACTGCCTTCGCAGGGGCCTTCTTCGCCGGAGCCGGGACCTGCTCCACGATCGCCTTCTTGGCGCGGGAGCGGCTGGCCGTGGGCTGCTCAGGAACGGCAGCGCTCATGCTCGGGTGGTCTCCTCGGGCTAGCGGGTCTCGGCCGGCCTGACGGCCGTCCCACGATTGTCGCACCGACGGCGCCCGGCTGCCGCACCCCCTGCCCCTCAGCAGGCGGGACGGTCCGCACCACAGGCGGCTAGAGCCCGATCCGCTTCGCGATGACCTCGTTCATGATCTCGTCGGTCCCGCCGCCGATGCGCAGGATCCGGCTGTCGCGGTAGTGCCGCTCCACCTCGGACTCGCGCATGTACCCCAGGCCTCCGAACAGCTGCACCGCTTCGTCCACGACGTGGTCGCAGACCGCGCACGCGGTGTTCTTGGCCATGCTCACGGCGGTCACGGCGTCCCCCGTGGCCAGCCACTCGTCGTACGCCGCTCTGGTCGTGGTCTTGGCGACCCACACCTGCCGCGCCATCTCCGCGAGCTTGTGCCGGACGACCTGGCGGCTCGACAGGGGTCGGCCGAAGGTCTCGCGGTCCTTGACCCAGGCCAAGGTCAGGTCCAGGCAGCGCTGCGCCATCGCCCATGCCTGGGTGGCCAGCGCCAGCCGCTCCGACTGGAACTGCTTCATGATCAGCACGAAGCCGTCGCCCTCCGCGCCCACGAGGTTGCGCGCGGGCACGCGAACCTCGTCGAAGGACAGCTCTGCGGTGTCGCTGGCGCGCCAACCCATCTTGTCCAGCGGCGCGCTGACGGTGAAGCCGGGCAGTCCCTTGTCGATGACGAGCAGGCTGATGCCGCTGTGGCCCGGGCCTCCGGTCCGCACCGCGGTGGTGACGAACTCCGCCCGGATGCCGCTGGTGATGTAGGTCTTCGCGCCCGTGACGACGTACTCGTCGCCGTCGCGCACCGCCCTCGTGGTGATGCCCGCGACGTCGGACCCGCCGCCCGGCTCGGTCACACCGAGGGCACCGATCATCTCGCCGGCCAGCGTCGGGCGGACGTAGGTGTCGACCAGGTACGGCGAACCCGCCCCGACGATGTGCGGCAGCGCGATGCCGTGGGTGAACAGCGAGGCGACGACGCCACCCGAAGCACCGCCGAGGAGCAGCTCCTCGGTGATGATCGCCGCGTCGACGGCATCGCCGCCCCCGCCACCGACCGCCTCGGGGAAGCTGGCCCCCAGCAGGCCGGCGTGGGCGAACGCCTTGTGCAGGCTGCGCGGCAGCTCACCGGCTCGCTCCCAGTCAGCGACGTGCGGCGCGACCTGCTTGGCCGTGAGGTCGCGGGCCAACAGGCGCAAGGCCTGCCGCTCGGGGGTGTCCCAGCTCATGACTGTCCCTCACCTACTGGCGCCCGGCCGTCGGTGGGGAGCCCCGCGAAGCACTGGGCCTTGTCAAGCCAGTCGTCGGCGAGCGGTCCGGTCGCGACGAGTCCGGTGTCGATCCGATGCCGCCGCTGGGTGACCCGCAGGCAGAAGTCCTCAGCGGTGCCCTCGACCGCGTCCGGGCCGCTCCCCCACTCCCAGGTGCTGCCGTCGGGCGCGGTCAGCGTGACGCGCACCTCGCCTCCGGGGACGGGAAGGCCACGAACGGCGTAGGAGAAACCGCGGGTGCGATAGCCGAGGTGGCAGATGTTCTTCAGCCGGGCGGTCGGCTCGCGCCGGACCCCGAGCGCGTCGACCACGTCCTGCCCGTGCGCCCAGTACTCCATCAGCCGGGCGGTCGCGAACGACGCCGGGCTCATCGGCGGGCCGTACCAAGGGATCTTCGTCCCGTCGGGGACGGCCGCGATGGCCACCGTCAGGTCGATCAATCCGGTGCGCCAGCGGGTCAGCAGGGCGTCCTTGTCCAGGTCGCGTCCCGCGAGCAGCCAGGCGTCGAGGAATCCGTGCGGGTCCGCGAGGACCTGAGGCAGCTCGGCCGCGAAGCCGTCCGGGTCGGCGGCGGCGAGCAGTGCCTTCTCGTCACCGACCATCAGGTGGCTGACCGTGTCGCGCACATCCCACGGCTCTGCGGGTACGGCGAGACCTAGGTCGGCGGCCGCTACGAAGCCCTGCAGGTCCTCCTGCTCGGCGTTCAGGTCCTCCAGCAGAGTGCTCAGCAACGGGGCCTCCTCAGATGTGAACGTAAGTTAACATCCGATCCGTGACGACTACCGCCCCCCGCCGTGAGCTGCTGCTCGCCGCCGCCGCGGACCTGTTCGCCACCCGCGGCTACCACGCGGTCGGCATCGACGACATCGGCGCGGCCGCCGGGATCACCGGCCCCGGCGTGTACCGGCACTTCGCCTCCAAGCAGTCACTGCTGCAGTCGTTGTGCGAGCTCGCCGTCAGCCGGATGGTCCAGGCGGCCCGGCACACCGAGGGGCTCGAGGCTCTGGTCGACCTGCACGTCGACTTCGTCGTCCGCGAGCGGGCGCTGATCCGCGTGTGGCTGCGCGAGCAGTGGACCCTGGACAAGCAGGCCCGGCGCGCGTCGGTCGTGCACCTACGCGCCTACGAGAGCGTGTGGCGCGAGGCCCTCGCTGCCCGGCGCCCGGACCTGTCGGTCGAGCAGGTCGCCCTCGTCGTGAGCGCCGTCCTCGGGATGCTCAACACCACCTCGCACGTCGAGAGCGCCCTAGGCCCTGACGATCGCCGTACCGCACTTCGCTCTGTCGCCCTGGCCGCGCTCCTGCCCTGATCGCGCCGACCAGGACCGCTCAGCGCCCCCGGGCATGGGCCGAGCGCGCGAGCAGTTCCGCCACAAGGTCACGCAGCTGGTCGGCTGTCCTGCCGACTCCAGCGCAGAGCTCCCGCTCCTCCTCGGTGGCTACGCGCTCCTGCAAACGTGCCGAGAGTTGGGTGAGCACGGTCACCGGCTCGACGAGCTCGCACGACAGGGACGTCAACAACTCCAGCAACTCCGACAGCTGGTCAGGCAAGTCGAGCGTGACGTCCTTGATCGCCTCCAAGGTGTGCGGGAACAGACCGTGAAGGACTTCGAGGAACTCATCAGGGGCAACCCCCTTCTGAACGTAGGCGTCCGCGCCGGCCTCTGTGACCTGCCGCTCCATCGCCCGTCGCTCGAAGCCGGAGACGATCACCACCTTGGCGCTCGGCACCTCCGTCCGCAGCCGTGGCAGCGCCTCGAGCCCGTCCATCACCGGCATCGCGAGATCCAGAAGCACCAGGTCGGGACGCAACTCAGCGGCAAGGGAGATCGCAGTCAGCCCGTCGCCCGCCTCCCCGACAACCTCGAAGTCAGTGTCGTCCAGAACGGCCCGCATCAGCATGCGCAGAGCCGGGGTGTCGTCGACCACGAGCACCCGCACGTTGCCGGTCCGCTGCGTTTGCCCACGTGTGAGATCAACGACCACAGTCACGACTTCCTCACCAATGCCGCATGCGAGCGGCGTAGATCTCCCGGCGCGAAGCCTTGGTCACTGACTTCACCGAGAAGCTCGGTGATCAGACATCTCGCCGAGATGAGCGTGGACTCCAACGCCTCCCGGGTCAGTTGGGTCTGGTCGAGCTCGAGCGCCAGCTTCGCGGTCGCCAGCCCCTGCACGATCCCGTCGTTGATCTCCAGCGCCTGACGCTGACGCTCTCGAAGGTCTTCGAAGAGCTTGGCCCCGCTCATCAGCGCGCCGTAGGTCCGCCGCAACGACCAGTAGTAGATACCGACGCAGGCGGTGACGATGTCCCACACAACGGTCTGGGCGTTGAAGCCCTCGCGCATCGCGATCCCGCTGGCTGACTCCACACCCAGCGCTGGGAGGAGCATGTGCACGGCGTGGCCACCGTGGGCGACCGCGCAGGTGAAGAAGATCAGTCCGGTGGCCGTTCCGAGGCGGTTCGCCTTCAGCTGCCCATCACGGACAAGTGGCACCAGGACCGCAGCGGAGATGGCCAAGTAGGCAGTCATCGTCACCAGGTTGGCAACGATCCCGACACGCCAGTCCATTCGGCACCCCCACGTCCCGACGGACACCATGACCCGACCCGAGCCGCGACGGAATCGTCATTCCGGGTCATGTCCGACCCTCCCGGATGCGCCATGGTGCGTAGTAGGAGGTCCCGCCTTGACCCATCACCTCCAGCACTCGCTGATGCTCGTTGCCCCGATCCTGCTGTTCGGGCTGCTCTTCGCTGCGGAGTGGCGTCGTACGGCGGGGCTCCGGCTGCCCGTGACCCTGCGGATCGCTGCCCTTGGCAGCACCGGCGCGGGCCTGGTGCACGGCTTCGCTGTCCCTGCTCACGTAGCCCACTCGGCGCTGCTGGGCTGGTTCTTCACCCTGCTGTGCCTGGTGCAGCTCACCTGGGTCGTGGCCCTGCTCATCCACCCCTCCCGCCGGATCGTGCTGGCAGGGGTGCTCGGCAACCTGAGCGTCGCGCTGCTGTGGGCCTGGACGCGCACGGCCGGCATCCCCTTCGGAGTGGCCGGCGGGGATCGCGAGCTGGTGAGCGCGAGCGACCTCGCCGCCACCGCGCTAGAGCTGGCCGTTGTGGTCTCGGGCCTGGCTTGGGCCTACAGCGCGACGGGCGGCTGGCCTTCTGCCGATCGCGTGGCCTGGTCGAAGTGGCTGAGGTCCACGATCAGGAACAGCCCGCCGCCGCGGAAGGTGAGCGTGCCGGCTGGGTCCTTGCCCTCACAGGAGACGAACAGCTTGCGCCCCTCGCGGCGGTCGACCTTCGCTACGAGGGCGTAGGCCACCCCGACCAGCACGGGGCGCAGGTACTCCACGTTCAGGGTGCGGGTGACCGCCGGTTCGCGGACGACGAACAGCAGCCCACCGCACACGTCGTCAACAAGGGCGGCCACGGCCCCGCCGTGCGCGATGCCCGGTGCGCCGGAGTGCTTTGCCGAGAAGGTGTAGTTCGCGTGAATCTCGTCGCCGACCTTGCGGTTGACCACGTGCAGGCCGTATTCGGAGTCAGGGCCGCATCCGAAGCAGGTCGGATAGTGCGGCGGCAGGGCACCAGGGAGTCGCTGGATCTTCCCGGAGCGCAACTTCTCGTCGTACGCACGGACGTCCTCCTCAGAGCTCATGCTCCCTCCCGCTCAGACACCGAGGGACCGCCCGACGATCTCCTTCATGATCTCGGTCGTACCGCCGTAGATCGTCTGGATCCGCGAGTCCAGGTAGGCCTTGGCGACGGGGTACTCCAGCATGTAGCCGTAGCCGCCGTGCAGCTGCAGGCAGGAGTCGACGACCTTCTTCTGCAGCTCAGTGGTCCACCACTTGGCCATCGCCGCGTCCTTGATGTCGAACCGGCCCGCGTTGTGCTCCAAGATGGCCCGGTCGATGAGGTGCTCGGCGATGCACACCTCCGTCTCGAGCTCGGCCAGCACGAAGCGGCTGTTCTGGAAGGACCCGATGGGCTTGCCGAACGCCTTGCGCTCCTTGCAGTAGTCGACGGTCAGGTCGAGCACCTTGCGGCTTGCGGCGACAGCGACCACCGCGATGGTGAGGCGCTCCTGAGGGAGACAGTCCATCAGGTGCAGGAAGCCCAGGCCTTCGGAGCCGAGCAGGTTCGTTCCGGGGACGCGGACCTGGTCAAAGAACAGCTCGGCGGTGTCCTGCGCCTTCAGCCCGACCTTCTCCAGGTTGCGGCCGCGCTCGAAGCCAGGCATGCCGCGCTCGACCACGAACAGGCTGAAGCCCTTCGCGCCGGCCTCCGGGTCGGTCTGCGCGACCACGTCGTTGTGCAGGGTGGAGCCCACCCCGCTCCCACCGACCCGGGCGATCGGGTACTCGAGCATGTAGCCGTAGCCGCCGTGCAGCTGGACGCAGGTGTCGACGACCTTCTTCTGCAGCTCCGTGGTCCACCACTTGCCCATCGCCGCATCCTCGACCGTGAGCTCACCGGAGTTGAGACGGGTGATCGACTCGTCGACGA
>JBKJSN010000072.1:0-4192 GCA_046595815.1 Mycobacteriales bacterium
CGCGGCGCGGAAGCCCTCCTTGGCCTCCGACAGCAGCACCCGGTCCTGGGGACGCTTCGGGCCGGCGATGCTCGGCACGATGGTGGAGACGTCCAGGCCCAGGGTCTCGGAGTAGTCCGGGGTGGCGGACGGGTCGTGCCAGAGGCCCTGGGCCTTGGCGTAGGCCTCGACCAGGGCGACCTGCTCGGGGGAGCGGCCGGTGAGGCGCAGGTAGCGCAGCGTCTCGGCGTCGACCGGGAAGATCGCGCAGGTGGAGCCGTACTCCGGGCTCATGTTGCCGATGGTGGCGCGGTCAGCCAGCGGGACGTTCGAGACGCCGGGGCCGTAGAACTCGACGAACTTGCCGACCACACCGGTCTTGCGGAGCAGCTCGGTGACGGTCAGGACCAGATCGGTGGCGGTCGCGCCGGCCGGCAGCTCACCGGTCAGCTTGAAGCCGACGACCTTCGGGATGAGCATCGAGACGGGCTGGCCGAGCATGGCGGCCTCGGCCTCGATGCCGCCGACGCCCCAGCCGAGCACGCCCAGGCCGTTGATCATCGTGGTGTGGGAGTCGGTGCCGACGAGGGTGTCGGGGTAAGCCACGCCATCCCTGGTGAAGACGACCCGGGCCAGGCGCTCGAGGTTGACCTGGTGGACGATGCCGGTGTTCGGCGGGACGACGGCGAAGTCGTCGAAGGCGGTCTGGCCCCAGCGCAGGAACTCATAGCGCTCGCGGTTGCGCTCGTACTCCAGCGCTCCGTTGAGGGCGAGGGAGTCGGCGCGACCGAAGTGGTCGGCCACCACCGAGTGGTCGATGACGAGCTCGGCCGGCGCGAGCGGGTTGATCTTCTTCGGGTCGCCGCCGAGGTCGGCCATCGCCTCGCGCATGGTGGCGAGGTCGACGACGCAGGGGACGCCGGTGAAGTCCTGCATCAGCACGCGGGCAGGGGTGAACTGGATCTCGGTGTCGGGCTCGGCGCTCGGGTCCCAGCCCGCGAGCGCGCGCACGTGGTCGGCGGTGATGTCCGCGCCATCCTCGGTGCGGAGCAGGTTCTCCAGCAGCACCTTGAGGCTGTAGGGGAGATCGGCTGCGCCGGCCACAGCTGAGAGGCGGAAGACGTCGTACGACTCGCTTCCGACCTCGAGGGTGCCCTTGGCGCCGAAGCTGTCGAGACTCATCAGTGCTGCTCCTTGTGTCGGTCGTGCGCAACGCTAGTTGGCCGTCGTACGGCGTCTTCCACGAGGTCGAGCACCCCGCTGAGGTGGTCGGGGCGCATCCCTGCGGCGAGGCCGCTCACCAGCCCGTCGAGGGCGAGCCGGAGGAAGTCGACGAGGATCGGCAGGGGCACGTCGTCGCGTACGACGCCCGCCTGGCGCTGGCGCTGCAGCCGGGCGGTCGTCGCCCCGGTAACCGCGCTCTGGTGCTCGGCCCACCGCTTCGCGAAGTCCGGATCAGTGCGCAGGCGTCGCCGTACCTCGAGTTGGACGCCGAGCCACCCGGCGTCCTTGTCCTGCAGGTCGCGCATCACCTGGACGAGTCCGTGCTCGGCGACCGTCTCGGTCATCCGAGCCGCGTCGTCCTCGGCGAGGGCGAGGAACAGGGCGTCCTTGTCCTTGAAGTGGTGGAAGATCGCGCCGCGGCTCAGGCCGATCTCGGCCTCGAGAACCTTGACGGTGGCGCCTTCGTATCCGTGGCGCGCGAAGGCGGCCCTGGCGCCCTCGAGCACTCTGTGCCGCGTGGCGGCGAGCTGCTCGGGGGAGACCTTGGGCACGTGGAGAGAATAACAAACCGTACGTTCGTCTTGCAAGCCTCAGGCCCGGACCCGATGCCGCCGGTCGTTCGGCTCGGGAGCCCGGGCGACGGTGTTCCTGGTGCGCTTGGCCCGATAGAGGGCCTCGTCGGCCGCGACCATCAGATCGACCGGGCCGCAGCCGTTGCCGCCGCAGGAGGAGACGCCGAGAGACAGGGTCAGTCCAAGGCTCTGCGACTCGTGGCGCAGTTGCTCGGCGAGCGCGAGCGCCCCCTGCGCCTTGGTGCCGACGAGCAGGACCCCGAGCTCATCGCCCCCGAGCCGCGCGACGAGACCCCGCGCGCCGACGTGCTGCAGCAGCAGCGCGCCCACCTGCCGTAGGGCTTCGTCGCCGCCGGCGTGGCCGAGGCGGTCGTTGATCTCCTTGAAGCGGTCGACGTCGATGAGCACCACGGCAAGGTCGGTGCGGTCGTGAGCGGCCATCAGGCAGCGATAGGTGAGCTCTTCGTCCCACCGTCGGCGGTTGGCCAGGCCCGTCAGCGCGTCCTCGTTGCTCTGTCGAGCGAGCAGCGCGAGCAGCGCGGAGTTGTGCACCTGCTCCTGTTCCAGGTGCTGTCGCGCCTGGATCTCGCGCGCGCTCTGCCGGCTCCGCTGGGCGTGGGCGAGCAGCGCGATGACGGACGCGGTCGACAGGTAGAAGCAGGCGGCCCAGACGTCGTCGCGCGGCAGCGAGTCCTCCGTTGTCAGGGCGGCTGCGCCGAGGGCCACCCAGGTCGTCGCCACCACGGCGGCGGTCCAGGCCAAGCGCCCCACGAGCAGGCAGCCGCTGCCATAGAGCGCCAGGGAGAAGCCGAGCAGGTAGAAGCCTCGCGCCTCAGATGCCCGCACCACCATCCAGGCGATCTGCACCTGCGCGATGGTGAGCATCAAGTACGACAGCAGCCCGGCGTGGGCTCGCCCCCACGGCCGTCGCCACAGCAACCACAGGCAGGCGAACAGCGGGACGTCGCCCACGATCCGCAACCACATGAAGGTCGTGGCGTGGGCTGGCTCGAGGACGCGGTCGAACAGGTTCCAGGCCGGCATCGCGATCAAGGCGACGACACCGATGCACAGGCCGCTGAAGCGGGCGCGTTCGGCGAGCTCGGCGGAGTAGGAGGGGGGTATCTGCTCCAGGAAGCTTTCCTCGGGTGAGGCAGGCCGAGGTCGGGGCAGGCGCAACGAGGTCGTCCTCGTCTTCTCGCCTGTCGAGCCCACCATGACGCCTTCCACCCGCGAATCGCCTGGACGGCGATGCTGGGACAACTCTGACGCTTGGGACGAACTCCCGAAACAGCACGTTCGGGTCACTACAGGGATGGCCTGATCTGACCACTCGTGTACGCCGTCGGCGTGCCGATCCCGAGTCCCTCGAGTCGTCGGGCCGTGCAGGATGGGGGCATGACGCTCTGGCTCACCCCTGACGACGAGGCCAACGCACTTCTCGGCAGCGACGACCTCGCCCTGTTGCTCGGCATGCTGCTCGACCAGCAGATCCCCATGGAGAAGGCATTCCGCGGACCGTATGACCTCGGGCAGCGGATCGGGCGAAGCCTGGACGCCGCCGACCTCGCCGGTCGGGAGGACCTCGAGCAGGTCTTCGCGATGCGGCCGGCGATCCACCGCTTCCCCGGCTCGATGGCGGGGCGGGTGCGCGAGCTGTGCCGCTACCTGGTGGAGCATCACGACGGCCGGGCGGAGAACGTCTGGCAGGACGTTGCCACCGGTAGCGAGGTGCTGACGCGGCTCAAGGCGCTGCCAGGGTTCGGCGAGCAGAAGGCGAAGATCTTCCTTGCGCTGCTGGGCAAGCAGCGCGGCGTGCAGCCCACGGGATGGCGGGATGCGGCGGGCCTGTACGGCGATGACCAGCTTCGTTCGGTTGCGGACGTGACAGGTCCCGAGACTCTGCTGAAGGTCAGGACCTACAAGCAGCAGGCAAAGGCCGCAGCCAGGAGGGCGGGCCCTTAGACCCGGGCAATCGGGGGCCTGGAAAGTTGCGTCTCAGACAGTGCGGACCCGAGTCGGCCCGGTGTGGCTGCTCATGGACACCACCGACCTAGTTCCCGGCAGCTGCTTAGCCCGGTACATCGCCTCATCGGCGTCGTGCAGCAGCAGGGTGGGCGGGGTAGTCGCCGACCCGGTGAGCGCACATCCGATGCTGACGTGCACGTTGACCCGCTGCCCGTCGATGTACCAGTCCCCGGTGATGGCCTTGACGATCCGGTCGATGAGATGTGCGGCATCGTCGACGCTGTCGAGGTCCTCACAGACCGCCACGAACTCGTCGCCGCCGAAGCGGGAGACGATGTCGGTGGGACGAAGCACCGTGAGCAGTCGGTGACTGAGCTCGACGAGCAAGCCATCCCCCGCTGCGTGCCCGTACGTGTCGTTGATGCCCTTGAAGTTGTCTATGTCGAAGT
>JBKJSN010000122.1:0-6472 GCA_046595815.1 Mycobacteriales bacterium
CGGGCCTCCTCGTCGAAGGCGATCAACTTGGCCATGCTGTGGTTCCTCCCGGTAGGGGTGGTGCTTCAGCGATCTCCGCGCGGCGCCCGCGACGGACGACCGGATGGCCGGTCTCGCCGGGAGATCTGGCACTCAGGGTACCCGAGTGCTAGCAGCCATGTTGGCACTCGGGTACGGAGAGTGCAAGCCCAGCCGGGGTACGGCGGTCAGCGGCCCTTCCAGACCGGCGGGCGCTTCTCGGCGAACGCCGTGGCGCCCTCCATCGCGTCCTCGGAGACGAAGACCGGCAGGGCCAGCTCCTCGTTGCTCTTCCAGCCCTCGGCCAGCGTCCAGTCACCCGAGGAACGGGCGAGCTGCTTGGTGACGGCGACAGCGAGCGGCCCGTTGGCGGCGATCTTCTGCGCGAGCTCGACCGCGGCGTCGAGCGCTCCGCCGGCCGGGACCACCCGGTTGACGAGCCCCATCTCGGCCGCCCGGGTCGCGGTGACCGGGTCGCCGGTGAGCAGCAGCTCCAGCGCGAGCGCCTGGGGGATGCGCTGCGACAGCAGGAAGGCCGCGCCTCCGGCTGCGACCAGGGCCCGCTTGACCTCGGGCACGCCGAGGCTCGCCGTCTCCCCCGCGACCACCAGGTCGCAGGCCAGGAGCAGCTCGAACCCGCCCGCCAGCGCATAGCCCTCGACGGCCGCCACGAGCGGCTTGCGCGGTGGGGTCGTGGTGATGCCGCACAGCCCGCGGCCCTCGATGCCCGGCGTCTCGCCGCGCATGAAGGCCTTGAGGTCCATGCCGCTGGAGAACGTGCCGCCCGCGCCGGTCAGGACGCCGGCCCAGAGGGTGTCGTCCTCATCGAGCTCGTCGACGGCGGCGGCGACACCGGCCGCGACCGCGGCGTTCAGCGCGTTGCGGGCCTCCGGTCGGTTGATCGTGATGACCTGAACGGCACCCCGCCGCTCGACCAGGACCTCGTCGCTCACTGCTGCTCCTTCATGCTGTCCCTCATGCGGCCCCTCATGCGGCGCCGGACTTTGCGAAGGCACCGTACGACGGGGCGATGGTCACGGTCGGCACCGAGGTCAGCGCGGTCGCCTCGATGGTCTTCAGGCCGTCCCCGGTGTTGTAGAGAACGGTCTCCTTGTCCGGGTCGATGGCGCCCTCGCGCAGCAGCTTGCGCAGCGTCGCGACCGTGACTCCCCCTGCGGTCTCAGCGAACACGCCCTCGGTCTCAGCGAGCAGCTGAATGCCCTCGATGACCTCCGCGTCGCTCACGTGCCCCATGGCCCCACCGGTCCGGCGTACGACATCGAGGGCGTAGGGGCCGTCGGCGGGGTTCCCGATGGCGAGGGACTTGGCGATGGTGTCGGGCTTCACCGGCTTCACGACATCCCAGCCGTTCTCGAACGCTGTCGCGATCGGCGAGCAGCCGGTCGCCTGCGCCCCGAACACCTGGTACGGCGAGGGCTCGACCAGTCCGAGCTTGCCCAGCTCGCGGAAGGCCTTGTCCACCTTGGTGAGCAAAGACCCTGATGCCATGGGGATCACGACCTGCTCGGGCAGCCGCCAACCGAGCTGCTCGGCGACTTCGTAGCCCAGGGTCTTGGAGCCCTCGGCGTAGTAGGGCCGGACGTTGACGTTGACGAACGCCCACTCCTCGTTCTCGGCGATCTCCGAGCAGAGGCGGTTGACGTCGTCGTAGGTGCCGTCGACGGCGACGAGGGTCTGGCCGTAGACCGCGGTCTGCACGATCTTGCCCTGCTCGAGGTCCGAAGGGATGAACACCACTGCGCGCAGCCCGACGTGGGTGGCGTGGGCGGCGACGGAGTTGGCCAGGTTGCCGGTCGAGGCGCAGGAGACGGTGGTGTAGCCGAACGCGCGGGCCGCGGACAGCGCCACCGAGACGACCCTGTCCTTGAAGGAGTGGGTGGGGTTGCCGCTGTCGTCCTTGACGAGCAGGTTCTTCATCCCCAAGGCCTTCGCCAGGTTCGGCGCGGGACGGAGCTTGGTCATGCCGGCGCCGAGGTCGACGCGGGTGGCGAGGTCCTGCCCGGCGGGGAGCAGACCGGCGTACCGCCAGATGCTCTGGGGTCCGGCCTCGATCGAGGCCCGCGTGACCGTGCGCAGCCGGTCCTCGTCGTACTCGATCTCAAGGGGGGCGAAGCAGTTGGCGCACACGTGCACCGGAGCGAGCGGGATCTGCGTGCCGCACTCGCGGCAGACCAAGCCGATCGCAGGGGACGCCGCGAAAGCGGCGAGGTTGGTGGTCAAGGCTGTGCTCCTCATCTTTCCCGCTGTCGCGGGACGGAGTTGGCACCTGGCGCGAGCGCTGGTTGCCGGGGCGTCATCGGGCCGTATCCCTGGTGCCCCTCTGGATGAAGGTGTCTTCAGTTGTGCCTTCAGGGTATCGGAGGCGATCCGGCGTACCTGCTGCCGGTGGCCCTAACAACTGCGGATCCCACCGCTGCCCTTGTCTGGCGAACAGTCAGGCGTAGTAGCGCGTCAGGACGACGGTCAGGCCGGACCCGGGCAGGCCGCTGAAGCGCGGAAGCACCCGCGGGATCCCGAACTGCTTGGCGAAGCGCTGGGCCGACTCCAGCTGCCCCGGTGCGTAGTAGATCGTCGTCTGCGCGATCACGCCGCCGCGGTAGTTGCCCGTGTCGGAGACCGGCCAGCCGCCCGCGCGGAACTTCGCCGCGCTCCGGTCGGCGAGGCCCTTCACCTTGCTGTTGTTCAGCACCAGCACCGGACGGATCGGGGCGACGACCGGCGGGGCCGTCGTCACCTGGGCCGCCGGGGTCGGTGACGCGGTCGGCTCAAGGCTCGGCGTGACCGTCGGCGTGGGGGCCTGCGTAATGGTCTGGGTGGCGGCCACCGTCGGCGTCGGCAGCGCAACCGTGGGCCCGCGACCGGGGTCGCCGTCGTGGCGGAAGAGGTAGAGCAGCACGATCCCGACCACCACGCCGAGTACGGCGAGCAGGGCGCCGAGCAGGGCCTGGCGGCGGCCCACGGGCGGTGGCTCGGGTGGCTGGCGGAGCGCTTGGAAGAGGTTCGGGTCGGCCGCCGGGGCGGGGTCGGTGCGCGGCATCGGGCGGGGCGGCGTGACCGGGAGCGGGTCGCCCGCCGGGCGCATAGCGGGCCGGGCGGCGGGGCGAAGAGATGGCGGGACCGGCGGCTCGACGGGCGCCGGCGGGGCGGGGGGCTCGGGGGGTGCCACGGGCAGCTGCGGCTCGACGGGTGCCGGCTCGACGCGTACCGGCGGGACGGGCAGCGGGGCGACGGGCAGGGGCGCCTCGCGGGGAGGTCCGCTGGGAAGGTCCTCGGGCAGCCACTGCACATCGAGCGGGGACGGCGCAGGCTGCTCGACCGGCGGCGCCATGGGTGCTGGCGTCTCGGGCAGGAGTACCTGCGGCTGGACCAGCGCCGGCGGCGTGTCGATCGGCGAAGGGGTCGCCGGCGGACTGGGCTCCACGGGGGGCTCGGTCGCGGCCGCCTCGCGCTGGGCGCTGGCCTGCGCACGCCACCAGGCGTCGGAGCCGGTGTCGAAGGGGCCCTCGCCGTCCGCTCGCGAGGAAAGGGCGTCGAGCGCCTCCAGGATGTCGTCGTCAGGCGGCAGCGCGATCGACGCGGGATCGACCTCGGGGAAGCCCCAGTCAGGCTCGTCGGGACCGGTCATGGGACAAGCCTTGCAGCAGCCGCAGCGAGCGCTGGGCTCACGCGTCCATGCCGAGGCGGCGGGCCGAGCGCGAGCGCTGACGCGTGGTGCGCAGGCGGCGGAGGCGCTTGACCAGCATTGGGTCGTGGACGAGGGCCTCGGGGCGGTCGATGAGCGCGTTGAGCACCTGGTAGTACCGCGTCGCGCTCAGGTCGAACAGGTCCTTGATGGCCTGCTCCTTGGCCCCGGCGTACTTCCACCACTGGCGCTCGAAGGCCAGGATCTCGCGCTCGGTCTCGGACAGCTCGGCGAGGGCCTCGGGGACGACGGTGAGGGTCGCGGTGCTTTCCATCAGACCTCCTGCAGGCCGAACTACACGGGTGTCGTTCGCTGCTCCATCATGCCACCTTCCCCGCCGATCTTCGTCAGATAGCGCCTCCTGGCGCGGCACGAGCCGCAAGGAGACGAAGATCGCGGGGAAAGGGGGGTGGGGAGGGGGGCTGACAGGCGGCCAACCTTGCGGCTACGTTGCGGGACAGGAACACGTTCTAGTCGAAGACCGTGAAGACCAGCCGAGGAGAGCCCGATGCAGACCCGCGCCGCCATCCTGTGGGAGCCCCACACCGCCTGGAGCGTCGAGGACATCGAGCTCGACCCGCCGAAGGCGGGCGAGGTCCTCGTCAAGCTCGCCGCCAGCGGCCTGTGCCACTCCGACGAGCACATGGTCACCGGCGACATGGCCCTGCCGCCCGAGATCGCCGAGCTCATGGGCATCTCCCAGTTCCCGATCATCGGCGGGCACGAGGGCGCCGGCGTGGTCATCGAGGTGGGCGAGGGCGTCACCGAGCTGGCGGTCGGCGACCACGTCGTCTTCAGCTTCATCCCCAGCTGCGGCAAGTGCCCGTCCTGCCGCAAGGGGCAGTCGCAGGTCTGCGACCTGGGCGCGTTCCTGCTCGGCGGCCGGCAGTTCACCGACCAGACCGCCCGACACCACAGCAAGGACGGCACCGACCTCGGCACCATGGTCGCTCTCGGCACCTTCTCGCCGTACACCGTCGTCGCTCTTGAGTCGTGCGTGAAGATCGACCCGGAGATCCCCCTGGAGAAGGCCGCCCTGGTCGGCTGCGGCGTCACGACGGGCTGGGGCTCGAGCGTCTACGCCGCTGATGTGCAGCCCGGCGAGACGGTCGTCGTCTACGGCGTGGGCGGCATCGGCACGGCGGCGGTCCAGGGCGCGGTGCTGGCCGGCGCCGAGCGCGTCGTGGTCGTCGAGCCGGTGGAGTGGAAGCGCGAGAAGATCATGGAGTTCGGGGCGACGCACACCGCGGCGTCACACGAGGACGCCTTCTTCCTCGTCCAGCAGCTCACCAACGGAACGATGGCCGACAAGGCGATCCTCTGCGTCGGCACCGCCGCCGGCGAGCACGTCGCCCAGATGATGCAGATCATCAAGAAGTGCGGCCGTGCGGTCGTCACCTCCGTCGCCCCCATGCTGGGCGAGGACGTGAAGCTGAACCTGTTCGAGTTCGCCATGCAGCGCAAGGAGCTCGTGGGCTGCATCTTCGGCAACGCCAACCCGCAGGTCGACATCCCCAAGCTGCTGTCGCTCTACAAGTCCGGCAAGCTCAAGCTCGACGAGATGATCACGACCGAGTATACCCTCGACGAGATCAACCAGGGCTACCAGGACATGCGGGACGGCAAGAACTTCCGCGGCCTGATCGTCTACCCGCAGGACTAGTCGGTCGCCAGCCCGCCCTCGTGCTGCACCCGGGTCTCCGGACCCGGGTAGCAGACGGCCTCGTGGCCGTCCTCCCAACGGACCCGGTACGGCGGGGCTCCGCCAGGGCCGCGCGTCTCGAGCACGACTCCCACCCTGCCCGGGTCACCGACCCGGGTGCCCGGGATCGCGATCTTGTCTCCCGCCACGGCGTGCATGAGCACCTCCTCGCCCGGGCCTGAGCCCGGAACCTCGCCTACTCCGATCGTGGCCCTCGTCGGCCCTGAGGGCAACACCCGCTCGGGGCTGACCAGGGGCCTTGCCCGGATCCTGCCCTGGGCCTACGTTTCGCCTAGAACCTGTTCTAGTGCGGAGGTCATGTGAAGCCGGTCGAGCTCGATGAGTACCCCGTCCACCAGACCCCGTTGTCGCTGGCCCGAGTCGCGAGCAGCGATCGGAACTTCTACGACCGCTACTACTTCAACGGCCACGACCGCACCGGCGACCGCTTTCTGGTCGCCGGGTTCGGCGTCTACCCCAACCTAGGTGTCGTCGACGGCTTCGTGACGATCAGGGAGGGCGACACCCAGACGGTCGCCCGCTTCTCCGACGCGCTCAAGGGCCGGACGCTCCGCACCAGCGTCGGCGGGCTGAGCATCGAGGTGATCGAGCCGCTGCAACGGCTGCGGGTGGTCTGCGACTCCGACGCGCTGAGCTGCGACCTGACGTGGGAGGGCTCGTTCCCGGCCGTCCTGGAGGACGCGCACCTGCTCATGTCGCCGCTGCGGCCGACCCTGGACGCGAGCCGCTTCGCGCAGACCGGCAGCTGGCAGGGCTCGATCACCGTCGGCGGCACCAAGACCGACGTCGACCCCGCCGTCTGGGTTGGCACGCGGGACCGCTCCTGGGGAATCCGGCCGGTGGGCGACCCCGACCCCGCGGGCCGGCTGGCCGACCAGCCGCTCGAAGGGTTCTGGTGGCTCTACGTCCCGCTCCGCTTCGACACCTTCCAGCTCGTGCTGATCGTGCAGGAGGAGCCCGACGGGCACCGCACCCTGTCCCACGCCTCGCGGGTGTTCGCCGACGGTCGGGTCGAGCAGCTCGGCTGG
>JBKJSN010000178.1:0-5660 GCA_046595815.1 Mycobacteriales bacterium
CGAACGGGTGCCACCGCAGTCGTCGCAAGGAGCCATGCCAGGAATGATCTCCGAAGCGACCGACAGTCGCGTCCGCCCCACCCGTTCAGTCCGCAGAAAGTCCGCAAGAAGTCCGCAAACGTTGGTCAACGTTGAGAAGCGTCCACGGGCATAACCGCAGGTCAGAAGGCTAATGCCCATCTTCTGAGCGTGCAGAACGCACGCGGGCGACTTTCCGCTTCAACGTGTGATCGGGGCCTCTTTAGGCCCCTGACCTGCGGGTTTGTTCTCAGCCGCCAGGTCTCCGCGGTTTGGGCAGGAGCGCCTCCGTCTAGTAAACTAGGCGGCGTGACGAGTCGTGCGTTGCTTCGGCTGCTGACCGGACGTCGGTTCAACTGCATCGTGCTGCGCCAGCGTGGTTCGCACGTCTTTGTTCAATCGGTGGCTGTCGAGCCGTCATCCCTTTGCATTCAAGGGACCTGGTCCCGGGAACGTGGGCAAACATCAAGTCGTCCCTGGCACCGTGCCTGGGCGAGAGGTGGTGGATATGAGCAGCGAGCGGGTCAAGGTGGTCGTTCGACGTGATCCGGGGGACGCCACTGCGTGGCTGGTCAATGTGGTGGGTAGCCCGGGAGCGCACACCTTCGGGCGTTCGCTTGCCGAGGCCAAGCGTCACGGTGTGGAGATGGTCGCGGTCTGGTTTGACGTGGAGCCGGAGCTGCTCGACATCGAGTGGGACATCCGCCTCGGTGACCTGGCCAAGCCCGTCAAGCAGGCGCGTGTTGCCATGGCCCGTGCTGAAGAGGACCGACTTCGGCGCGACGAGGCGGTGAGATCCCTGACTGCTTCAGGGATGAGCTACCGCGACATCGCCGAGCTCCTCGGCCTGTCACATCAGCGAGTCGCGCAGATCGCGAAGGCGTCCTGAGCCGTCGGTCTTGGGCCGCCTGTGGGCCGTCACAGCGCGGTCAAGGGGGGTCGGCGGCGGTCAACGTTTGACAGGCGCTTGAGGGCGATTCTCCTTTGCGCGCGCAAGGGAAAACGCGAATCCAGGCAGGTCAGTGGCACCCTGCGAGCAGAGCGATGACTACGACCGAGCTTCGGGTCGAAACGAGGCGCTTGGACATCACCACGGCACCCGCCTTCCACTACGGCAAAACGTAGCGCGGGGCCTTGACCCTCATCGTGGAAAAGCTCCTGTCGCCGGTGCCGTTGTACTGCGCCACCTGCACCGAGCCATCGCCGTACACGGCGGTGACCCAGGCGACGTGTCCGAGGTCCCCAGCGGCGAACATCCCGTTGGCGCGTGACGATCCGGGGCTCCAGTAGGCGCTGTGCTCCCCGGCGTTCCAGTGGGCCACGGCGCCGACCGATGGCCGGCTGCTCACCGGGCGTCCGAGCCGGCGCGCGGTGTCGTCCCAGTCGAGGGCGCTGCCCCAGCCGTCGCGGCCGTTGTCCAGCGGGCGTCCTGCTTCGGCCAGCCGCCAGGCGACGTAGCTCACGCACTGCCGCCTGGTGAACCCCCACGGGTCCGGGTCGTTGCCCGCCTCCGACGCATACGGGTACCGGTCGGCGACCACCACCCGAGCAGGGGCAGGCGTGGCGTGGAGAACTCCCGGCGTACGGCGGGCAACTGGCGCAGCGCGTCCGATCACGGGGCGCGGGGCTGACGTCTTGACCGGCCGGGCCCGGCGTGCGCGAGGAGGGTGCAACAGCACCGGCTGGCCGTCAGTGACGATGCGGCCCGCGACGGCAACGATCGCCGCCTGCGCGGCGCCTGCGGATGGCGCCGGCTGCACGGCGCTCAGGCCAGCGAGCGCCATGAGGGCGACGAGCGGCAGTGCGGTGTGCACCGCGGCGCGGCCAGGGCGCACGGGCCTCTCCTCCGGGACGAGGGACGCCCAGAGGCGCTGACCGGCTCAACGAGCCGGTTCCCTCCCGGTGACGGCTTTGCCGGACTAGCGCCAGATGCCCGTCAACGGCCGAACGCCCGGATCGCCGTCGTGCACCCGGCGGGCGGCGACGGCGTTAGCGGCCCGGCTCTTCAGCGTGGGCAGACCCCAGGCGAGCTCCCAGGTGCGCAGCAGGCCGTAGTGATCACCGTGCCAGTCGCTCACAGACCCTGGGCGCGCGATCAGCGGGGACAGCAGCAACGTCCCGATCCGGCCGCCAGCCGAGCCGTCCCCACAGGGGCGACAGCCCGAGGTGTCGCCCGACTCCGCCTCGTCGAACGTGATGACCAGCAGGCTCTTCGCGTCCCACGACGGCGACCTCGTGAGGCGCGTGACGAACCCCGGCAGCCAGGCCTCGATGGCGCCCAGGCCACTCGGGTGGAACGCACCTTCCGGATCCCGGGCGCACGGGATGTCGTGGCCGTCGTGGCAGGTGTCCGGCTGGACGAAGGAGAACGACGGAAGCCGCCTCGCCCCTGCATCGGTCCAGAGCTCGCGCAGGTCAACGTTGTGCGCCTTGCAGTAGTTCTCGTCCTTGCCCTTGCTGAGGATCGAGTCGAACCACACCGCCGGGTTGTGCCGCGTGGCGTACCCGTTCGTCCCTGGCCCTGGGTAGTCATCGGTGGATCCGCGGGTCGGCGGGTGCAGGCAGTTCCCGCCGCCTGGAGCACCCGCCATGCCCTCGCTGTAGACCCGCCACGTCAACCCTGCCTCGTCGAGCAGGGTCGCGATCGTGGGCACGTTCGCCGGGAAGACGCAGTCGCCGTAGCGCAGGCCCTTGCAGTTGGCCCGGGTCTGCGGCGTCGGCTCCACCGCTGCGAACATCGCCACGTAGTTCGACAGGCTTCGGTGCCCCTCCGCCCAGAAGTTCGGCAGGTAGACCCCCTGTGACCGCAGCCTTTTCAGCACCGGCGATGCCTCGAACGTCTTCGCCGCATTCATGTTCTCCAGCACGACGTAGACGACGTGCGAGAAGCGCGGTACGGCGGGAGGGCTGGCCGATGCGTGGGTGACCGGCGGCTGTGTGCCGGGCGAGGAGGCCACGGGATCGGCAACGTCGGTCCGGCTGCACCCCAGCGCGCTCAACAGCGTCAGTGCGCCCAGGGCCGTGAGGCGTCGCCAAGGCGACGGACGGGTCCCGCAGGACCCGCCCGCCCTTGGCTCAGGCTGTCGTCGTACGGGTCACCGCCGTTGGCTTGGCGTAGTTGACGTACCCCTGCCAGTCGAGCACGACGCAGGGCTGCTGCCCGACGATCCAGGCGTCGTGGCCAGGGCCGACGAGCATGATGTCACCTGGGTCGAAGTTCTCCTCGGCGCCGTCGTCCATCCGCACGGTCATGTGGCCGCTCAGGACGTACCCCGCGTGCGCCGCCTGGCAGCTCGCCGTACCCGCGATCGGCTTGACGTGGTCCGACCAGCGCCAGCCTGGCTCGAAGGTCGCCATCCCTACGGAGGGGCCGTCGAGGTCGATCACGCGCATCTCGCCCTTGCCGTCGGCGAAGGGCCGCACGTCGGTGCTGTTGTTGAAGCTCTTCTTGACCATCCTTGCCATGAGGACCTCCCGCGCCGACGCCCCGCCGCGGTGGCGGGGTCACGCCCGGCGCCAGGCCGAGTGTCCACCCGCAGGCACACGGCGTCGATAGTCCAGAATGGTCCCAGACCTGCCGTAGAGAACCGAGCGAAGGACAGGGTGAGCCGCTCATGAGCGACGCCAAGCTGGAGACCCCAAGCGGCGTGATCGAGCTCCCGACGATCGAGGGCACCGAGGCGCCGTCGGGGCTCGACATCAGCAAGCTGCTGTCCGCGACCGGTCAGGTGACCATCGACCCCGGGTTCGTGAACACTGCGTCGTGCCGGAGCGCGATCACCTACATCGACGGCGACAAGGGGATCTTGCGCTACCGCGGGTACCCGATCGAGCAGCTGGCCGAACAGGCGACCTTCCTCGAGGTCGCCTGGCTGCTCATCTACGGCGAGCTGCCGTCCGCCGAGGAGCTCGCCGGCTTCAAGGTCAAGATCCGCCGGCACACGATGCTGCACGAGGACTTCCGGGAGTTCTTCCGAGGTTTCCCCACCGATGCCCACCCGATGGCGGTGCTGTCGAGTGCGGTGAGCGCGCTGTCGACCTTCTACCAGGACAGCCTCGACCCCTTCGACCCCGAGCACGTGGAGCAGTCCACGATCCGGTTGCTGGCGAAGATGCCGACCATCGCGGCGTACGCGCACAAGAAGTCGGTGGGCCAGCCGTTCTTGTACCCGGACAACACCCTGGGCTACGTCGACAACTTCCTGCGCATGACCTTCGGCGTCCCGGCCGAGGAGTACGTCGTCAACCCCGTGGCCAGCAAGGCCCTCAACCTGCTGTTCCTGCTGCACGCCGACCACGAGCAGAACTGCTCGACCTCCACCGTGCGCATGGTCGGCTCGAGCAACGCCAACCTGTTCGTGTCGGTGTCGGCCGGCGTGGCCGCGCTGTTCGGCCCGCTGCACGGCGGCGCCAACCAGGCCGTGCTCGAGATGCTCGCCGGCATCGAGGCCGACGGCGGTGACGTCGCCCGCTTCGTCCAGCGCGTCAAGGACAAGGAGCCCGGCGTCAAGCTCATGGGCTTCGGGCACCGCGTCTACAAGAACTACGACCCCCGCGCGGCCATCGTGAAGAAGGTCGCCAAGGACGTCCTGGACTCGCTGGACAAGCCGGATCCGCTGCTCGACCTGGCGATGCAGCTCGAGGAGGCGGCGCTCGCCGACGACTACTTCGTGTCGCGCAAGCTCTACCCGAACGTCGACTTCTACACGGGCGTCATCTACAAGGCCCTCGGCTTCCCGACGCCGATGTTCACGGTGCTGTTCGCGCTCGGCCGGCTGCCCGGCTGGATCGCCCAGTGGCGCGAGATGATCGAGGACCCGGCGACGAAGATCGGTCGCCCGCGGCAGGTCTACACCGGTCCCGAGCTGCGTCACCTCCCGGAGTAGCGGCTCAGCGGACGAGCGCGTCCAGCAGGCGGTCGAGCTCGGCGGACGGGTCGTCGGTGAGGCCGCTGTGTGCCGGCCCGGCGTGCACGACCGTGCTGCGCGGTGCGGTCAGCCAGCGGAAGCGCTGACCGAGCGAGGTCTCGCCGGCGGGGCCGTCGCCGTCGCAGGTGCGCTGCAGCGCGGTCGCCGCCAGCACCACCTCCTCGACGTCCACGTCGTGGTCGAGGGCGCGCAGGCGGTCGGCGTCGACGTGCACGCGCACCGCCAGGAAGTCGACCTGCTGGCAGTAGAGGACCACGCCGACGTTGACGCACTCCCCCCGCTCGACGCGGGGGCTGGCGCGGAGCAGGGCGTACTCGAAGACCAGGCGGCTCACGGCTGCCACGCGTCCCGGGCTGCGACGCGGCGCAGCAGGTGGTCGACGTACGCGGTCCGGACGGCATCGGCGTCCTCGAACCCCGGCTCGCCGTCGAGCCACACGTCCGGGACCAGCGCGGTGACCTCCCGAAGCAGGTCCTGCGTCACCAGCGGTGCCAGGCGCTCGGCCGCCTCGCCGCGCCGGGTCGCCTGGGCAGCGAGGACGTGATCGCCTGCCGTGTAGGCCTTCTCGGCGGCGTACGCAGCCCGCGACCAGTCGTAGTGGAAGACCAGCGACGCACCGTGGTCGATGAGCCACAGCTCCCGGTGCCACATCAGCAGGTTGGGGTTGCGCCAGCTGCGGTCGACGTTCCCGACGAGCGCGTCGAGCCACAGCAC
>JBKJSN010000217.1:0-3009 GCA_046595815.1 Mycobacteriales bacterium
CGCGTCGACGTTCGTCCCACCGACCTCAGCGTGAACCGAGACCCCCGGGAGCGGAGCAAGACCGGTCGCACCGGCCGTGGTGGCACTGGCAAGCACGAAGCCACCAGCGACGACAACCTTCGTGACCAAGCCAGCAGAGGCAAGCTTCGAGGTGCAGAGCAGGAGCAGGTTCATCGGAGTTCCTTCGAGGTGGTGCCCTTGCGGGGCGTCGGGTCATGGACGAACCGGTCATCGACGGAACCCCCCTCGAAGGACACACTTTTCAGGCCCTTTCACCACTTCGGGTGCGCGGTTCATCACTACGGGTGAAAGCCGCGAAAACGCTCAAGTTCTCAACTCTTCGACACGTGGCGTCCGCGCCAGGGTGCTGCTACTTCCGGCCCCGTGGCGCCCTTCCGGGCAGGTCCGGCGCCTACGGTGGCCGGACGTGGGGGGCAAGACCAGAAGGGTTCGTGACCGCATGACCATCTTGTTGATCGGCTTGCTCATCGCGGCCTCCGCCCTCGCCGCAAGGCGCTTCGGACTGCTGAACGCAGCCCACAGCCCGCGCGACCAGGTGGACGCCTTCACCCGCGCGCGCGCCGTCACGAACCTGTGGTCCGACGACCCGCAGGCCACCCCCGCGCCGCTGAAGGAGTACCTCGCCCAGCAGGACGCGCCGCACGATCCCGAGGGCTAGAGAGCAGCGAGACGTTCGGCCAGAAATCGTCGTTCGACCGCGTTCTCGGTCAGCAGCAGTGCCTCTTCGTACGCCGTGCGGGCCTCCGCCTGCCGTCCCAACCGCCTGAGCAGATCGGCCCGAGCCGCCGGTAGGTACCCGTAACCGGCCAGTGCCGGCTCGGTCAGCAGCGCGTCCAGGGCAGCCAAGCCGGCCTCGGGCCCAAAGGCGTAACCGAGGGCCACCGCACGGTTGAGGCGCACGACGGGTGAGGGCCAGCGCTCCTCCAGGACGGCGTAGAGCGCAGCCACCTCGCGCCAGTCGGTCTCTTCCCAGGTGCGCGCGTCGGCGTGGACGGCCGCGATGGCCGCTTGTACGCCGTACCGGCCGGGAGGTCCGCTGGTCAATGACTGGTGCACAAGGGCCAGGCCCTCATCGATCTGCGCTCGGTCCCATCGCGACCGGTCCTGCTCCTCCAGCAGCAGCAGCCGCCCGTCGTCGGCGACCCTGGTCGCGCGCCGCGCGTCGGTGAGCAACATCAGCGCGAGCAGGCCGGACACCTCGGGCAACGGGAGCAACCCGTGCAGCATGCGGGTCAGGTCGACCGCCCGTGCGACCAGGTCGTGGCGGACCAAGGTGTCCCCCACCGGCGCGGTGTGACCGGTCGTGAAGAGCAGGTGCAGGGCGGCGAGCACGGCGTCGACCCGCTCGGGCAGCTCAGCCGCACTCGGCACGCGGTACGGGATGCGGGCCTGAGCGATCTTCTTCTTCGCGCGGGTGATCCGGGCCGCCATCGTCGGCTCACTGACCAGGAACGCCCGGGCCACTTCCCCAGTCGAGAGCCCGCAGAGCAGTCGAAGGGCGAGCGCGACCTGGGCCTCCGCGGCGAGCGCCGGGTGGCAGCAGGTGAACACCAGCCGGAGCCGGTCGTCAGGAAAGGCGTCGACGTCGAGCGGCGGTGCGACGTCCTCGGTCACGAGCAGCGGCAGCTTGGTCCGGAGCGTGGCCTCACGGCGCAGGAGGTCGACCGCGCGGTTGCGCGCCGTACGGGTCAGCCAGGCGCCCGGGTTGCGGGGCACGCCGTCATCGGACCACGCCGTGAGGGCGCGTGCGAAAGCCTCCTGCACGCACTCCTCGGCCAGGTCCAGGTCGCGCGTGAGGCGCACCGTCGCGGCGAGCACGAAGGCCCACTCGCGACGGTGCGCCTCAGCCAGCGCGTCAGTGACGCTCAGGGCTTACTCGAACGTCTGGATCGGGCGGATCTCGACACCGCCGAACGGCATCGGGATGTCCTTGGCAATCGCGATGGCCTCGTCGAGGTCAGCCGCCTCCACGAGGTAGTAGCCGCCGAGGGCCTCCTTCGTCTCGGCGAAGGGACCGTCGGTGACGGTGAAGCCGTTGCCCTCAGGGCGGATGGAGGTTGCGGTGTGGGTGCCCTGCAGCGCGTTCCCGCCGGCAAGAGCCTTCTCGTGGGTCGAGCCGAACTGCATGTGGCCCTTCATCGTGTCGTCCCACACGCCCTGACCACCGGCCTCGTTGGCCTTCTCGTCACCGTAGATCAGCACCAGGTACTGCGACATCGCGTCTCTCCTCGCTGCGTTGGCCCCTCCATCGGGGCCCCTCATGTCTACGACGAACGGGCAGACGCTGCATCGACAGGTCCTGCGCAGGTAGCGTCCGGCCCGAGGAGGCACCCATGACCACCGTCGTCGCGCTGGTGGACGTCGTGAGCGCTGCCTTCGAGCGGCGCGTCGCTCCGGTGACCGCCTTGCTCGCACAGACCGATGAGCTGGCCCTGGCCTGCCGTGACATGGCCGAGCGGTTCCAGCGCGGCGGTCGGCTGCTGGTTTTCGGCAATGGCACGGGTACGACGGACGCCCAGCACATCGCGGTGGAGTTCGTGCACCCGGTGATCGTCGGGAAGCGCTCACTGCCGGCCCTGTCCCTTGCCGGTGACGCCGCGACCTTGCTCGGCATCGCGGCCCGCCATGGCCTGGCCGAGATCTACGCCCAGCAGGTCCAGGTCCTGGGGCGCCCCGACGACATCGCCCTGGGGCTGCAGGACGACGAGAACGTACGGCGAGGGCTCGACACGGCGCGTGACCTGGGCATGCTCACCATCGCCCTGACCGGCCGCAGCCAGGAGGGGCTCGCCGTCGACCACCTCATCCAGACGGCCTCCGACGACCCGCATGTCATCAAAGAGGCCCACGTCACGGCGTACCACCTGCTGTGGGAGTTGGTGCACGTGTTCCTGGACTCCCCCAGCTCCCCCAGCTCCCCGAGTGCCAGCAGCGGCGTCGAGCAGCTCTACCCTTTCCTGTATGGCGGCGGCTCGGACGAGGCGACCA
>JBKJSN010000062.1:0-29214 GCA_046595815.1 Mycobacteriales bacterium
GCTCGAGGGCGTCACCATCAGCGACCTGCGTGACGGCGTCTTCTACGCCGAGCTGCGCTTCGCCGACGGGATCACCGTCAGCGCGCGGCCCAGCGACGCGATCGCCCTCGCGATGCGCACCGGGACGATCATCCGCGGCCAGGAGACGGTGCTCGCCGAGGCGGGCATCGCCATCCCGGACGAGCAGGAGGACGAGGTCGAGCGCTTCAGGGAGTTCTTGGACTCGATCACACCTGAAGACTTCGAGAAAGACTCCTAACCGTTAAGTAGAGGTAGAGGGTTTCGACGCGCCGCAGTCGGTGGTTGACCCTCCACAGGACAGTTGCCTACGGTGCTTCGAGCAGGACGGACGAGCAGGAGGATCGGCGTGGACGCGCAGCAGCCCGCGGGCACAGGCTCGACTCCCCAGGTGAGCCTGCAGGGGTCGCTGTTCGACGACCTCCCCGTCGAGGAGCGCCCGGGTGGGCACGCCGTCGATGTCGGTTACCGCGGGCCCACCGCCTGCAGCGCGGCGGGGATCACCTACCGCCAGCTCGATTACTGGGCGCGCACCGGGCTCGTCGAGCCGACGGTGCGCGAAGCCAGCGGCTCGGGGAGCCAGCGGCTCTACAGCTTCCGCGACATCCTGGTGCTCAAGGTCGTCAAGAAGCTGCTTGACGCGGGCGTCTCGCTGCCCAACATCCGTACGGCGGTCGCCACCCTGCGGGACCGCGGCGCCGAGGACCTTTCCCAGCTCACGCTCATCAGCGACGGCACCACGGTCTACGAGTGCACCAGCGCCGATGAGATGGTGGACCTGCTGCAGGGTGGCCAGGCCGTGTTCGCGATCGCGGTCGGCCGCCAGGTGCGCGACGTCGAGGGCACACTCGCCCAGTTGCCGGGGGAGCGCGCTCACCGCGCGGACGACGAGGCGGCCGCAACCGCCGAGATCGAAAGTGATGAGCTCGCGACGCGGCGCCGTCGGCGCACCAGCGCCTGAGCACACGGTAGGCTGACAGCCGCCAACGACCCCCCGCGGGAGAGTCCCTGCGCAGCCAGCGCCGGGCGCCGAAGGAGCATCTCTCCCCACCAACCTCTCAGGCCAGCGGACCGCGCGGGGTGGGCGACTCTGGAAAGCGGTGCTGGCCCGACAGGGCACGCACCCACCGACGGTGCAAGCCGCCCGACTTCGGGCTGGTGAAGCTCTCAGGTCCCGTGACAGAGGGGGAGGGCCCGCCCGCGCCTGCCCACACGGAGTCCCGATGCCCTCCCAACACCTCACCTCCACGCGCACCCTTGCCGACCTCGAGGGCGACGCACCCTTTGCCAGCAGGCACATCGGTCCGCGCAGCGACGAGATCGCCAAGATGCTGGCCGCTGTCGGCCGCGCCTCGCTGGAGGAGCTGGCCCTTGAGGCAGTGCCTGCGGCGATCCGGGCCACGAGCGCCCTGAAGCTGCCCCCGGCCGCCACGGAGGCCGAGGCGATCGCGGAACTGCGCGCGCTGGCGGCGCAGAACCACGTGACGGTCCCGATGCTCGGTCTTGGCTACCACGGCACGCACACGCCGCCTGTCGTGCTCCGCAACGTGCTGGAGAACCCAGCCTGGTACACCGCCTACACGCCGTACCAGCCGGAGATCAGCCAGGGGCGGCTCGAGGCGCTGCTGAACTTCCAGACGGTGATCGCAGACCTCACCGGCCTGCCCACCGCCAACGCGAGCCTGCTGGATGAAGCCACTGCCGCGGCCGAGGCCCTGACGCTCTGCCGTCGCCAGAGCAGGGCGCCCGAGGGAGCCGTGTTCGTCATCGATGCCGACTGCCACCCGCAGACGATCGAGGTCGTGCGCACGCGGGCGGTTCCGCTCGGCCTGCAGGTCGTGATTCACGACATGTCGACAGAACTACCTGGCGACATTTTTGGGGTGCTCGTGCAGTACCCGGGCTCCTCGGGGCAGATCCGCCCGCTCGGCCCGATCGTCGAGGCGGCGCATGCGCGCGGCGCCCTGGTCGCAGTGGCTGCCGATCTGCTCGCTCTGGTGTTGCTGCAGAGTCCAGGGGAGGCGGGGGCGGACGTCGCGGTCGGGACCTCTCAGCGCTTCGGCGTGCCGCTTGGGTACGGCGGCCCCCACGCCGGCTACATGTCGGTGCGGGCCGGGCTGGAGCGGGCCCTTCCTGGCCGGCTCGTCGGAGTCAGCGTCGACGCCGCGGGCGCCCCGGCGTACCGGCTCGCTCTGCAGACCCGCGAGCAGCACATCCGCAGGGAGAAGGCCACCAGCAACATCTGCACCGCGCAGGTGCTGCTCGCGGTGATCGCGGGCCTGTACGCCGTGTGGCACGGGCCGGAGGGCCTGACGGCCATCGCGCGCCGGACGCACCGGTACGCCGCTCTGCTTGCCCGGGCGGCTGGCGCCTCGGGGGCGTTCTTCGACACCGTGCGGCTTCAGGTGCCCGGACGGGCGGAGTCCGTCGCCGCCGCGGCCTTGGCCCAGGGCGTGGAGATCCGGGTCATCGACGCGGACACGGTCTCGATCAGCACGGACGAAACCACGACGCGCGCTCACCTCGACGTCGTCGTCGCTGCGCTCGGTCTGGCCGAGCAGGACTGGGACGCCCTCGACGCCCAGACCCCGGACGCGCTGCCGGCCGAGCTGCTCCGCACCAGCGAGGTGCTCACGCATGAGGTGTTCCGCAGCCACCGCAGCGAGACAGCGATGCTGCGCTACCTGCGCCGGCTGTCGGACAAGGACCTCGCGCTGGACCGCACGATGATCCCGTTGGGCTCGTGCACCATGAAGCTCAACGCCACCACCGAGATGGAGCCGGTCACCTGGCCGGAGTTCGGCGCGCTGCACCCGTTCACTGCGACCGAGCACGCCCGCGGCTACCGCCGGCTCGTCACTGACCTCGAGTCCTGGCTCTGCGAGGTCACCGGCTATGACGCCTGCTCGCTGCAGCCGAACGCCGGTTCCCAGGGGGAGCTTGCGGGGCTGCTGGCGATCCGCGAGTACCACCTGGCCAACGGCCAGGGCGCCCGCGACGTGTGCCTGATCCCGGCCAGCGCACACGGGACCAACGCCGCCAGCGCCGTCATGGCGGGGATGCGGGTCGTCGTCGTGGGCACCACACCGAGCGGTGACGTCGACGTGGATGACCTGAGGGCCCAGGTCACCGAGCATGCCCAGGACCTCGCGGCCCTGATGATCACCTACCCGTCCACCCACGGGGTGTTCGAGACCGAGGTCACCGAGATCTGCGGCCTTGTGCACGACGCGGGCGGTCAGGTCTACGTCGACGGCGCCAACCTCAATGCGCTGGTCGGGCTGGCCCGTCCCGGGAAGTTCGGCGCGGACGTCAGCCACCTCAACCTGCACAAGACCTTCTGCATCCCGCATGGTGGCGGTGGTCCCGGCGTGGGGCCGGTGGCCGTTCGCGCCCACCTCGCGCCGTACCTGCCGAACCACCCGCTCAACGCTGAGTGCGGTCCCGCGACCGGGCCCGGGCCGATCAGTGCGGCACCCTACGGCTCGGCGGGGATCTTGCCGATCTCCTGGGCCTACGTGCGGATGATGGGTGGCGAGGGGCTGACCCGGGCGACTCAGGTCGCCGTGCTCTCCGCGAACTACATCGCAGCCCGGTTGCAGCCGCACTTCCCGGTGCTCTACACCGGTCGGGGCGGGCTGGTCGCGCACGAGTGCATCGTGGACCTGCGCCCGCTCACCAAGCAGACGGGCGTGACCGTCGACGACGTAGCCAAGCGACTGATCGACTACGGCTTCCACGCCCCGACGATGAGCTTCCCGGTGGCCGGCACCCTCATGATCGAGCCCACGGAGAGCGAGGACCTCGCTGAGCTCGACCGGTTCTGCGACGCGATGATCTCGATCCGCCGTGAGATCGATGAGGCGCCTGAGGTGCTGCGCGGCGCACCGCACACTGCGGCCAACGTGCTGGGCGAGCTGGCGTACGACCGCGAGCTGGCTGCGTTCCCGCCGGGCGTGCGGCCGGCGACGAAGTACTGGCCGCCCGTGGGGCGGATCGACGGGGCGTACGGCGACCGCAACCTGGTCTGTGCCTGCCCCCCGATGGAGGAGTACTAGGCGACCCGGCGGATGTTCGGCGGGTGGGGAGCCACAGCGCTCCGGTCGGGCAGCAGCTCGCCGGTGTCGTCGAAGACCACGACACCGTTGCAGAGCAGCGACCATCCTTGCTCGGGGTGGCTGCTCACGACGCGTGCGGCGTCGTGATCACTGGCATCTGCCTCGGGACAGGTGGGCTGGTGCGTGCACATCGGTGTGCTCCTGGGTCTTTCGCTGGTCCTCATCCTAGTAGTCCTGCTCCATGATGTGTCGGACTTCACAGCGTGGTCCTGAACCCAACGAGCGTCACTCGATCGAGGGAACGGCACTGGACGGTTTCGCGGGTAGGCCCGCTCATTGGTTCGGTCCGCTCGTGGAAGTGGATCGGCTCGAGACCCATGACCCGTCCCAGGTGCTCGAGTTCTTGCAGAGCCTGGGGCTTGGCGACCTCAGGCACCCTCAGCAGTCCGACACAGCCGTGGGCCTGCTGCTCGGAGCCCGAGGCTGCGCGGAGCTCGGCGGGGTCCCGCTGCCGTCCGCTAGTCCTGTGGGGGTGCCGGAGTGCGTGGCGGTCGCCTACCGGCGTACCGACCGCGCGCCGTCGGAGCCGGGCCAAGCTGCAGTGGGACAGTGGCGCACCAGCTGGACAGATGACGAGCACGCGGCAGCGGTCGAGACGGTGCGACAGGCCATAGCCCGGGGCGACATCTACCAAGCCAACGTGGTGGGACACCGTTGGGCGCCGTGTACAGGGGACCCGTGGGCGTTGGGTCGGCGGGTCGCGCGACTGGGCGCGGCGTACGGCGGAGTGGTCGGGGGACAGGGCTGGGTGGTGGCCTCCGGATCGCCGGAGCAGCTCGTACGGATTGACGGCGACCGCGTGACGACGGCCCCGATCAAGGGGACCTCCAGCGATCGAGAGTCCTTACGCCGCAGTGCAAAGGACCGCGCCGAGCACGTGATGATCGTGGACCTCGAACGCAACGACCTGGCACGCGTCACCCGGCCCGGCAGCGTCGAGGTCGAGGAGCTGTACGCCCTGTCTGAGTGGGCGCAGCTGTGGCACGCAACCTCCCTGGTGTCCGGGCGCCTCCAGGACGGAGCGACGACGGCGGACGTCCTGCGGGCGCTGCTGCCGGGTGGGTCGGTCACGGGTGCGCCCAAGCACGCAGCCTGTGGGCTGCTCGCGGGTCTGGAGCCGGTGGGGCGTGGTCCTGCGATGGGGGCGTTCGGCTTTGTCTGGCCTGGCGGGATGGATCTCGGGCTGACCATCAGGACGGTGGCGGTGGCCGATGGCCGCGTGCACCTGTGGGCCGGGGGCGGCATCACGTGGGGGAGCGACCCTCAGGCGGAGGTCGCCGAGGCGCATGCCAAGGCCGCCCCGGTGCAGGCCGCCTTGGCTCAGGTGCGTCCAGCGTCCTCCTGAGCCTGCCTGAGCTCCTCGGACTCCATGGCCCAGGTCGCCCGCAGCACAGGCCAGCCGTCCTGCTCGTAGGCCTCGCACACCTGCACGTCGTCATCGACGAGCACGGCGACGACTCGATCGGTGGCGATGCCCGCGAGCATCTCAGGCTTGGCGACCCGGGCCGGGCGCCGGTCCCGGCCGCCGCGCATGAGGAGCCGGCCCTCAGGAAGGCCATGCCGGGTCAGCCACGCGACGGTGTCGGTGCGGCACTGCTCCGGCCGGCCCGTGAGGTAGACGACCTCGCAGTCGTGCGCGGCCTCCCGTGCGAGGGAAACCCCTTGTGGCAGAGGCGGATCGTCGGGCGCGGCCGCGAAGAACCCCTTCCAGTCCTTCGGCCACTGCTGCAGGTGGTGCAGCCGGTGGGCGACGTCCGCCAGGACCCCGTCGATGTCGAACACAGCCAGAGGTCGCACGTCAGGAGCCGTTCCCGAGAGCGCGCCGGGCGACGGCGTCGACGTCGGACAGCGCCAGTCGCAAGCCCTCGATCTCCGTCGTCAGGGCGCTGAGGCTGCCGGACGTGGCCTCGACCTGACCCAGGGTTGCCGAGCTCGCCCGTACCTCGGCGACTCGTGCCACCAGGCCCTCGAGCCCCAGCGCAGAGGACTGCAGGCGCCCCTCCAGGTCAAGCTGTGCGCGACGGAGGCGGTCGCGCACGGCCACCCGGTCGGCCACTGCATCGGCGGAGCGTCGGGCGCTGGCGTCCTCAGGGGATTGCGCCGCGGCGGCCCGTAGTCGCAGGGCGTCGGCATCCAGACCAGGGGCGTCGCTGCTGGCAAGTGCCCGACCGACGGTGACCACGTGCCCAGCGAGCCGGCGCATCGACTCCAGCACCTCGGCGGACTCCTCGGCTGCCCGTCGCGCGGAGAGGTCGGCAGGGGTGCTGCCGGGGTGGCGGGCCATGTCGTTCAGGTCTCGCACGGCGGACTCCGCCCGCCGCAGCCACAGCGCTGACGCGCTGCCCGGCGGGGGGCGCAGGGGGGCAGCAGGATCTGCGTCGATCTGGGCCGTTGGCAGCACGGCACCGAGCACTGTCTTGACCCCGAACACCGCGGCACCGATGCCCGCCGCGGCCAGCGCTGGCGTGCCGACCGCCCAGGCCAGACCGCCCAGGACGCCGGCGACGAGCAGGCCCCACGGGTCGCGCAGCTCGGAGCTCAGTCGTCCCAAGGTCCTGGCCGCCCTAGAAGTTCGACAGCACGGCCGTGAAGACCTTGTCGATGGACGTCGGGTCCGAGGCGTCGTAGGCCGCTCCCCGAGCCGACCGGGCGATGAGTCGCAGCGTCGGCAGGTCGGCGTCCGCGCCGTACCCGATGGGGAAGAAGCGCACCGACAGGGCGGTGTCCTCAGGAGAGATCTCGCGCTGGAGGCTCGCGAGGTCGCTGTCGGGGCCGTACTCGTTGCGGCCGTCGGTGAGCAGCACGACGGCGCTGATCCGGTCTCCTGTCACGCCTTGGGACATGACCCGGAAGGCATGCCTGGTGGTCGCGTAGAGGGCCGTGCCTCCCGCAGGGCTCAGGGCGCTGATCTCCTTGCGTAGCAGTGCTTTTCCGGCACCGATGGGCATGAACGGCACCAGCTCGCGGTAGGGGTTCTTGGCGCCGTTGAGGGGAGTCGAGAACGCCCAGAGGGCGACGTCGTCGTGGGGACTGAACTGGTCCAGGGCCCGGAGCGCCGCCGCCTTCGCCAGCTCGAGCTTGGTGTCGGCGCCGGCCGGCTCGCCCATGGAGCCGGAGACGTCGATGACCAGCAGGACCTTGGCAGATTTTCGCTGCTGGGCCCACAACCGCTGGACCTGGGCGAGGACCGAGGGGGAGGGGGGTCGCAGTACGAGTGAGGGTTGCTGGGGGAGCAGCCCGTTCGCTTCGGTGATGACAGGGCCGGGCTTGCCGTCGTACCGGCGGAACGCCGCTTTGGTGAAGCGTTCCTGGGACGCATCGCTGCGCAGGTAGGTGAGGAATGCAGCGGCTGCCTTGCGTATGGGCTCGTCGACCCACGGCGCCTGCAGGACGGCGTAGGGGGAGTCGGACAGCAGCGTCCCCTCTTTGGGGTAGATCGCCACCAGGGGGATCCGCGGCTTGCGATGGTGGCCGAGGGTGGCGGGGTCTCCGGTCGGGTTGCCCTGGTTGTAGTCCCAGACGGACTTCTCCTCGACGGTGACCGCGCTGATGTAGCGCAGGCCCTCACCCCTGTCGTCCGCCTCCTGCAGGTTCGACAGGAACGTCAGGGTCGTGTCGCCGTAGTGCACGACAGCGCGCTCCACGTCCTGGGCGTAGGCCTGGACGGCGGGCTTGTTGAGGTCTGCCAGGGTCAGGTCGCTGGAGGTGCCCGTGGCGGCGACGTACGTGCCGACTGTCGCGTGCAGGCCGGATGTGGAGAAGTTCGGGTTGGTCTTGCCGAGGGTGAAGGCGCCGTAGGGCTGGCCGATGCCGGCCCAGCCGCGCTTGTCGCGGGCCAGACGCAGGACGTCGCTCCAACCCAACGCTCTATCGGGCCAGCCGAGGGCCGTGGCCATGGGCTTGGGCATGGCGATGACCAGGGGCGAGCTAACGATGCCAGGGGGAGGTCCGGTGCCGATGAGGTCGGGTTTGTCAGCAGATGTCGTCTTTTGCCTCAGCAGCTGGGTCCAGGAGGTCGCCGCAGGGGACCACACATCAGGCCGCGGTCCGTCGATCGCCTCGTCCCAGCCGCGCGCGAGGGCGTCGGCGGCCCCACCACTGGCTTTGCTGGACACCTCGACCCGGGCGCACCCGCCGTCGAGCTTGCCGTCCCACGCGGCGGCGAGCTGCTTGAGCAGGGCCGCCTTCTCGCTCGAGGCGGCAAGCTGAACGACGGTGCAGCGGTCCTTGTCGCCAGCGCCCTGCCGGACCGGTGTCTGCGGGTCGCCCTCGCCGCCGATCACCGACCGCACCACGGCGATCAGCAGTACGCCGACGACGCCCGCCACCACGAGTGGCGCGCGCCTGCTGACTGCCATCGATTCTCCCGTCCCTGTGTGCGGCCTCGATCTTCACACGAGATAGGTCGGGAGGGGGGAACCGCCCTGCCATGGCACCGAAATGACATAATGTTCATTATCGGCGGTGCGATCAGTGAGCCTGCTGCGCACCCGTTACGTCGTAGACGTGGTGCTCCACGTCGTGCAGCAGGTAGCGGCCGAGCGTCAGGACGGTGAACGCGGAGCCGTCGCTGCGGTACCCGGGACGGTCCCAGCTCTCCGGCGGCATGGTCGCGTAGGCCCGCGCGAGCACCTCAGCGCGCTCAGCCAGTTCCTGAGCGACGACGGCAGGGTCCTGCTCGTCGTACCGGCTCTGAACTGCAGTGGCGTCCTGGTCCCAGTTCGCGAACCTCGGCCCTTCCTGGGTGAGTATGAGGTCCAGACGAGCGCCGAAGACCTCACAGACGTCCCGGACGTGGCAGGCGTACTCCAGCGGCGACCAGACCAGCGGCCCTGGGCGCACGCGGGCCTGCAGGCCTTGGAGGGCGAGCACAAGAGCTCGGCTGGCGGCGAGCAGTCGCGGGGCTATGAGGGCTGCAGGGAGGTCGTGGACGTCTCCCCCGCACTCCTCACATGCGTGAGCGAGGACCCAGGTCCAGTTCTTGCTGTCGGCAGGCGGCGGCGTGGACCCAGGGCGCATGCGCCGAGGCTAGATCAGGTAGTGCTGCGGTGCCTGCGCAGGCTCACGACGTACCAGCCGCCCGCCAGCAGGCCGAGCACGAGGACACCGACACCCAGCGGGCTGCCGAGGTCGCGCGAGCTCGACGCCGGGGCGGCGTCGACCGGGGTGCTCTGGCCGGCCGGCTGGTTCGCGGCGCCGGCCTTCGGCGCTGCGGGGGCCTGCGCGAGTGGAGCAGTCTGCTTGGCGCCCGAAGTGCTTGGAGCGACTGCGGCGTACTTCGCGTCGTAGGCGCGGAACAAGGGACGGCCGCTCATCTGCCGGATGATCGCGCCCTGCTCGGTGAGCTTGTTGGCGCCCACGTCCCGGCTGCGCACGCAGTCGGACCCGGCGACCGACTCAGGACCGACGCAGCCGTCGGCGAACCCGATGAGCACGCGCCCGGTCTTGTCCATCGTCATGCCGTTGAAGTCGAGCAGGTTGCGGCACGGGTTGCCTCCGCCGGCGTTCCAGATGCAACCGCGCTGCACCGGGTCGTTCGGCGTGGCGTCCACCGTCGTCCAGGTGCGGCCGCGGTCGTAGGTGGTGGCGACGTACATGTGCCACTCGGCGCCGATGAAGGTGTCGCCCGCAGCGTTCTTGCCGAAGGACGCGGCCTGGGTGGAGCCGGGGGTCTTGGTGCCGAGGAACGCGACGGCGGCCCGGTCACCGTCACCGGCGACGGCCATCGCGAACTCGGCGTTGCGGACCCCATAGGGCACGCCCACGTCGACGCTCTTGGACCAGGTCTTGCCCTTGTCGCGAGACACCGCGACCCGGACGTGGCCGGTGCCATCGCTGTAGCTGAAGTAGACAGTGCCGTCCGTGGCGACTCCGACGTACGGGTCGTTGTTGTTGGACAGGCTGTCCGGGATGGTGCGGACCTGCCAGGTCATGCCGCCGTCGCTGGAGACCGCGACGCCCTGGCGGTCACCGCAGGAGGTGTTCGGCAGGTAAACGGTGCCGTCTCGCGGGCTGACCTGCACGTGGCCGTGGATGCCGGAGCACTCGGTGGACCAGGTCGGGATGCCCGGCCCGAAGGTGAGGCCGCCGTCGTCGCTGCGGGCGCAGGTGGCCTGCCCGAGCACCAGCCCGATGCCCTGTGCGCAGTAGTAGACGGCGTGCGGGTAGGTGCCCAGCGGCGTGACGCCCTCGGGGAACTTGCCACCACCGAAGGTCTGGTGGTCGACGCCGTTCACCACCGAACCGCAGCCCTGCGACGGGATGACCTGCGTGGCGAAGTCGTCGTCGCTGTAGGCCGAGGCGCTGCAGGCGAGGTAGAGCTGGCTGACGATCGTGCGGCCGGTCCGTGAGTCGGTGAAGCCGATCGGGTCGAGGCTGATCTTGTTGGAGGGGTCTGCGACGTCATCGTTCACGAGCTTCCACGACGCGGTCTTGCGCTTGTCGTCGAACTTCACGACGTACTCGTTGGTGTAGGCCGTGAACAGCGTGTTGCCGGACTTCCAGTTGCTGCCGATGCTCGGCTCGCCAGCATTCTTGGCGACGCCCTTCGGCGCGGTGAACTGCTTGTACGTCGGGCGGGTCACGCCCTTGGCAGTCGCGAACCCGGCCGGCTTGACGGTGTAGGCCGTGGCGGTGCCGGAGTACGGCGTGCCCTGGACCACGGAACCCTTGAGCAGCTTCGTGGAACTCACCGGAAGGCTCTGGAAGTCGCACACCAGGACTGTGTAGACGCCGGGGCGCCGGTCGGTCACGTTGATGGCTTCAGAGGGCTGGCTGCCGTCGCTGCTCGCGACGAGCTTGCCATCGGGGCCGAACAGGTGCATGGCCATGTCGTTGGTGGCGTTGCCGCTGGCGTCGGCCTCCCAGCGGATGGAGAAGCGCACGAGGGTGTCGTACGACGACGCCAGCCCCTTGGGGAAGGCGACCTTCACCTGGTGCTGGCTGTTGAGCTCCGGGTTGGAGGGGTCGCAGCTGCCCATCGGGTCATCGACCGCGATGCCCGCCGTGTTGTTGGCGAACGGCACCGTAGCGTTCCACGAGACTGCGGTCTTGCCCGGCTTGGAGGGCACCGTCAGGGACTGTGGGCCTGCCGCCGAGGCGGGGCTCGAGGCGGCAAGTGCTGCTGTGGCGAGGATTGCCACTGAGCCGGCGAGAGCCAGCAGCACACGGGGACGACGGGGTGCACGGTTCACGCGGAGGCTCCAGCGGTCGCAACGCGCAGGGCAGGGTGAGCCCGGCACTCGAAGGGGTGTGCACCAGCCTATCGACTGCTCGCCCGCGCCGATGAGCTTTAGGCGCCGGGCAGTCTCACCAGGCGCAGGGTCGTGCTGGTCCAGACGGGGCGGAGCACGACCATGCCGAGCTTGCGTGAGGCGTCCACCATCAGGCCGTCCCCGACGTACAGCCCCACGTGGGATGCGGGCGGGCCGTAGACGACCAGGTCCCCCACGCGGGCGTCAGCGAGGGCCACGGGACGACCGGAGGCGATCATCGCGTCCCGACGCGATGGGACGGTAGGGCCACCTGCACGCTGCCAGAGCTGCTGGATGAACGCGGCGTCGCCAGGGTTAGGAGAGCCGACGCTCCCCCGGGCCAGCCGGGCCGCAGCGAGGGCCATCGCCGTGCTGGGCGTCGTTTGCGCCTTGGCGGGCAGAACCGGGGAAACGGGAGCCGCTACGGGCGTGGCGGGAGGTGCTTGGGGTGCAGGTGTCCAGGCAGTGATCGGGGGCATTCCCGGGCGGGGCACCCGGCCGTAGCGCACGACGGCGGCCTTCCACGCCTGGCGCTCGATGACGGCCCCACGGGAGGAGGCCGCGTCGATCATCGTGACGGTGGCGCCGGTTCGGCCTGTGATCATGCCCACATGGGTCACCGGGCTGCCGAAGAAGACGAGGTCGCCGGGCAGCACCTGCTCGAGGGGTATCGGCAGGGCCCAGGCATGCATGTCCCGGGACACCCTCGGGATGCTCGAGACCCCACCTGCACCGCGCCAGGCGGCGTAGATCACGCCCGAGCAGTCCCAGGAGTCGGGGCCGGTGCCGCCCCAGGCGTACGCCTCGCCCAGTTGAGCGCGCGCAGCAGTGACGACCGCAGCGGCCGGGTCCTGCGAGGAACCGCCCTTTGCCGCCAGTGAGGTGGAGGCCAGGCCCAGGCACAGCGCGACCACGCCGAGCGCGCGTGGGAGACGGTGACGCACCCGCAGACCTCCTGTGACTGGTGTGACCAAAGTGACGGGGTACAACGAAAGAGACTTCGGCACGACTCGCCGAAAACCTGAGCGCGCCCCGCTGCGTCCGCTGTCACTGCCCTAGCGTGGGTGGGAGCGGGCGAACCAGGGAATCCTTCTGAGCGTCTGATCGTTGGAAGGCACAAGAACCTGCGGAGGCCTTGATGAGTGAGCGCGTGCTGCGCGGCAGCCGACTCGGTGCTGTCAGTTATGAGAGCGACAAGCACACCGAGTTCGCGCCGCGCGTCGGCATCGTCTTCGACTGCCCGCACGGCCACGGGACCACGGTGCCCTTCGCCGCCGAGGCAGAGCTGCCCGGCTCGTGGGAGTGCCGCGTGTGCGGTGCCACGGCACTGCGCCGCGACGGTGTGCGCTCCGAGGCCAAGCCGACCAAGCCGGTCCGTACGCACTGGGACATGCTCCTGGAGCGTCGCAGCCTCGCCGAGCTCGAAGAGGTCCTCGCCGAGCGTCTCGCTGTGCTGCACGAGGAGCAGGGCAAGGTCAAGGCACAACTCAGGGCCGACGCCAAGGCGCGCAAGAAGACCGCTTAGCGGCCGAGCAGGCGGGCACTGACCAAGGTGGTCAGCGCTCTCCTGAGCACTGCCCGGGTTGGCGGTAGCAGACACAGCAGCCCCACACCGTCGGTGACGAAGCCCGGTGAGAGCAACAGCGCGCCCCCGACCACCACGAGAGCGCCGTCGGCCACCTCCCGAGCCGGCACGCGATGGGCCTGGATCGCCTCGCGCAGCGCGTTCCATGCCCTTCGGCCCTCCCGGCGGAACAGCCAGGTGCCCAGGACCGCGTCGGCGAGCAGCAGCACGAGGGTGGGAACGATCCCGATCGCCTGCCCGACCTGGACGATCACCCAGATCTCGACGATGGGGACGACGACGAACGCGACGAGGAGCAGCAGCGGCACTAGTGCCTCCTTGACCAGCGGCTGGTCGCGCCCCAGACGGTGACGCGCCACAGCGCCTCGGCGACGATCGCGCGGCTCATCTTTGACTCACCGCGCTCGCGCTCGACGAACGTGATGGGGACCTCGACCACCCGATGCCCGGCACGCCACACCTGCCACGCGAGATCCACCTGGAAGCAGTACCCCTGTGAGGCCACTCCCGTGTCCAACAGGGGGTCCAGGACCGTGCGGCGGTACGCGCGGTACCCACCCGTGGCGTCCTTGAGCGGGAGCCCGAGCACGAGGCGGGTGTAGGCATTGCCGCCGCGGCTGAGCAGCTCCCGGGAACGGGGCCAGTTCTTGACCTCTCCCCCATCCACCCAGCGGCTGCCCAGGACGAGGTCGGCGTTCTCCAGCGCGGCGAGCAGCCGCGGCAGCTGCTCAGGAGCGTGTGAGCCGTCGGCATCCATCTCGACGACGACGTCGTACGCCTTCTCACGCGCCCAACTGAACCCGGCGAGATAGGCCGCGCCGAGCCCCTCCTTGCCGGTGCGGTGCAGGACGTGGACCCACGTCTCACGCTCGCGCAGGGCATCGGCGATCGCACCAGTGCCGTCCGGACTGTTGTCGTCGACGACCAGCAGATCGGCCGACGGCACGGCTGCGTGCAGTCGGGAGGCGATGATCTCCAGGTTCTCCCGCTCGTTGTACGTCGGGACGATGACCAGGACGGTGCCGAGGCTCATCGGCGGGCCCCCACGAACGCTGCACCGAGGGCCAGCGCGGCCAGCAGGTACTCGGGCAGGGCACCGAGCCGGGTGGCGAGGGTCTGCGCGTCCCGCAGGGGTACGCGCTGCACGAGTAGGTCCCTGGTGAAGATGCGGGAGCGGTCCAGGACCTTGCCATCCGGGGCGATCACGGCGGACAGGCCGCTCGTCGCAGCGACGACGACGGCGCGGCCGTGCTCGACTGCTCGGAGGCGGCCCATGGCGAGCTGCTGGGACGTCTCGCCGCTGCGGCCGAACGTCGCGTTGTTGGTCTGCACGACCAACAGCCTGCCGCCCGCGCGTACGGCGTCGCGCACCACCCCGTCGTACGCGACCTCGAAGCAAATCACGTCGCCCACCCGGGCCGGCCCGACATCGAGCACACCAGGCCGGTCTCCTGTGGCGAAGTCCCGCGGCACGAGGTCGACCTTCGCAGTGACCTTCCTGACCAGGGAGCGGTAGGGGATGTACTCGCCGAAGGGCACCGGGTGCCGCTTGACGTAGCTCTCGCCCGGGCCGGTGCGGGGGTCCCACACGATGCCCCGGTTGCTGATGAAGCGGCCGGGCCCATCGGTCACGGCGCCCACCAGCACGGGCACCCCGACGTCGCGTACGGCGTCGTCGATCAGGGCAGCCGCCTCGGGGTCGGTGTAGGGATCGAGATCGGAGGCGTTCTCCGGCCAGATCACGAGGTCCGGTCTGGGCAGCCGGCCGGCGCGGACCTCCGCCGCCAGCTCGTGCGTGGCTTGTGCGTGGTTCTGGACGACGGCCGCGCGTTGGGCGAAGGCGTCCAGGCCCAGTCGGGGCACGTTGCCCTGCACGACCGCCACCGTGACCTGCTGGCCCCCGGTGGGGGTGGGAAGGAACAGCCCCAGGAGCACCGCGACCGCCGCGAGCCCCCCACCCACCCTCATTGCGTCATCACTTCTGCGCAGGGTGGTGGGGGCAGTTGTGAGGACACAAGCGAGGGGGGTGGCGAGGGCTGCGACTGCGAAGGTGACCAGCGGGGCGCCGCCCAGAGCGGCGATGGGCGTCAGGACCGAGTCGCCCTGGCTGAAGGCCAGGCGGCCCCAGGTGAAGCCACCAAAGGGCAGCCGGTCGCGCAAGGCCTCCTCAAGCACCCAGGCGCACGCGGTCCACAGGGGCCAGACCTGGAGTCGGGTGACGAGTGCCAGAACCGCGCCGAGCCCCGCCAGGAACGCCGACTGCAGCATCACCAAGGCGAGCCAGGCGGGCGTGCCGGCGATCGTGCCGGTCCAGATGAGAAGCGGCAGGAACAGTCCGAGGCCGTGGAGCCAGCCCAGCAACGCGCCGCGGCGGGCGGTCTGGCCGCGGCATGTGCCTGTCAGCAGGGCTACGGAGACTGGCGCCAGCCACCACAGGTCGTGCGGCGGGAAGGCGAGGTCGAGCAGCAGCCCAGACCCCAAAGCCACGGCAGGACGCGCAAGGGAGGGGCGGCGGGGGTGCACCCCATGATCCTGCCCGATCCCTACGGTCATGGCCGGACGAAGGCGTCCCGACCACGTACGACGGTGCGCACGCAGACGGGGTCCGGACCGTCGAGGTCGGGCAGTCCCGAGACCCCGGAACGCGGATCCGTGGACCACCCTGAAACACCTTCCCGCGGGGCCTGGACGACGAGCTCGCCCTCGACCTCCCACACGGCGAACGTGGCCGGCGCACCCGGCACCAGCTCGCCCTCGTCGTCTCGACGGGCCGCGCGCCACCCCCCGCGGGTGTGGGCCGAGAAAGCAGCACGGGCGCTGATGCCGCTGCCCGGGCTGCGGTGCCGCACCGCAGCGCGGATCGTCCCCCACGGGTCCAGGGGGGTCACGGGGGCGTCCGACCCGAACGCCAGAGCGAGTCCCGAACCCGACATGAGCGCGAGTGGGTTCATGCCCAAGGCTCTCTTCGCCCCCAGCCGCTGCGCATACATGCCCTCCGGACCGCCCCAGCGGGCGTCGAACGCCGGCTGCACGCTGGCGGTGACGCCCAAGCGGCTCAGCAGCGCCACATGCTCGAGCGTCGGCATCTCCACGTGCTCGATCCGGTGCCGCGCTGCCCGTAGGCGGTCGCTGCCAAGGCGCACTTCGGCCTGTCTGAGCCCGTCTGCCACCGCCTCCAGCGCCGCGTCGCCGATGGCGTGGAACCCGGCTTGAAGCCCGCCCTCCGTGCAGGCAACGACGTGCTCGCCGATAGCCGTGGCGTCGAGGTACTGACGCCCCGTCCCGTCGTCATCGGAGTACGGCGCGTGCAAGCACGCGGTACGGCTCCCGAGTGCCCCGTCGACGAACAGGTCCCCCGCTGCGCCCCGCGCCCCGAGCTCACGAGCCTTGGCCACCGCGTCGAGCTCGCCCCAGTAGCCGATCCGCTCCACGCCGTGGTCCAGAGCGAGCAGGTCCAGGAAGTCCTCCTCCCCCGCGATCTCCGGCCCACCGCACTCGTGCACGCAGGCGATCCCGAGCTGGGCGGCACGGTCCAGGGCGGCCCGTTGGAGTGCACGCCGCCTGGTAGGGGAGAGGGACTCGCGGGCGACTCGCCGTACCGCATGGTGGGCGTCTTGACGCACGAGGCCGTCGGCGAGGAATCCCGGGAGCGAGCGTGCCTCGGGACAGGCCGCGAGCAGCGCGCTGCTTGCGACGGCGGAGTGCACATCGGTCCGGGCCAGGTAGACCACGCCGCCGTAGGACGCCCGATCAAGCTCAGCGGCCGTGGGGGGCCGGCCCTCGGGCCACATCGTCTCGTCCCAACCCGTGCCGAGCACCGCTCCTCCGCGCGCCCGGCGGGCGTGGTCCGCGACCTGCCGCAAGGCCTCGACGAGAGAGGGGCAGCCGGTGAGGTCCAGCCCGGTCAGGGCAAGCCCGGTGGAGGTGGCGTGCACGTGGGCGTCGACGAAGGCGGGCGCGATCCAGGCGTCCTGCAGGTCCACGGTCACGTCGGCGCTGAGGGCGTCCGCGGCCGCCTCCTGACCGACCCAGGCCACGGTGCCGTCCGCCACAAGCAAGGCCGTGGCGAACGGGTCGGCGGGCGAGCGGACCCGGCCACGGCGGTACAGGGTGCTGCGGGGCGAGGTCTCGGGCACGTGGCGACCCTATGTAAGCGCAGCCACCGCTGCCTGTCGTCGAAGAATCGCCCGCTAGAGCCCTCGAGAACGGGAAGGCTTCCCGCTACCGTGGGTGCATGACCGCGATCGCGCCCGCCCTGGTGACAGCCCCCGACGTGCACGACCTGCTGCGCGAGCACCTGCTCGTCGACGGCTTCGACTTCGTGCTGGACCTCGCGCGCAGCCAGGGATCGACCCTGGTCGACGAACGGGACGGTACGGCGTACCTGGACCTGTTCACCTTCTTCGCCTCCAACGCCCTAGGCATGAACCATCCGGCGCTGGTCGAGGACGCCGCCTTCACCGCAGACCTGCTTGAGGCGGCACGCAACAAGCCCAGCAACTCGGACGTGTACACGGTCGCGATGGCGCGGTTCGTGGAGACCTTTGCTCGGGTGCTCGGCGACCCCGCACTCCCCCACCTGTTCTTCGTCGAGGGCGGCGCGCTCGCGGTGGAGAACGCGCTGAAGGTGGCCTTCGACTGGAAGAGCCGCTGGAACGAGGCGCGCGGCGTGGACCCGGCGCTGGGCACGAAGGTGCTGCACCTGCGCGAGGCCTTCCACGGCCGAAGCGGCTACACGCTCTCGCTCACCAACACCGACCCGGTGAAGGTGGACCGCTTCCCGAAGTTCGCCTGGCCCCGCATCCCGGCTCCCTACGAGAGCGCCGGGGAGGCCGTCGAGGCGCGTGAGGCCGAGGCGCTCGCCGCGGCACGGGCGGCGTTCGAACAGCACCCGTACGACATAGCGTGCTTCATCATGGAGCCGATCCAGGGCGAGGGCGGCGACCATCACTTCCGGCCCCAGTTCCTGCAGGCGATGCAGGCGATGTGCCGCGAGTTCGACGCGCTGTTCGTGATGGACGAGGTGCAGACCGGGTGCGGACTGACCGGCACCGCCTGGGCCTATCAGCAGCTGGGGGTTGAGCCTGACGTTGTCGCCTTCGGCAAGAAGACTCAGGTCTGCGGGATCATGGCCGGCGGCAGGGTCGACGAAGTGCCCGACAACGTGTTCCGGGTCGGCTCCCGGATCAACTCCACCTGGGGCGGCTCCCTGACGGACATGGTCCGCGCACGGCGCATCCTCGAGGTGATCGAGGCAGATGGCCTGTTCGCCCGTGCAGCGGTGGCGGGCGAGCACCTGCTGGGGCTGCTGCGCACCCTTGCCGCCGGTCACGAGGCCGTCACCGAGGTACGCGGCCGTGGTCTGATGTGCGCGTTCTCCTTGCCAGAAAAGGGAACGCGCGACCTGTTGATCGCTCGACTGCGTGAGCAGGAGCGGGTGCTGGTGCTCGGTTGTGGCACTCGCAGCATCCGGTTCCGCCCCGCCCTGACCGTCACCGAGGCCGAGCTCTCCGCCGGCGTCGCAGCAATGGACCGCATTCTCACGAACCTGGAGTCGCAGTGATCTCGTCCTACATCGGGGGCCGGTCCGTTACTGGTACGGCGGGCACCCTCACCTCCACCAACCCCGCCCGTCTTGACGACGTCGTGGCTGAGATCTCGCTGGCCTCCGCCGAGCAGGTCGTTGAAGCCTTCGCTGTGGCCAAGCAGGCTCAGCGAGCCTGGGCGGACACGCCAGCACCGGTGCGAGGGCGCGTCATCGCCCAGGTGGGCCGGCTCGTGGAGTCCAACAAGCAGTCGCTGGCCGAGCTCGTGACGCGCGAGGTAGGCAAGCCGCTCGCAGAGTCGCTCGGCGAGGTCCAGGAGATCATCGACACCTGCGACTTCTTCCTGGGCGAGGGGCGCCGGCTCTACGGCCAGACCGTTCCGTCGGAGATGCGCGACAAGCAGCTGTTCACCTTCCGGGTGCCAGTCGGGGTGGCCGGCATCATCACGGCCGGCAACTTCCCGGTCGCCGTACCCGCTTGGTACCTCGTGCCCGCACTGCTCTGCGGGAACGCCGTGGTCTGGAAGCCGGCGGAGTACGCCGCCGCGCTCGGCGACGCGCTGACGAAGCTGTTCGTCGCGGGTGGGGTGCCGGCCGGGGTCCTCAACACCGTGCACGCGGACGGCCCGACGACTTTCGAGGGACTGTCCCAGGCGCTGGAGCAGGGTCTGGTCCAGAAGGTCGGGTTCACCGGGTCGTCGGAGGTCGGGGCCCAGATCGGCGCGCTGTGCGGCCGTCACCTGCAGTCGCCCTGTCTGGAGCTCGGGGGCAAGAACCCGCTGGTCGTCATGCCGGACGCCGACCTGGACCTGGCTGCCGAGGGTGCGCTGTTCAGCGGCTTCGGAACCGCCGGCCAGCGGTGCACCTCCCTCGGGGTCGCGATCGTGCACGACGACGTGTACGACGCCTTCGTCGAGCGCTTCTTGTCGCGGGTCGAGAGCGCGATCATCGGTGACCCCACGCAGCCGGTGCTCTACGGCCCGATGCTGAGCGAGCGCTTCCTGACGGGCTTTGAGAAGTGGCTCGGGGAGATCCAGCCGCACCACCAGGTGCACGGGTCCACGGGGACGGGCCGAATCACGGCCGCCAACCCGCGCCCCGGCTTCGTCGGCGACCCGTCCACGGGGGTCTATGCGCACCCGACGGTGGTCACCGGCGTACGGGCCGATGACGCGCTCTACCGCAACGAGACCTTCGGTCCGCTGGTGCCGGTCATGCGGTTCAGCACCTTCGATGAGGCGGTCGAGCTGGCCAACGGGCACGGGTATGGGCTGTCGAGTGCGATCTACACGACGAACCCCACGACCGTCTTCCGCTTCCGGCAGCGCGTCAGCGCAGGGATGCTGTCGGTCAACAACTCGACCTCCGGCGCCGAGGCTCACCTGCCCTTCGGCGGCAACGGCAAGAGCGGCAACGGCTCACGGCAGAGCGGCGTATGGGTGCTCGATCAGTTCACCCGTTGGCAGTCGATGAACTGGGACTACGCCGGCAAGCTGCAGAAGGCCCAGATGGACGTCGAGGCGTCGAGCGCCGACCTCGACTTCCGCCTATAGATTTCGAGGATGTTCGACTCCTCGCTGGACGGTCCCCCGACCTGGATGTTCGCCGCTTTCGTGGTGGTGGGAGCCATGGTCGGTGCTGGCTTCGTGTTCACCATGGTGCTCGCGGTGCGGAACGCGCGGGCGATGAAGCGCTCCGGGCTCGACCCCTTCACGGCCCAGGCGGACCTCGTTGCTCGGCTGGCGCGCAGCGAGCTGCTGGCACCCGCCGACTCGATGGAGTCGCGGCTGGCCGAGCTCGACATCCTGCGAGGCAAGGGCACCATCACCGAGGAGGAGTACCTCGCCGCCCGGGCGAAGGCGCTCGGAATCTAGACACCTACCGCGGCCAGCGGTCGCGTCACCGGGCCGAAAGTCCCGGGCCGACTGTGACCATCTCCTCTGCTGCGTCGCAGGGTGGTCACGCATCGTGAGCAGCGAGAGGTGGTGCCCCATGAGCCACGCGACTGCGGAAGACAGGGCCTTTCCCTTCGATCCGGCGTTGGTCACGGGTCTGCGCATGGACGGCACGGCGACCGTGGCCTCCGTCCTGCCAGGCACGGGTCACGTGGTGGTGGCCGCGGGTGAGACGTGGTTCCGCTGGGAGCAGGACGGCGTACGGCGGGCGGTGAACTGTCGCCACATCGCGGAGGCCTTCGCCAAGCGTCCAGCACCGCTGGTCATCGACCTGACCGATCCTGCGAATGAGTTCATGCGCGATCTGAGTCGGCTGCAGTTGGGACGCATCTCCTAGCCCCCCAGCAGCACTCTCGGTCAGGCCTCGTGGACGTGCGCGCGACCCTCCCAAGGGGTGCTCAGGACCACCGTGGTCCGCGTCGAGACCTGCGCCGCGGCCCGGATCTCTTGCAGCAGGGTCTCGAGCTCGAGGGGCCCCGGCACTCGCACCTTCAGGATGTAGCTCTCCTCCCCCGCGACGCTGTGGCACGCCTCGATCTGCTCAAGGTGCTGCAGCCGATCAGGGGCGTCGTCCGGCGCGGCCGGATCGGTCGGCTTGATCGAGACGAAGGCGGTGAGGGGGGCGCCTGCGGCGACCGGTGCGACCTGGGCGCCGTAGCCCAGGATCGCGCCGCGTTGCTCCAATCGACGTACCCGCTGGTGCACGGCGCTCGTGGACAGCCCGGTGTCCTTGGCGAGATCGGTGAAGGACCGGCGCCCATCGGCCGCCAGCAGCACCAGGAGCTGGCGGTCGACAGCGTCGAGGTCGCTCACGGTCGGGTGAGGGATCGGCCGATGACGAGGCGCTGGACCTGGTTGGTGCCCTCGAAGATCTGCATGATCTTTGCCTCTCGGAAGTAGCGCTCGGCAGGGAAGTCTTGGACGTAGCCTGCCCCACCGAGGACCTGCACCGCATCGGTCGTGACGCGCATCGCTGTGTCGGTCGCGAAGAGCTTGGCCATGCTGGCCTGTGGGCCATAGGGCTTGCCAGCGTCACGCAGCCGCGCTGCGCTGAGGTACAGCGCGCGGGCGGCCTCGATCTGGGTGGCCATGTCGGCCAACGTGAACGAGACCCCCTGAAACTCCGCGATCGCCTTGCCGAACTGCCTGCGACCGATGGAGTACGTCGTCGCGAGTTCGAGGGCGGCCTGGGCGAGCCCGACGGCACAGGCCGCGATGCCGAGCCGTCCCCCGTCCAGGGCGCTCATCGCGATCTTGTAGCCCTCGCCCTCTTGAGCGATGAGCCGGTTGCTCGGGATCCGGGCGCCGTCGAGCACGATCGTCGCGGTGTGGCTGGACCGCATGCCCATCTTCTTCTCGGGTGGCTGCGGCAGCAGTCCGGGCGTGTCCTTGTCAGCGAGCAGGCACGAGATGCCGCCGGGACCCTCGCCGCCGGTGCGGACCATGAGGTTGTAGAAGTCGGCGTGACCGCCGTGGGTGACCCAGGCCTTGGCCCCGTCCACGACGTAATCGTCGCCGTCGCGCACGGCCCGGGTCGACAGCGCTGCCGCGTCCGATCCGCTGTGGGCCTCCGACAGGCAGTACGCCCCCAGGAGTTCGCCGCCGAGCATGTCGGGCAGGAAGCGCTCCTGCTGCTCCTTGCTCCCCCACGCTGCGACCGGGAAGCACGAGAGGGTGTGCACGCTCACCCCGACGGCCACTCCGGCCCAGCCGCGCGCGATCTCCTCGAGCACTTGCAGGTACACCTCGTAGGGCTGGCCGCCGCCCCCGAGCTCCTCCGGGTAGGCCAGGCCGAGCAGTCCGGCGCGCCCCAGCGTCCGGAACAGCTCGCGCGGGAACGCCGAGTCGGCCTCGGCGTTCTCGACCCGTGTGAGCACCTCACGCTCGACGAGCTCGCGGGTCAGCTCCAGCAGTTGCTCTGCCTCCTGCGTCGGAAGGGTTCGTACGACGGGCATCTGGTGCAGCTCCACGGTGACTCGGGCGATGTGGCGAACCTATCGTCAGCGACGGGTGGCAGGCTGGCCCCGTGGCCGGTCAGCTCCTCCTCATCGACTCCCCCGCGCTGTGGTACCGCGCCTTCCACGGCGTGCCCGACAGCGTCCGTTCCCCCCAGGGTGAGCCGGTGAACGCCGTGCGGGGCTTTCTGGACCTGGTCAGCAGGGTGCTGCGCGAGCATCGGCCGCACCGTCTGGCCTGCGCGGTCGACCTCGACTGGCGGCCGGCCTTCCGCGTCGCGGCGGTCCCGTCGTACAAGACTCACCGCGCGCTGCCGAGTGGGGCGGAGATCGAGCCCGAGGGGCTAGCGACTCAGGTCGCGGTGCTGCTGGACGTCCTGTTGGCGCTGGGGATCCCGGTCATCGGAGCGGAGGGGTACGAGGCGGACGACGTCCTCGGGACGCTGGCGAGCCGGGAACCGGGACCGGTGGACGTGGTGACCGGCGACCGGGACCTGCTGCAACTCGTCGATGACAGCAAGGGCGTCCGGGTGCTCTATGCCGTCGAGAAGATGAAGGCCTACGACGAGGCCGCCGTCACGGCCAAGCACGGCATCCCGGGGCGGTCCTACGCCGAGTTCGCGGTGCTCCGGGGCGATCCCAGCGACGGCCTGCCCGGCGTGAAGGGGGTGGGTGAGAAGACCGCTGCTGCGCTCGTGGGGCGGTTCGGCGCCGTTGAGCAGATCCTGGAGGCCCTCGACGGCGGTATCGAGGAGGGCTTCCCCGCCGGGGCACGCGCCAAGTTGGAGGCAGCGCGTCCGTACCTGGCGGTGGCGCCCGCCGTGACCCGCGTGGTGCGTGACCTGCCGCTGCCGGAGATCGACGACGCCCTTCGGAGTGAGCCCCACGATGCGGCTGCCCTCGTTGCGCTATCGGAGCGGTGGGGACTGGACTCGGCCCTGACCCGGTTCCTCGCCGCGGTCGAGGTCGCGCGCTCCGGATAGGCTGCTACTCGTGGGTAACCCCGCTTTCTCCGTCCTCAGCCGCAGCAGCGAGCTGTCCTCCGCCGCGGCCGAGGAGCTCGACGTGCTGGTGGTCGGCATGGGCGCGACCGGAGCTGGGGTCGCCCTCGACGCCGCCAGCCGGGGACTACGCGTCGCGGTCCTGGACAAGGGTGACTTGGCCAGCGGCACCTCGTCCAAGAGCAGCAAGCTCGTCCACGGGGGCCTGCGGTACCTCGAGAACTACGAGTTCGGCCTGGTCCGAGAGGGGGTCGTCGAGCGGCAGGTGCTGCTCACGATCGCACCGCACCTGGTGCGCCCGATGGATTTCCTCTACCCCGTGTGGCCCGACACGACCAAGCGCAGACTGCTGGGCCTCGGGCTCGCCACCTACGACGTGTTCGCCTTTGCCTCCCTCGCGGGACGCAGCGGCAGCACCCGGCGCCATGAGCGGATCAGTGCCGAAGAAGCCATCGCCCTCGCACCGGCGCTGGCCGATAGCGAACTGGCCTACTCCTACCGGTACGGCGATTGCGCGACGGATGACGCCCGGCTGGTGTTGGCGGTGGTGCAGGCGGCGCGACGCTACGGCGCGCTGACCGTCACCTACGCAGAGGTCACCGGGCTCACGCAGTCCGAGGGCCGGGTCGATGGTGCGCTGGTGGAGGACCGGCTCTCGGGTGAGTCGCTGACCCTGCGGGCCAAGCACGTCGTCAACGCCACGGGCGTCTGGGTGGACGTGCTGCAGGGACACGAGGAGCCGGGTCGCAAGCCCGTCGTACAGCCCAGCAAGGGCGTGCACGTCGTCGTCCCGCGCGAGCGGCTGCCGCTGAAGGACGCCTCCATCCTGCTCCCGTCGAAGCAAGGTGACGGGCGGTCGATGTTCGCCATCCCGTGGGGTGCGCAGACGATCCTCGGCACCACCGACACGCCGTACGACGGTGGGCTGGACGATCTGTCCCTCACCGCCGACGACCTGGACTACGTCCTCGCGGCCGGCAACGCGGTCTTCAAGCGCGATCTGCTGGCCGATGACGTCCTCGGCGCATGGGCCGGGGTGCGACCGCTCATCCGGCAGGCCGGCAACGGGGCCGACAAGATGAGCGACATCAGCCGGCGCCACACCCTTGTCGAGGGCTCAGGCGGACTGCTGACGATCACCGGTGGGAAGCTCACGACCTACCGTCGCATGGCCAAGGACGTGGTGGACCGCATCGTGGAGCGTGACGGCCGCAAGGCCCGGTGCCGCACCGATGAGATCCCGTTGTCGGGCACGCGACCGGTGCCGGTGCTGGAGGGTGAGGTCTCAGCGGCGTGCCGCGTCCTGGGCATCGACGACGAGGTTGCGGTGAACCTGGTACGGCAGTGCGGCGAGACCGCGCAGCACGTGCTCGACCTCGTCGTCGCGGAGCCCGCCCTGGCTGCGCGGCTGTCACCTGCTGCTCCGCACATCGCTGCAGAGGTCGTCCACGCGGCGCGCTCGGAGGGCGTCGCGACGCTCGATGACGTGCTGAGCCGCCGGATGCGGTTGTCCCTGCGGGCAAAGGACGCTGCCCTGCCCAGTGCGCCCCTTGCGGCGACCCTGCTTGCCCGGGAACTGGGGCACGACGAGGGTTGGGCGCAGGCGCAGGTTGCCGCCTACGCGCAGGCTGTCCGCCTCGAGCGGGGAGTCCTGGGCGCCGAGCTACCAGCCCTGCGCTAGCGGCGCCAGGGAAGGGTCGGCCAGATGAGGAAGGCCTCCGCCTCCAGGGCCGCCAGGGTGACGCGCGGCAGGTCTCGGGCGCTGGGGTAGCAGACGTACCTCGGCTCCCAGACGGGCCGGAACTTGGCGTTGAAGCGGTACAACGACTCGATCTGGAACCAGCGCGAGGCGAAGAGCAACAAGCCCCGCCAAGCGCGGATGACTGGTCCAGCGCCGAGGCGTTCGCCCCGCTCCAGCGCGGAGCGGAAGACGGCAAAGTTCAAAGAGATCCGCCGGATGCCGTGTGAGGGAGCAGCTGCGATGGCGGCCACGATGAGCAGCTCGTTCAGCCCGTTGTCGGCCGCACTGTCCCGACGCATCAGGTCCAAAGACCAGCCGGTAGTTCCCCAGGGGACGAAGTGCAGGAAGCCGCGGAGCCGGCCGTCCTGGAAGGCCATCACCGCAACGCATCCCTTGTCGCCCGCCTCGCCGAACCGGCCGAGGGCCATGGAGAACCCGCGTTCGGTCTCAGTGCCCCGCCAGGCGGCGGCCTGCTCACGCAGGGACTGCTGCTCCTCCGGGGGGATGTCGGCGGACTGGCACACCTGGGTCGTGTAGCCCGCTCGTTCGATTCTGGCGACGGCCTGTCGCACGTTGCGCATCGCACGGCCGTCGAGACTGAACTCTGCGACGTCCACGACGGCCTCGTCGCCGATCTCCAGCGCGGCGAGGCCCGCTCGCGACCAGGCAGTCCCGGCCTCCTCACTGCATCCCATGACAGCGGGCGTCCAGGCGTGCTGGTCGGCCATGTCGAGGAAGGCTGCGATGGCATCGGGCCAGGACCCGGGCTCGCCCACCGGGTCGCCACTGGCCAGCATCACGCCGGACAGGACGCGATAGGCGATGCAGGCGTTGCCGGACGAAGCCCAGATGACGCTCTTGTCACGCCGTAGCGCGAAGTAGGCCAGTGAGTCGTCCTCGCCGTACGTGCTCAGGAGGGCCCGCATCCGGGATTCGTCCTCGTCCGACAGCCTTGCGAGGGGCTCGGGAGGCCGCAGGACTAGGTAGGCGGTGGTGACGGCTGTGAGCAGTCCGAGGGCCAGCAGGGTGTCGCCGACCAGGTCGTCGGCGGCGTTGCCTGCCAGGTCCTCGTCGTAGACCAGTGGTCCCCCCAGGCCGACCAGCCCGAGTACGACGTGCTCGGAGACCGCCGCGATGGAGTACCCCTCAGCGAGGCGCTCGGAACGGATGCCGATCAACAGCATGCCAAGCACATAGCTCGTGGCGAGCAGACCCACAAAGGCGCCCACGGCCCGCCACCGCGTTCGGGGATCACCCTTGGCGTAGAAGTCGTCCCGGACGAGCAGCAGCGTCACCAGCAAGCCCACCGCGACGAGGGCTTCCTCGACGTCAAGCCCCTTCAGGACATGCAGCCCCACCGAGCCGAGCAGCAGGGCGAGCGTGAGGCGCCAGGCCCGGCGCTTACGCCGTCGCAGCCCACGTGCGACCAGGACCAGCAGCACACCGGTGACGAGGGTGAGGGCAGCGCTGGCCCGGGTGAGCGCGCCGGGTACGACGCTGGTCAGCGCCTCGAGCCGGGCGCGGTTGGCTGGGTACAACGCGCTCCACACGTCGAGAACGCCGATGGCTAGGCACAACAGGTAGGCAGTCCTGGGCACCCAACGGCGCTGGGCGTGCTGGACACCCTGATGGGGTGTGCTCACACGCTGGACCAGGCGACGACCCCGCGGCGCACCGCTGCCACCGCGGCCTGTGCGGTGCCGCGCACCGGTTGCTCCGCGATGAGGGCTATCTGGCTGAGCAGGTCCAGGAGTTGTTTGCACCAGCGCACGAAGTCGCCGGGAGCCAGGTCGGGGTCATCGAGCAGAACCTGCTCAATGTCGGCCCCCGCTGCCCAACGCCATGATGCCCAGGCGAAGCCCGGGTCGGGCTCGCGCAGGAACGCCAGTCCGTGCGAGGTCTCCACATCACGCAGCCGCCCCCACAGCCGCAGCTGCTCCTCCAGCACCTGGCGCACGGGGCCGCCAGGCACCTGGCTGGACTCCTCGGGGCGGCGGCTCTCATAGACCAGCGCTGACACCGCGGCAGTGAGCTCGGCCGTGGAGAGCCCGTCCCAGATGCCGGCTCGCAGGCACTCCACGACGAGCAGATCGGCCTCGCTGTAGACCCGGGCGAGCTGGCGGCCCGCATCGGTGACGTCTTCACCGTCGAGGTACCCCAGTTCGCGCAGCAGTGCGCACACCTGGTCGAAGACCCGGGCGATCGAGTGCGTCTTGCCCTGCACCCTGCCCTCCAACAGGTCGGTGTCGTGGCGCAGCCGTGACCAGCGTTCGACCCAGCGAAGGTGTTGTTCGCGCTCGTCGCATCCGTGCACCGGGTGCTGCCGGAGTGCTGCCCGCAGCCGTGCCAGCTCAGCGTCGTCGGTTGCGGCCGCGCGGGGACGGCGGGGACGTTCAGCCCTGAGCCCGAGAGCGCGGATCGAGGAGGCCAGGTCCCTGCGTGTCTGCGGGTTGCGGTGGTTGACGTTCTTGGGCACCCGGATGTGACCGAGTGGCTCGACCGCCTGGGTGAAGTCGGCGTCGGACAGCCGCCCTGCCCAGCGGTCCTCGGTGACAACGAGAGGGTGTGCCTGGCCGGGAACGCCCAGCCCCGGATCCAGGACGACTGCCAGGCCGGCACGACGGCCGTGGGGTACGGCGATGACGTCGCCGACCTTCAAGGCCTCCAGGGAGCGGGAGGCGGCAAGCCGGCGCTGCGAGGAGCCTTGCTTGGACAACTCTGACTCGCGGCGCTTCACTGCTTTGCGCAGCCCGTCGTACTCGCGGACGTCGCCGAGGTGACAACTCATCCCCTCGCCGTAGCCCGCGAGCGCGTCCAGGTTGCGGCTGACCTGACGCGCCAGACCGACCACGGAACGGTCGGCCTGGAACTGCGCGAAGGAACTCTCGAGCAGGGCGCGAGCGGGCTCTGAACCGACGCTGCCGACGAGGTTGACCGCCATGTTGTACGACGGTCGGAAGCTCGATCGGAGCGGGTAGGTGCGGGTGGAGGCAAGGCCCGCAACCTGTCGGGCGTCGAACCCTTGCTGCCACAGGACCACTGCGTGACCCTCGACGTCGATGCCGCGGCGCCCGGCCCGTCCGGTGAGCTGGGTGTACTCCCCCGGCGTGACGTCGACGTGGGCTTCGCCATTCCACTTCACGAGCTTCTCGAGCACGACCGAACGCGCCGGCATGTTGATGCCCAGGGCCAGGGTCTCGGTGGCGAACACGGCCTTGACGAGCCCCTCGCTGAACAGCTCTTCGACGACCTCCTTGAAGGTCGGCAGCAGCCCTGCGTGGTGCGCGGCGAGGCCGCGCTGAAGGGCCTCGAGCCACTCCCAGTAGCCCAGGACGCGCAGGTCCTCGCGCGGGAGGTTGGCGGTGCGCACCTCCACGCGGCGCCGGATCTGCTCGCGCTCCTCGGCGGTGGTCAGGCGCAGACCCGAGCGCAGGCACTGCTCGACGGCGGACTGACACCCCGCTCTGCTGAAGATGAAGGTGATCGCGGGGAGCAGCCCCTCGCGGTCGAGGCGCTCGAGCACTTCCGGTCGTCTGGGCACCGAAGGGCGCACGGGGCGGCCGCCCTTGGAGGGGCGGAAGCGGTCCTCCTCGCGCGATCGCCGTACCAGCTCGGGGTTGACCTCGCCGCGGTCGTCGAACAGGTCCAAAAGCCGGGACCCGAGCAGGACGTGCTGGAACAACGGGACGGGTCGGTGCTCCTCCACGACCACCTCGGTGTCGCCGCGCACGGTGACTAGCCAGTCGGCGAACTCCTCAGCGTTGCTGACCGTGGCGGACAGCGAGGTGAGCGCCACGTCGTCGGGGAGGTGGATGATCACCTCCTCCCAGACTGCTCCGCGCGCTCGATCGGCCAGGTAGTGGACCTCGTCCATGACGACGTGCCCGAGGCCTCGCAGCGCAGGTGATCCGCTGTAGAGCATGTTGCGCAGCACCTCGGTCGTCATCACGACGACCGGAGCCTCTCCGTTGATGGTGTTGTCACCGGTCAGTAGGCCCACGTTCTCTGCTCCGTAGCGTTTCACCAGGTCGTGGTACTTCTGG
>JBKJSN010000223.1:0-15476 GCA_046595815.1 Mycobacteriales bacterium
TCTACTTCATGGGCAACATCCTTCACGACTGGAGCGAGGCCGAGAAGCAGACGCTCCTCAACAAGGCCTACGCCGGGCTGCCCTCGGGCGGAGTGCTCGTCGCCATCGAAAACGTCAGCCGGCGGGAAGTCGTCGACGAAGAAGTCGCCGATGTCAACGGCGACGCGGTCGGCGACACCGTGGCGTACCAAGTTCGCCTCCGCTACCGGCGCTACGGGCGGGAGGTCGAAGGTCACGCCCGTGAGTTGCGGATTGGCGGCCGCGACCATCGCGGCGAGTGTGCCGTTGCCACCGCCGATGTCGCAGAACCGGCCGTGCGCACTGAGGTCCAGGGTCGCGCAGAGCGCGTTGAACGCGCCGAGCTGGATCCCCTGCATGCCGTCGAGGAACACCCGCAGCCGCTCCGGGTCTGTGTAGATGCCCTCGAAGAGACCGGGCGCACCCGTCTTGATCTCGTTCTGGGGCTGGCCGGTGCGGAGGGCCTCGGTGAGGGATCCCCAGAAGCCGTAGAGCCGGGCGTTGGCCATCTCCAGGATCCCGCCGAGGTAGCCGGGCGAGCTCTTGTCGAGGAAGATTGCGGTATCGGGAGTGTTCGAGTACACCGCCCCCGGACCGCTGCCGGTGCGCTGCAGCAGGCCGAGTGCGACAAGTGCGTCGAGGAAGTCCAAGCGGCTGCGATCGTGCAGCTCTAGCTTGGCGGCGATGTCCTCGCCGGTGAGCTCGGTGTCGGACAAGACCGTGAAGAGGCCCAACTCGACGGCCGAAAGCAGGGTCTTCGATGCCCAGAAGCCCAGGCCGATCTGGAGGATCTGCTCAGGGTTCGGACGGTGTTCTGCGGCGCGCAGGGTGCTGGTCATGCCGTCTCCTTGTGAGTTCTTGGCTACTTCGGGCGCGCTGCACGGTTGCGGCGTCCCTCGAGTGGGATGGGCTCGGCCGCGCACACGCGTGCGGTGCTCTCGAGGATCTTGGTGAGGATGTTCATGAGCGACTCCAGCTCCTTAGCCGACAACTCGCCCATGACCGCTCGCTCGATCTTGCGGACTCCGGGCAGGAACCGGTCGGTGATGGCGTACCCGTCTTCGCTGATCTCGATCAGCACACTGCGCCGGTCCTGCGGGTTGGGGACGCGGCGGATCCATCCGCGGCGCTCGAGGACGTCCAGGATGCTGGTCATGGTGGCCGACGAGCGGAAGGTGCGCTCACTGATCTCACTCGGGGTGAGCGGCCGCTCAGCGCCCTCGACGACGGCGAGGGTGTTGAGCGCGCTCTCGGGAACACCGATCGACGCCTGCATCGCCCGGTCGATCTCGTCGTAGAGAGCCTGGCCCGCCCGGATCACGGTCGACAGCGCCTCGGCGGCCGCCGGATCGCCGTCGGGGTACTCGTCCGCGAAACCGGGGCCGACCCGCACCGCACCCAAGGCCGCGGGCGACGCCACGCTGCCGTGCTGCGATCGGCGACTGCGGGCCAACTCAGCCACGCTCCTAGATGTTGACTCGGACCATGCGCGCACCTTGGACAGAAACCACTTCGCATCCGAGGTCCAGCATCAGAGACGTTCGTCACGGAGTCAAGCATCTTAGCTCGGAGATAAACTATCTCGATCGGCACACGGCAACGTCGAACGCCCCGCCGACGAGGAGATCGACCGCCGCAGATGACCGAGCGCACCCAGCTGTGGCATGAACGGAGACGTTGGTCGCGAACCGCTGCCTGACCATCCGGCCGTCAGGGCGATAGGTGATCTCCCAGGAGGTCCCGCGGCTGTGCTCGATCTTGCGAGGGGTGGACATCGGTGTCGGCCTCCGGTGTGACAGCTGCGCGATACCGGAGGTAGGTGCGAGCACTTCACCCGGCTTACAGCCCGACTCGTCCCTTCAACCAGCGGGCGGGCCACCTCCTCGCGTAGTTGCGCCAACTCCGCCGGCGGCGTCGCGTCAACTCGCCGCGATGTGCAGGGTGCCGAGCTTGGCGAAGCTTCCTGTGTTGACAAGGGTTTTCGTCCACAGTGTCGCTGCTTATGTCGGTGCTGCCGGTTAGTGTTTGTCCTCGAACGCGCTATCGAGGACGAGGGGGTCGGGCGGTGTCTGTTGATTGCGATCCGCTTGGCCTGATGCCTGAGGTCTTCGAATGTGATCTGCCGCCGCAGCCGTTGCCGGAGGTCCCGGCGTGGCTGCTGGAGGCGCCGTTGGACTGGGACGAACCGCCGGTCTGTGACGGCGGGTGTGCCTGTGGCGGGGCACCCGCCCCCGTGGTGCCCGATGCCCCTGAGGTGGCGGTGGAGCCGGTGCCGTGGGCGGTGCCAGGCATGTGGGAGCACGATCCCACTCCGCAGACCGTGACCCCGTCGGTCGGCGGGTTGGTGCTGCAGCTCCAGCAACTGCTGGGCCGGCTCGCGACAGTGGCCCCCGCAGGGTTGGCCCCAGGGCAGGCGCTCGGGGAGGCGGAGGCGTTGCTGACCGCGCAGCGGGACCTGCGGGTGCTGCAACTGGCCCGAACGGCTGATGTGAGTGCCCGGGCCTTGTATGAGCACCGGGGGTTCCGGACTGTCGCGGCCTGGGAACGCAGCGTCGCCCCCGACGCCAAAGCCAGTGACCGTTCGCTGGGCCGGGCCCTGGTGGCGTTGCCGCATCTGCACGCCGCAGTCATCGAGGGTCGGGTGTCGCTGGCCGGGGCGGGCAAGACCGCCACGGCGTTGGGGAAGGTCCGCCGCTACCTGGACTGCCTCGACGGCCTGGTCGACGGCCTGGACGGCGAGGCGATGGTCACGGCGGTGGCGGGGAATGTGTTGGACCTGATCTGTCAGCACCACCACGGCCTCAACGCTGCCGATCCGGCGCAGGCCGCCCTTCTCGCCGAACTCCAAGGGTCCCTGCAATCGATCGTGACGGGTGGTGGGGGGCAGGCCGACCGGATCGAGCAGGTCCTGGTCCTGCTCACCACCCACCTCCCCCTTGGCGCACTGCCGGGGGCGTTGGAGGACATCGTGTTCGCGATCGTGCCGTCCCTGCTCGAACACCGCGAACAAGCCGCCCAAGACCGCCGCGGACTCGCCCTCACCCCACAACCCGACGGGACCTGGGAGCTCAGCGCGACCCTCACCCCGGAGTGCGGGGAACAGCTGTTCACCGCCCTGGCCGCCGAAGCCCGACGAGACCCCGCGAACCCGCTCGACACCCTGCTGCGCGAACAACACCGCCACGAGCAGACCGAAGCCGCCGGCCTGGACCCGTTCCTACACGACTTCGACACCCTCCCCGCCTGGGAACAGCAAGCGTTGAACAGCCTCAACGGCGAACCCGGCGCCCGCGCAGGTGGGATCGGGGAGGGAGAGGCGCTGCTGGTCCCGCGGTCACGCACGAAACGGCTGCACGACGCCCTACAACGGCTCCTACAGCGCTACCTGTCCACGGGCCTGGGTGGCACCAACGGCAAGGTCCCCGTCCAAGCCAGCGCCGTCATCAACGCCCGCACCCTGGAAGGCCTGCCCGGCGCACCGCCCGCCCGGGGCGGCAGCGGCCGGCCCCTGGCCCGCAGCCTGGTCCGGCGCTGGTGGTGCGACACCCACGTCACCACCCTGCTCCTCGATCACGGCTGGACCCCCCTCGGGATCATCCACACCGCCCGGACCCTCACCGGCACCGAGCTCAAAGCCGCCCGCGTGCAGTTCGACAACCGCTGCGCCGGCGACGGCTGCTGCCCCGGCACCCCCGACCCGCTCATCCCCCTCGTGCCGCACCACGTCATCGGCCACGCCAAAACCGGGCTGACCAGCCTCGGCGAGACCGTGCTGTGCTGCGAAACCCTGCACCACGACCTCCACACCGGAAAACGCACCATCCGCCTCCGCAACGGCCGACTCCTCAACGAAGACGGCTACCTCAGCGACGAGGGGTAGCCCGGCGGTGGGTGAGCCACGTCTCCCGCGCAGAAGGGTGTGTTCACCGAGCAGCGGGTAACACGCCTGCTGACGGGCGGATCGCCGCCCCAGAAATCGCAGGAGGACCTCATGGCCAGGACCGTCATCGAAGAGCAGGGCACGACTTCCGGGTACGTCGAGGACCGGACCGGTCCGGCCGTCGGCCTCATGGTGGGTCTCGTCTTGGCTGTTCTCGTGCTCGTGGTCGCCTTCTTAGTCATGCGCAACAACGACGAGCCCGCCACCGGCGACAACGGGACGAGCACCAACCCAGGCACCTCGCAGTCCACGGAACCGACCTCGGAGCCGTCGACGGAGCCCAGCGCCGGAACCAGCGTCGCTCCGTAGCACGCACCCCTAGCGTCTGGTGGGCGCGCCACAGGTACTGCAGGCACGGGTGATGCAGATGCCCCTGGCGCGCCTACGGGCGCGCCGTGAGACTGCGTTGCACAGGGGCTCGAACCCGACGACCGAGATTGCGCCACGCAGTCCTACCGGTGGTAGGATCACGTTGTGAGAGAAGCTGCGTACGAGAAGGTCAGCGTGACGTTGCCCAAGCAGTTGGTCGACAGCGCCCGCGCGCGAGCCGGGGCCGGCGGCTTCTCTGCCTACGTTGCCGAGGGACTTCGCCTTGCTGAGCACATGGCAGACCTCGACCACTTCCTGGCTGGCCACGTCGCCGAGCACGGACCAATCCCAGAGTCAGTGATGGAAGAGGTGCGCCAGGCATGGCCCGACCCGCAGGACGTCGCAAGCTCGAGCCCGGTCACGCGGCGACGGCGCTCGTCCTCGACAGCGAAGGGCTGAGCAAGGCCGCGGCCGGCGATCCCTACGCCGTCGCCTGGATCGCCCGCGCCCGAGAGCTGCGACTCCCCCTCGTCATCAACGCCGTCACCCTGACGGAGACGATCCGTGGTGCCGCGCGGGATGCGCGGGTCCACCTGCTCACCAAGAACGCCCGCATCGACGCCGTCGACGCGGAGTTCGCTGTTGAAGCAGGTCGGCTCCTTGGACGAACAAAGCGGAGCGACACCGTCGACGCGCTCGTCGCGACCACGGCCATCCGGTTGAACCAGCCGACAGTCATCCTCACCAGCGACCCCCAGGACCTGAACAAGCTGACCAGCGAGCACCCGCTGATTCACATCGTCGCGATCTGACCAGAGCCTTATCCACCAGGCATTCTCTAGGCATTTCAGCGAGTGGGGCGGGTGGGGCGGGTGGGGCTCGAACCCACGACCGAGGGATTATGAGTCCCGTGCTCTGACCAGCTGAGCTACCGCCCCGGGCCGACATCTTCGCAGGTCGGCGCGGGGCGAAGGCCCTACATGTAGCCGAGTTCCGACAACGCTCCGCTGTAACTGCCCACGAGCTCCTGGATCGCCTGGTCGGTGCCACCGCCGAAGACCTGGATGTCGAAGTCCTGCACGATCGCCGACGCCCGCGTGTTCAGCGCGAGGACCTCAGGCTCGGCCACGATCTTGAGGAGCTCGGTGGCCTCACCCTCGATGAGCATGAAGCCGCCAGCCTTGCCGGTCAGCGAGATGAACTCGCGGTGCCCCTGGATACGACCTTGCTTCGACAGCCCCTCGAAATACCCGATGGCCTCGCCGAAAACCTCCAGGCCCTTGGCCTCACGCCCCGGAACGCTGGCTCCCCAACGGATGACTGTTGCGCCGTTCATCGCGCCTCCCCGAACCGGGCAGTCCTGCCACGCGCCACACGGCGCCGACCCCCGGACCGAGGCCGACTCTTCACCTCGCGGGTCTGGATGACAACCCCCCACAGGGGCAGCGCGTCATGACTTTCACAGACCTGGGAGGGAAACCATGAAGACCACCGCGATCGCCACTGCACTGACCGCCGCCGCAGCAGCCGTCACCTTCGCCGTACCCAGCAGTTCCGCTCAGGCTGCCGGCTGCTCGGTGACCTGGGGCTCCACCGCCAAGAGCGTCACGAACCTCACGCACCGCGCCCTGACCAACGTGCGCGCCGGGCGGCACGACTGCTTCGACCGGCTGGTCCTCGACCTGGACCGTGGGGGCGAGGGCTACCGGGTGCGGTACGTCTCCGCCGTACGCGACCAGGGCCGCGGCGCCATCATTGCCCTCAAGGGCGGCGCGTTCCTGCAGATCGACGACCAGTCGCAGGCCACCCGCCGGATCCCGATGCCGAGCGTCACCGGGTACTCGACCTTCCGCCAGGTCGCCTGGGGTGGCAGCTTCGAGGGCTACACGACCATCGGCCTCGGAGTCCGGGCGCGGCTGCCGTTCCGCGCGTTCCGCAGCACGAACCACCTGGTCATCGACGTGGCCCACCACTGGTGACAAATGACAATCATGTACTTCGTTCACCCGTTTGGCCCTATCGAACTCTCGACCTTCGGTCGAGACAGGCCCTATGACACTCGCTGAGCGACTGCTGCGCGACGGCATCCCGCCGTCGCTGCTCATCGACCTCTACGACCCCGAGGGCATGAAAGCGGCCCTGGCCTCCGAGGCGCTTGCCGCCGATGTGGCCGCCGCGCCTGCCCCCGCGCAGGCGCCCGCGAAGCGCCACCTGCGCTCGGCCTGAGCCCTACGCTCCACCCGTGGAGCCTGAGGTCGTCGTCCAGCTCGACGGCCTTCCACGCCCGGCGACGGTCTTGCAACGCCGTGCCGGAGAGGTCAAGGTCAGGTTCCGGCACGCAGGCGGGTACGTCGAACGTTGGGTCCCAGAGTCCGCCGTACTCCCTGTCGAGCCCAGCACGCGGCCGCCGTATGTGAAGATCGTCGGCCTTGCCGTCCTGGCGGTGCTCGGACTGCTACTGCTGCTGTGGCCAGGTGGTTCGGACCGCCCGCTCGTCGACAGCACCCCCACTCCGACGGCGACGGCCGCGCCCTAGTTCAGGATGCGGACGCCTTCGGGGAACGCGCCGCCGGCGAGCATCGCAGCCCCCGCGTCGGCCAGTGTCGTGAGGACGAGCCGCTGCGACCACGGGCCGACCGAGACCCGCGCGACGCCGAGGGCCTGCAGCTCAGGCAGGGGCAGCGACCCGCCGGCCGCGATCAGGCTGAGCTTGTTGCGCCCGAGTCCGGCGACGAGCGCCTCGATCTCCTCCCGCGTCATCTTTCCGGGCACGAAGACACACCCTGCCCCCGCCTCGAGGTAGGCGCGACCACGGGCGATCGCGTCGGCGATCACGTCCTCACGGGGTCGGTCGCCCGCCTTGACAACGGCGTCGGTACGGGCGTTGAGGACGAAGTCGACGCCCTCGGCCGCAGCCGCCTCAACTGCGGAGCGCATCAGGGCAACCGCCTCGTCGAAGGGCCGCATCTGGTCCTCGATGTTCGCCCCGACGACACCCACGCCGATGGCCTCGCGAACCGTCTCGCCCACGTCGCCGTACCCCGCCTCGAGGTCCGCCGTCACGGGAAGGTCGGTCGCCGATGCGATCCGACCGACGTCCGCGATCATCTCCGCGAGCGGCATGACCTCGCCGTCGGGGTACCCGGCCGAGGCTGCGATCGAGTGCGACGTCGTTGCGAGCGCCCGACAGCCCGGCAGGTCCGCGACGACCTTGGCGGTGATCACGTCCCAGACGTTGACGAGCACGAGCAGCTCTGGGTCGGCGTGCAGCTGACCGAGCACCTCACCCTTTGACGGCATCAGGGACCTCCTCGAACGCAGGCTGCGAGCGCAGCAGGACGACGAACAACAGCACCAGCATGACCACTCTGCCCCAGACCCCGATCACCAGTGCCTGCTTGGCCAGGACGAAGTCCTGTCCCTGGGCCAGTGCGTGGTACCAGCGGAAGATCCCGACGTACATGCACAGGTCGATCGTCATGTAGGCCACCCACCAGCCCCAGCGCAGCCGCACCAGGACGAAAAAAGGCAGCAACCACAAGGCATACTGCGGCGAGTGTGCCTTGCCGGTCACCATGAACAGCACGAGCAGCGCACCGCTGACCTGCACCAAGGGGAAGGCTCCGTCACCGCGCGCCCGCCACCACCCCACACCGCAAGCAATCGCCGTACCCACCAGCAGCAGCACGGGGATGAGGTGGTTCAGCTCGTCGGTGCTCAGCTGCGGGAAGCCCCAGAACCAGACGGAGTTGGCCGTCACGTCGGCCGCGCGCTCCTTCTGGAAGGCGTACGGCGCCCACCAGCCCTGCGGGCTCGCGAGCAAGAAGGGCAACTGGACTGCGGCGAGGACGCCTGCGAAGGCGGCACCTGCCCGCCGTACCCCCCCCTTGTCGCCGGCGGCGAGACGGTCCAGCAGCAGCGGCAGGATCAGCAGGACGGGCCAGAACTTCAGGCTTGCACCCACGGCGAGCCAGGCCCCGGACCAGGCGTAGCGGCGCTGCCACCAGGTGTAGAAGGCGGCGACGGTCGCGCAGACGACGAGCAGGTCCCAGTTGTGGAAGGAGTACCAGACCAGCGGCGGGGCGAGGGCGTAGAGCAGCGCACGCCACCGCGCCATCCGCCCCAGCATCCAAGTGGTGAGGAAGGTGAACGGCACGAGCAGCAGCGCGGTCAGCTGCAGGTAGTCGCCATCGTTGTCGACGAAAAGCGCTGGTACCCAGGCGAAAAGGCCCGTCAGGACGGGGTACTCCAGCGCTCCCCCGACGAGTTGGTGGTCGACGAGATCGCCGTTGACGTAAGGGAACGGGTGATGCTGCATGTCGCGCAGGAAGTACAGGACCTGGATGTCGTTGCTGCACAAGTTCTTGTCGCGGAGCTCGTTGTAGTGCCCGATGCACTGGGCTTTGAGCAGGTACCCAGCCAGGGTCAGGACGGCGACGCACCCAAGGAGTACGGCGAGCAGGCGGCGGGAGGGCAGCGACACGCGACGCAACCTATCGGGCCGCCCGGCGCTCCCCCAGCATCAGCACCGACGAGAGCTCCCGCTTGAGCTCATACAGCGCGTGGTCGGCCGCTCGTAGGACGTCCTCCTGCGACTGCCCGGACTGCACGGTGGCGAGCCCGATGCTTCCCCCCGGCTGCAGGAGCACACCGCCAACCTGCATCGGCGCCGAGACGGCCGCGTGCAACCGCTCCCGCAGCACTTCGGCGTGTGCCGCCGGCCGGACGAGGACGGCGAACTCATCCCCACCGAGTCGGGCAACCAGGTCCGTCGAGCGGACGGTGTGGGTGAGCCGCTCCGCCACGGTCTTGAGCACCTCGTCGCCGACGTTGTGACCCCAGGTGTCGTTGATCTCCTTGAACCGGTCGAGGTCGAGCAGCAGGACGGCGCTGTCGGCGTGCTCCGCTGTCAGCTCGGGGGCCAGCGCCAAGCCGAGAGCGCGACGGTTCCCGAGACCGGTGAGGGGGTCCTCCAGAGCCAACCGCTCGTTGACCGCAGCCCGTGCCGCTGCGCGCCGCCCGTACCTCACCAGCGCGACCCAGCAGCCGCCGAGCAGGCCAAAGCAGATCAGCAGCGCGAGCGGAGCCCGCCAGGCCATCCGACTCAGCGCGGCCGCTTGATTGTCTGACGCGCGCTGCAGGTCGCGCGTGTTCTGTGCCATGGCGTCGTCGATCACCTGCTGGATCAGCATCAAGTGCTCGCCCGGCGTCCATGCTCGTGCTCCGCGCAGCTCGCCCTCGTAGACGCGGTTGAGCACCGAGACCTTGCCCGCCGCCACCCGATCCGCGACGGTGCCCGTCGCACGCACCTCGTCGTTGGCGACATCGAGGTCGGCCACGGCTTCGAGCAGGGCGTCGCGTGCCGCCTCGCTCGGCTCTTTCCGGAACTCCATCTCAGCGAAGGCCTGCTGTGCGAGCGCATGCTGCAGCCGCTGATATCCCGCGAGCCGAGCCGTGGCCTCATTCACCTGCTCGACGGTCCCGCGCATCCGGGCCAGGCCGACCCAACCGACGAGGGCAAGCAGGCCAACGACCACGGCGAGCCCCAGGCTCGTGGCGATCATCGTCCGGCTGCGACCCATACCTCCACATCGGCTCCAGAGCCGCGTGGAACATGATCCCAAAGGACCATCCGTGCGACCGTGGCGCCACACTCGGGCCGACGATCAGCGAGGCAGTCGCCGCTCCTGCAGCGGATGGCTCAGCTCTCGTCTTTGACGTTTGCGCCGGTATAGCGCCTGGTCCGCCTCACGGATCAGGTCCTCCTTCGACTGTCCGTGCACGACGCAGGCCCACCCGATGCTCGCGGCCGGTTGCAGCAACACTCCCCGGACCTGCAGCGGGTGTCCGACCGCCTCTTCCAGCCGCACCTGGAGCAGCGCAGCCTGCGGCGCGGGTCGCGCGAGGACGGCGAACTCGTCACCGCCGAGCCGTGCCACGACATCGCTGGCCCGAACGGTGGCAGTGAGCCGATCCGCAACCGCACGCAGCACGTCGTCACCCGCGTCATGACCCCAGGTGTCGTTGATCCCCTTGAAGTCATCGAGGTCGAGCAGGAGCACCGCACTGTCCGCGGTCTCCTTAGCCAGCTCCACAGCCAACGCGGCGTCGAAGGCTCTCCGGTTGCTCAGCCCCGTCAGGGGGTCCAACAACGCGAGCCGCTCGTTCTCCTCTGCGCGGCGCGTGGCCCGCCGACCCTGCCGGACCAGCAGCCACCAGGCGGCCACGAGGGCAAGGGCGGCCCCCGAGAGGGCCAACGGCGCCCTCCACACCATCTTGTGAACGAGATCCCGCTGGTGGTCGGTCGTCGCTGCCAGCTCGAGGCGGTATCGACTGGTCGCGGCGCCGACGAGCCGCTGCATGGCGTCGAGGGCCGGTCCAGCGATGCGGTCGTCCGTCGACGGGCGCGGAGCACCACCAGCCTCGAGCTCGACACGCATCTGGTGGGAGTACCTGGCATTCAGCACGAGCAGGTAGGCAACGGTGCCCCTGTCGTTGGGCGAACCGACCCCACGGACCTCGTCAACGGAGGCATCCATTCGCGCGACAGCGGCCTGCAAACGGATCCGCGCCTCCGGTCTCGGGGACCGTCGAAGACCGGATTCGGCGAACGCCTCTTCTGCGAGCGCTCGCTGGACACCCTCGTAGGCAGCGAGTCGCTCGGAGGCCCGGTTCACGTCGTCGATGCTCTGACGTAGTCGGCCGAACCCGACGTAGCCCAAGGCAGAGAGCAGGCCGAGAACGACAGCCAGCACCAGGCTGGTCGCCGCCACCGTCCGACTGCGCGCCATCACGGTCAGTATCGGCCATGCGCAGGGACGGGGGGGTACAGCGACGGAAAAGATGGCCTGAAGTGACTGCCTGTGTCCAGGACGAAATCCCGCCACGCCGCACCGATCAAGGGGATAGTCCGCCTGTGAGACCGCGCTGCTTGCCCGTGCTCGCTCTGCTGACTGCCCTGCTGTCGGGCTGCAGCGGCAGCGGCAGCGGCAGCGCACCCACCGAAGTGTCCATGTGGTCGCACGGCGGCACCCCCGAGGAGCGCGCCGCACTCACCGCGTCGATCGAGGCCTTCAACACCTCGCACCCCGGCTCGCGCGTCTTGCTACGACTGCTCCCCGAGGGCACCTACAACGACGTCCTCGAGACCGCACTCGCGGCTGGCAATCCCCCGGACATCATCGACCTCGACGGTCCGACGATTGCCGGCTTCGCCGCCCGTGGTGCCCTCTCTCCGCTGGAGGACCTGCTCCCGGACAAGTTGCTGCGCAACCTCATCCCGTCCGTGAAGGCCGAGGCCGCCTGGAACGGCCACCTCTGGGCCCTCGGCACGTTCGACAGCGGGCTCGCGCTGTTCGCCGACCGCCGCGCCTTGCGGGCCGCCGGCGTCGTCGCCCCGATCTCGCTGCAGACCGCGTGGACCGGGAGCCAGTTCCGCTCCGTCCTGCAGCGGCTCTCGCGTCGCGACCCCGATAGGAAGGTCCTGGACCTCAAGCGCAACTACGGCATCGGCGAGTGGCTGACGTACGGCTTCGCCCCGTTGCTGTCCAGCGCGGGTGGCGGGGTGCTCGACCCCACGACGGGGCTCGCCTCCGGAACCCTCGACAGCCCCGCGTCCGTGCGAGCTCTGACGACCTTGCAGTCGTGGACGCAGTACGTCGATCCCAACACAGACGACCGCGCGTTCACCTCGCGCCGCGTCGCTCTGTCCTGGGTCGGGCACTGGGCCTATCCGGCGTATGCCAAGGCCTTGGGCGACGACCTGCTCGTGCTGCCGTTCCCCGACCTGGGTAACGGTGCCAAGACAGGGCAGGGGTCGTGGACGTGGGCCGTGAGCCGGGCGTCACGACACGCCGATACGGCGGCCCAGGTCCTCACGTGGCTCGGGAGCGACGCGCAGGTGGCGGCAATGACCCAGGCGAACGGTGCCGTTCCGGGCACGATGACCTCGCTCGCCGCGTCCGCACTGCACCGTCCCGGCGGCCCGCTGAGCCTGTACGCCGAGCAACTGGCCGCAACGTGCGCAGGGCGCGTTCCCACCCGTGCATGCGTTGCGGTGCCACGTCCGATCACGCCTGAATACGCGATCGTGACCGAGGCTCTGGCCAGCGCGATCGACGGCGTCCTGTCCGGCCGTGACCCGACCAAGGAGCTGGCGGTGGCCGCGCGCACGATCGACGCGCACATCCAGCGTTGAGGTAGAGCTCCCCCATCTGGACTCGAACCAGAAACCCTTCGACTAACAGAGAGGTCATCACCACACATCCCGGCGCATCACTCCGCCCTTGGAGCGCAAGCGGAGTGATGCACTCGGGATCACGGGGCATCCCACTGCCTCTCGGGGTTCCCGGGGGGTATGTGGGGGCTCGGTGCCTGCCTGCCAACGTCCTGCACACTTGGTTCTCCGAATGGAAGGCCAGGGTCGTGGGCAAGCGGCAGGAGCGCCCCAACGAGACGCTCGCGCGCCATGTGGTCTCGACGGTCTTGGGGCTGCCGGTTGACCCGTACGACGACGGAAGTCGAGACGCGATGGTCGACGGGATCATCCGCCTTCCTCGTGCAGATGCCGCGTTGGAGATCGTCTCCGACGAGGACGGCGAGTTCCTCGCGCTGTGGAACGCGCTGGAGCGCATGGGCCACAAGACCCACGTCCCGGGACTCAGCAACGCGTGGTGGGTCCAGGTCCGACGGGCAGCAAGCGTGAAGGGCGTGGTAGCGGGACTGCCCGACTTGTTGCGGGAGCTGGAAGCGAGAGCCCTGTCGGATCTCCACCAAGTGCGGCGAGCGGGAGCCTGGCACCTGAAGGAACAAGCGCACGGGATCGGCATCCGTATGGCCTCCAGGATCGACGGGAACGAGCCGCCTGGGCGCGTCAGACTCCTGGTCGAGGGCTGGTCCGGTGGTGTTGGGGGGCCCGACTTCGCCTCGTTCGTCGAGGGCCTGTTCGTGGCCCACCCGGATGTGGCACGCAAGCTCGCTGCTCACGACGGCGCTTCCGAGCGACACGCCTTCTGGTGGGTGACCCTCGCCAGCGACATGGCAGTGCAGTTCGGGCTAGAGGACCGAGGTGATGCGCTCCCAGCGATGCGGGACCCGGTGCTGCCAGAGGGCGTCTCACACGTCTGGGTTGCCGGTCGCAACTCCAGCCAAGGCACCGTGGCCTGGTTCCCGGATCGCGGCTGGTGGCGGACACCTTGGCAGTGGCCCAGTCGTGATCCCGCCACCCTGGAAGAGCTGTACGGCTCGGAGGACGACACGTGGGCCTAGGTGTGAGCCGTGAGGGGCGCGTGAGTCGTCGCCGTTGGCGACACGAAGGCGAGAGCGATGGTTCTGTGAGGTCACGCATGATGGAGTCGTGGACGTAAGCCCTCGACTCACCAGGTGGGTCACCAGGACCTTCCCCCATGGCAGTGCAGAGCAAGTGCTCGCGGTCATGCGTGACCTCTCGCCTGAGGTCCTTGGTGGTCAGAACCCGGAGCGAGTCCATGCTGCGCTCGTCGTGCGAACGGCTGGGGACTGGCATGCGTTCCAAGACAACGTCGTCCTCGCCGAGATCGACTGGCGCGATGCGTTGGTTCGCGCCGACCTGGCCGACGCCAATTGGCCGTACCGGCTGGACGCCATACTGGGGACTGGCTGACAGGCGTCACCCGCCGTTGTTCAGCAGCCCACCCAGACGATCGAGAACTTGAGTGAAGCCCGTGAGGTCGAGCCAGTCGCCCCCGCCTGGGACATCGAGGATCGGCTCATCTTCAGGATCACCGGACCAGAACTCGAAGTCGCACCACCCTCCCGCATAGAGGACCACGGCGGCTTCTGCCTGGCCAACGGAGGCACGGAGCCCGACCGAGTAGTCGCCGCGCACCCGGCTGCGGTCGGCGGTGATCTCGTTGACCGTGGTCTGCCCGTCTGCCCACGTGATCGGCCCGACCTTCACTCCGGCCCGCTGCCACTCCGCGCGGTGCCGCTCGATCTCCCGCGCTGCCGCATCCAGGTCTATGCGCTGATCCACATGGGAAGCCTGCCACGCACGCGGCGGTACGCGGTGCGCTCGGTTGGTCGACGTAGCCTGTCTTGTGGCCAACAGGGACTCACGAGAAGCGATGTTCAGTGAGTTCTGCGCGAACTGCGGCCACAACTGGCGGGAACACCCGGGCTACTCCGGTGAGACCACCTGCCTGGCCTGCCAGCGGGATGGCTCGGACTCCGGCCACGCGGCCCCGTGCCGAAGGATGGTCTCCCAGCACGTGCCCACTGAGGATGACTGAGAAGGGATGCTCCTCGCGTACTGAGGGCTTCACCGGCATCAAGCCCCATCACCCCGCCAAGCCGCCCCTTGTGCTTGTCGCTCCTGGTCGGCGTCCTCGCTGGGCTCGCCTGGTTCTGCCTCGCTCCCTGGCGGTGAGGTCAGGCGAGAGCATCAGGGGGCCAGGCGTCTCGGAAGACCCGACCCGCCGTCTGGTGGCCGGTCGCTACGTCCAGCATGATCGTGTCGTTCGATCCCTCGATCGTGTGCAGGGTGAAGACGAGCCCATCAGGCAAGACGCGATCTAGCCACAGGCCATCCAGCGCGATCCGTCCTGTTGCCCAGACGAGCCCCTCACGGCTGAGGGCCACAGCCTTGTAGTCGCAGACGAGCACGAGGAGCCCCTGTTCGGGCAGGCCCACAACTTGCTTCACCTGGTCGAGGATGACGGTCGCGGGCCCTCCCGGGGCCTCCACAGACACGAGGTACGCCGAGCCATCAGCTACAACGCACAAGTCACTTGGGCGGGGGCAGGTGTGGACTCCAGTGATGCCGCCGATGCCTCCGGCGGCGAACATCCCGACCCAAGCGTCCGCGCTGTCAGGGTCGATCCTGACCACAACCGGCGCACCCCAGCGGGTTGAGGGCTCCTGGCTGTGCTCACCATCCCTGTCGTAGCAGTGCAGCGGCACGGCCCACTGCCCATCGGACGGGTACTCAGGCGAGATCTCCACGGAGTAGCTCGACGCGAAGCCATGACTCTCGAACACGTGAACAGCCTGCCTCACGCAGCCGTCAGCGTCCCCCGAGATCACGTCGATGCCCTCCGTGGCGGCCCGGTTCTGTCGTAGGCATCTGCCACACTGGGTCTTCACCCACGGAGGCCGCGTCAACCCGCGACAGGTCACCGTCGCAAGCAGCGGTGCAGTGCCGGTCCCTCAGGCACTCCGGTACGGACTACGA
>JBKJSN010000226.1:0-8833 GCA_046595815.1 Mycobacteriales bacterium
TCTACTTCATGGGCAACATCCTTCACGACTGGAGCGAGGCCGAGAAGCAGACGCTCCTCAACAAGGCCTACGCCGGGCTGCCCTCGGGCGGAGTGCTCGTCGCCATCGAAAACGTCACCGACGACGCCCGCCGCACGAACGCCTTCGGCCTGCTGATGTCGCTGAACATGCTCATCGAGCTGCCGGCCGGCTTCGACTACACCGGCGCCCAGTTCGACCGATGGGCTCGCACCGCGGGCTTCGCGCGAACGGAGATTCGCCACCTCGCCGGCCCCACTAGCGCCGCCATCGCCCACAAAAGCTGAGCGAAACGCCTAGAGCGTGCCCGCTGGATGCCCGATCGATGGGCACGCAGATGGCTGCGGCAGGAGGGACCCGGACCGGTACAGGGTGCTGACCGGCCGCAATCAACCTCCAGAGGCGCTCGCGTTACACCCCGCCCCGTTTCCCACGCTAAGACCGCTCCTCGTGATGAGGCCGGAAGTAACTGCGCAGAGGCGGCACGGCCCGGACCGAGGTCCGGGCCGTGCCTAGGACGAGTCGGGCTGTAAGCCGGGTTCTGTGACCTCGCCGAAGCGGGGCCGACGGTCATCCATCTGGGACCGCTGTTGCCAGCGACCTCGTGCGGTCTACCCGCAGACTCGGGCGGGCCGCCCTCGAACGTCTGCGCAGGAGCTCCCTCACCGAAGTGACGGCGCTCCCTCTTGACCTTGCTCCGGGTGGGGTTTGCCGAGCCGATCGGGTCACCCCGTCCGCTGGTGGGCTCTTACCCCACCGTTTCACCCTTACCAGCCCGAGGGCTGGCGGTCTGTTCTCTGTGGCACTTTCCCGCGGGTCACCCCGGGTCGCTGTTAGCGACCACCCTGCCCTGTGGAGCCCGGACTTTCCTCGATGACCTCCAGTGATGGCGGCCACCGCGACCGTCCGCCCGACTCGTCCTCGTTCAGCGTACGGCGTGTCGCGCACCCTCTCGGCGGCGCGGGTCTGCTGAGGTGTCCGCCGTGAACACTTCCGTACCCAGCAACGCCGTCCACGCCGGTGCTCTCGTCGAGCTCGGCATCTGTCCCACTCACGGCGAGCCCGCGACCAAGACCCGCAGCCGTGAGTTCGTCACCCGCACGCCGGGGTGGGTCTACCTGCTCATCCCCTTCGGCCTGCTGGTCGCCGCGCTCGTGCAGATGGCGCTGCAGAAGAAGGTCAAGGGCCCGGTGCCCGAGTGCCCCCAGTGCCGCAGTCGCCGGCGCACCTACAACCTGCTGTTGGCGGCGCTGTGGATCGGGGCGCTCGCCGCTCTCATCGCTACGGGTGTGACCAGCAACGGTGCACTCGCTGTGCTCTGGCTGGTGCTGCAGATCGCCGCCATCGTCTGGGTGTTCCAGGGAGGCCGGTTCATGCTCAAGGGCACCTTGAGCAAGGACCAGATCTGGGTGGAGCTGCGCCGGGTCGACGAGCGCTTCGTGCAGGCAGTGCAGGCCCGGATGGCCGCAACGGCCCAGCCGCCAGCCGTACCAGCGGACGGCCTCACTCCCCTGAGCTGACCCCCGCCAGGTGGTGGGTGTCGTTGAGCGAGCGCACCACGGCGGGCCCATCGGCGTACCACTGGACCTCCGACAGGCACGCCAGATCCAGGTGCATCCGGTAGAGCGCTGACGGCGGCGCCTCAAGCGCCATCCGCACGAGCGTCTTGATCGGCGTCACGTGGCTGACGACCACGACGGTCTGCCCGCCGTACCGGGACAGGACGCGGTCGCGCGCCTGCCGCACGCGGGTGGCGGTTGCGTCGAAGCTCTCGCCGTACGGCGGGGCGACGGCCGTCGAGGCAAGCCAGGCGTCGAGCTCGGCCGGCCACCCGGTGCGGACCTCAGCGAAGGTGTACCCCTCCCAGTCACCGAAGTCGGTCTCCCGCAAGCCCTCGTCGACGTCGACCTCGACACCGAGCCCCTTTGCGACAGCCGTGGCGGTCTCAAGGGCACGTCGCAAAGGCGAGCTGATGACGGCGGTCGCCGCCGAGTGCCGCAGTCGCTCGGCCGCCGCGGCAGCCTGTGCCAGACCGACCTCGGTCAGCGAGGCCTCCCCCGTGCCGGAGAAGCGCTTGTCGATCGACAGGGGCGTCTGGCCGTGCCGCAGCAGCAGGGTGGTCGTGGGCGGGGCGGGAGCGTCCTGCCAGCCGGCGAGCCTGTTCGGAGTCTTGGTCGTCTTGGTCGTCTTCGTGGTCTCAGCAGCGGCGAGCCAGGTGTCGGCCGCATCGGCCGGTCCGGTGTCGCCGCCGGCCCGCCAGAGCTGGCCCTTGGCCGCAGCATCCATCGCCTCGTTCGCCAGCCGGTCGGCGTGCTTGTTTTTCTCCCGCGGGATCCAGCTGAAGGTGATCGCGTCGAACCGCTTCCGCAGCGCCTGCGCCTCGACGGCGAGCGGCTGCAACCCGGGGTGCTTGACCCTCCAGGTGCCCTTCATCTGCTCCACGACGAGCTTGGAGTCCATGCGGACCTCCACCACCGTCGCCCCAACGTCCAGCGCAGCAGCCAGGCCGGCGATGAGGCCTTGGTACTCCGCCACGTTGTTGGTCGCCGTACCCAGCCCTGCCGCCCGCTCGGCCAGCACCTCGCCGGACGGTGAGAGCACCACCGCGCCGTACCCCGCCGGGCCCGGGTTGCCGCGCGACCCACCATCGGCCTCGATAATGACCCTCATAAGAGGACGCTCACAGCCCGCTCTCGCCCGTGCGCACCACGATCCGGCTGCAGCTCTCGTGGCGCAGCACCAGGTCGGTGGGGGCGTTGCGGAACTCCGTCTTCTCGTTGTTCATCAGGTCCAGGTGGCAGCCCTCGCAGCGACCGCGCGCGATGGCAGCGGCCCCGATGCCCCCTTCGGACGCGCGGATCTTCTCGTAGAGAGCCAGCAGGTCCGCGCTGATCTCGGTCGACACCTCGGCGCGCTCGATCGTCTTGGCGGCGATCTCGGCGTCGATCTCGGCGAAGGCCTTCTCCCGCTCGTCGACCATGACGCCGCGTGCGGTCTCGTGCTCGGAGCGCGAAGCGGTGAGCTCGGCGACCCGCGCCGCCGCCTCCTCCATGCGCTCCATCACCTCGAGCTCCTCGTCCTCAAGGTCGGACTGGCGCTTGGACAGCGTCGCGACCTCGTGCTGCAGCTCCTCGAGCTGCTTGGGCACCGTGATCGCGCCCGAGCTCAGCCGCTGCTCGTCGCGGGCCTTGCGCACGCGCACCTGCTCGATGTCGGCCTCGGCCTTGTCGAGCTCGCGCTGCAGGTCCCCCACGACCGTCTCGGCGAGCACCACGTCGCCGCGGAGCGTGTCGAGCAGCCCGTCGAGCTTGGCGATCTCCACGAGCTGCGGCAGCGTCTTGCGCTTGTGTGCCAGGCGGTCGAGCGCGCTGTCCAGCGCTTGCAGGTCGAGCAGTCGGAGCTGGACGAACGGGTCTGCCTTCACGCGTGCGGGCTCCTCGAGGCGGTGGTCCACGGGTCGGTGCGCTGCGTCGAGACGATCGCCTCGACACCCACGACCCTAGTCAGCGCGGCCGCGGCCGTCGCCAGCCACGGCTGCTCGGTCGCCCAGTGCGCGGCGTCGATGAGCCCCAACCCGGTCGGCCGATCGGAGGTGCGGTGGTGCTTGAGGTCGGAGGTGAGGTAGGCCTGCGCCCCTCTCGCAGCGGCCGCCCCGATCGCACTGTCGCCCGATCCCCCGCACACGGCGAGCCTGCTGATCACGGCCCCGGGGTCGCCAGCCCCCCGCACTCCCCACGCGGTCGCCGGGAGCACACGTGCAGCCTGCTCCACCAGCTCCCCGAAGGTGATCGGCTGCGGCAGATCCCCCACCCGGCCCAGACCCACCCCGCTCGGGGTGTCCGCCAGCTCCAGGACGTCGTACGCCGGCCTCTCATAGGGGTGCGCGGCGTGCAACGCCGCCAGGACGGTACGTCGGGCTGCTCGCGCCACGACCGTCTCCAGCCGCACCTCGGCCACGCGCTCGAGGTTGCCGATGCTGCCGAGGGCGGGGTTCGCCCCGGGCAGCGGCCGGAAGGTGCCCTCACCGGTCGTCGACCAGGAGCACCCGTCGTACGCGCCGAGCCGGCCCGCGCCCGCCTCGCACAGGGCCTCACGCAACTGCTCGGCAGCGGCCTCAGGGACGTAGACGACGAGCTTGTCGAGCTGGGTCGGGACGGGCTCGAGGGGGCTTGTGTCGCGCAGGTCGAACAGCGCGGCAAGTGCGTCGTTCACACCGTCTGTCGCGCGGTCGGCGTTGGTGTGCGCGACGAACAGAGCGCACCCGCCGGTGATGAGGGTGTGCACGACCAGGCCGCGCGGGTCGTCCGCGGCCACCGTCGTCGTACCGCCGAGGAACAGCGGGTGGTGAGTGACCAGCAGGTCGAAGCCGCCCGCCACCGCCTGGGCCGCCACTGCGGAGGTGGGGTCGACGGCGAACAGCACCCGGCGCACCGGCGCACTCGGGTCGCCGCAGACCAGGCCCACCGCATCCCACGGCTCGGCGAGCGACGGTGGGTAGAGCGCGTCGAGGGCGGCGGTCACGTCCGCGAGCGTGGTCACGGGCCAAGGCTAGAGGGGTGGACTCAGACGGGCTCGAACCGCCGACCCACGCCTTGTAAGGGCGTTGCTCTACCAGCTGAGCTATGAGTCCTGGTCACCCCAGGCTAGCGAGGAAGTGCCCAGCCCCAGGGGGCGCACGACCATCGCCACCTGGGCACCGGCCTGACGGGTCAGCACGACGGTCACCTCACGGCTGCCGGTGAGCTTCAGCTGCTTGCGCAACGTCTCGGGCTCAACCGCCGTACCCCTCTTCTTGACCACCAGCGGACCAGCGTCGTGCGCGCGCAGCCGCGTGCGCAAAGCCTTAAGGGAGAAGGGAAAGCACTCCAAAACCTCATACCAGCGCCCGTACGGCGTCGCCGGCGCTGCGGCCGCGCTGATGTAGGCGATGGTGCTGTCGAGGAGCCAGCCGTCCACCTGCTCGGCAAGCTCGCCGACGAGATGGGCCCTGATGACGGCGCCGTCAGGCTCGAGCAGGTACCGCCCCACCGGGGCCACCCTTGGGACGGCCGCCCCGCTCGAAGCCAGGGTTGCCCCCGAGGGCAGCAGGGTGGCGGTGCGCCCCGCGCCGGATCGCAGCGACCCGCCCCACAGCATGGCCTCCTTGACGTCCCCGTTCAGCGACACGATCTCGACCGAGAGGTCGGCGGGAAGCACGTCGTAGTCGATCCCCGGCGCGACCTTCACCCCCAGCCCCGTCGTCGGCCAGGACAGCACCAGGTCCAGAGGCGGCGACCACGCTGCGGGGTCGAACCGGCGCCGCCCGCTCCCCCGCCGGGCCGGGTCGGCGAACACCAGCCCGCGCGGCACCATCGTCGTGACGTCGGCCTGTACGACGGAGGCGACGTGACCGGAAGAGCGGACGTTCTCACGGGCCAGGATCAGCCGGGCGAGGTCCAGGTCGACGCCGACGGCTGGGCCCCGCGCGGCCAGGGGCAGCAGGTCGCCGCCCACCGAGCACCCGAGGTCGAGCACCGGCGCGGACCCGAAGCGGGCGGCGTGGTGGACCGCAACCGCACGCGGGGTGGACTGCTCCAACGCCTCCGCTGTCCACCACAGCCGGTCGCCGTCGGGGTGCTTGGCCAGGGCCCGCCGCTTGAGCCGGGCCTGGTCCAACGCCAGCCGACCGAGCTCGCCGAGGGGGCGCATGGCCTCAGCGGCTCGCAACCGGTCGGTCAGGTCGAGCGCGAGGGCCTGCGCGACCGCCGTACGGCCCTCGTCAGAGAGCAGCAGGCGCGCGTGGTCCGGAGTTATCGGCGCTGCTTGGCGCGAGCCGCCTTCGGCGCCACCAGGCGCGTGCCGGACCACTCAGGTGCCGCGCTGGTGCTGCGGGTGCTCGACAGGCCGGCGGTCGGTGCCGCCTCGTCGATGTCGGAGGGCTCGACGTGGCCTTCACGGCCGGCCTTGGGCGTGAGGAGCCAGATGACTCCGCTGTCGCCGAGGTTGGTCAGGGAGTCCACGAGCGCGTCCACGAGGTCACCATCGCCCTCGCGCCACCAGATGAGGACGACGTCGACCACGTCGTCGGAGTCGTCGACCAGGACGAGCTCGGTCCCCGTGCGGGCGACGACGTCGTCCATGAGGGTCTGGTCGCAGTCGGAGTCGAACCCGACGACCTGCACGACCTGCCCCGGCTCGATCCCTAGCCGTTGTGCCAGGCCACGCGCTTCGGCGTGGTCCGCGGACGTGCTCACCTCGAGGGGCTCCTCTCCTTGTCGCGTCCTGGTGACGCGGCTGATGGGTAGTCCACCGGACCCTTACCCGTCGCGCAAGTGTGACGCAGCGTCGACTACGGCACACTCCCGATCATGGGTAGTCCCGCGGAGCACCATCACGCGCACCCGACAGGCGCGCTCGGGCGCCTGCGCACGCTCATCGCGCCGCACAGCCATGACGCCGCGGACAGCGTGGACCAGGCCCTGGAAACGTCCGCACGGGGCCTGCGCGCACTCGGGGTGAGCCTGGCGGTGCTCGCCGCCACCGCTGCCCTGCAGGCGGTGGTCGTCGTCTGGACCGGCTCGGTCGCGCTGCTGGGCGACACCCTGCACAACGTGGCGGACGCCCTGACCGCAGTCCCGTTGGCTGTGGCCTTCCTGCTCGGACGGCGTCCGCCCAACCGGCGCTACACCTACGGGTACGGCCGGGCCGAGGACCTCGCCGGGATCGTCGTCGTCTGCTTCATCCTGGCGAGCGGGGCCTTCGCGGCGTACGAAGCGGTGCAGCGGCTCATGCACCCGCAGCCTGTCCGGCACCTGCTCGCCGTGGCCGCGGCGGGCGTCATCGGTTTCCTCGGCAACGAGCTCGTCGCCCGCTACCGCATCTCGGTGGGGCGCGAGATCGGTTCCGCGGCCCTCGTCGCGGACGGGCTGCACGCGCGGACCGACGGGTTCACCTCACTGGCCGTCGTACTCGGCGCCCTCGGCGTCTGGCTCGGCTGGGAGCAGGCCGACCCGGTGATCGGCCTGCTCATCACGGTCGCCATCCTGCGGGTGCTGTCGCAGGCGGCCAGGCAGGTCTACCGGCGGCTGATGGACGCCGTCGACCCCGCCCTCGTCGACGAGGTCGAGGCGGTCCTCGCGAGCACCCCTGGCGTGCTGGACGTCGGAGAGGTGCGGCTGCGGTGGACCGGGCACCAGCTGCGCGCCGAGTGCGAGGTCGTCGTCGACGGGACCCTCACGCTCGCCGAGGGACACGCGATCGCGGTCGAGGCCGAGCACCGGCTGCTGCACCAGGTACGGCGGCTGACGACCGCTCTCATCCACGCCGACCCCGAGGGCCCAGGTCACCATGTGCTGACCGACCACCACCCCTGAGGGCGGTGAGTCCTTCGTCACGCCTGACCTACCGGCGGGTAGGGAGTTGGATGGGAGCGAGGACGCAACAACGTGGCGAGCGAAGGAGCACACGACTGTGGAGCGCGGGAGCACCGACCGGTACGGCGTCATCAGCGACGGGCTTCCGAGCCAGCTGCCTGATGTGGACCCCACCGAGACCCAGGAGTGGCTCGACAGCTTCGACAGCCTGGTGGAGTCAAGCGGCCGACCACGTGCGCGCTTCTTGATGCTCAAGCTGCTCGAGCGGGCCCGCGAGCGCGCCGTCGGCGTCCCTGGCCTGCGCAGCACCGACTTCATCAACACCATCCCGCCCGAGCGCGAGCCGTGGTTCCCCGGCGACGAGCACGTCGAGCGTCGCATCCGCGCGTACGTCCGCTGGAACGCCGCGATGACGGTGTCCCGCGCGAACCGCCCCGAGATCGGCGTGGGCGGCCACATCGCGACCTACGCCAGCGCCGCGTCGCTCTACGAGGTCGGCTTCAACCACTTCTTCCGCGGCAAGGAGCACGCAGGCGGGGGCGACCAGGTCTTCTTCCAGGGCCCCCCCCCCCCCGGCGTCTACGCCCGCGCCTTTCTCGAGGGGCGACTCACAGAGGACGACCTCGACGGCTTCCGCCAGGAAAGTCGCCCCCGCAGCCTGCCGAGCTACCCGCACCCGCGGCTGATGCCGGACTTCTGGGAGTTCCCGACCGTCTCGATGGGCCTCGGGCCGATCGGGGCGATCTACCAGGCGCGCTTCAACCGCTACCTGCAGCACCGCGGCATCAAGGACACCTCCGACCAGCAGGTCTGGTGCTTCCTCGGTGACGGCGAGATGGACGAGCCCGAGTCCCTCGGGGCCATCGGGGTCGCCGCTCGCGAGGAGCTCGACAACCTGACGTTCGTGGTCAACTGCAATCTGCAGCGGCTCGACGGGCCCGTGCGCGGCAACGGCAAGATCATCCAGGAGCTGGAGTCCTACTTCCGGGGCGCCGGGTGGAACGTCATCAAGGTCGTGTGGGGGCGGCAGTGGGACGACCTGCTCGCCCGCGACGTCGACGGCGTCCTCGTCAACGCGATGAACACCACGCCCGACGGGCAGTTCCAGACCTACACGGCTGAGCCGGGCTCCTACACGCGGGAGAAGTTCTTCGGCGGCGACCCTCGGCTGCGCAAGATGGTCGAGCACCTCACCGACGAGCAGATCAAGGGATTGCCCCGCGGCGGGCACGACTACCGCAAGGTCTACGCCGCCTTCGATGCCGCGACCAAGCACGTCGGTCAGCCCACCGTCATCCTCGCCCACACCATCAAGGGTTGGACCCTCGGCAAGGACTTCGAGGGACGCAACTCCACGCACGAGATGAAGAAGGTCACGGTCGATGAGCTCAAGGAGCTGCGCGACCGGCTTTACATCGACATCAGCGACAAGGCACTCGAGAGCGGCGTGCCGCCCTACTTCC
>JBKJSN010000047.1:0-9772 GCA_046595815.1 Mycobacteriales bacterium
ACGTCGACACTGCCTTGCGGGCGCTGGTCGCTGCCGGACCTTCAGTCCCAGCCATCGACGCTGTCGGCCTCAACGCCTTTCGCGAAGCACTGCGAGAGGTGATCGAGCCGCTGCACGCCGACGGAGTCGGCATCCGCCTCGCCTCTGAATGGGGCTGGATCACTGCCGAGGTCGAACAAGGTTGACGTGGCGGATGGCCCGCAAGGCCGGGAATTCCTGGCTCAGCATCGGTATGGCCCTGGGCGTGACCAAGCAGGCAGCTCAGAAGCGCTTCGGACACTGACTGGGAGCCCGCCCGCCGGAGCCAGCGGGGACGCGGCGATCGCGCCACCCGCGGCAGATGAGTGCGCCCAAGGAGCCGACAGGTGGGCCTACGTCGGCTGGTTCTCCGGCGCGCGTAGCCATCTCGCGTGTTCGCGCACACGCTCGACGTCGTCGGGGAAGTAACCGACCCAGCCGTCCGTGAGCGGGGTCCACGCGACCGGCTGGCCCTCCTCGCCGACCGCTCGCGAGTCGCCGGCAATGGCCGAGTAGGAGAGCGCCAGTGTTGGAGACCAGTCCTTGTGGAAGGCCCGCACGGCAACAGCTGCCGGCCGGAATGTCAGCACCACCCTGAGACCGGTTTCCTCGCGGACCTCTCGGACGGCGGCCTCTCGGGGGTCCTCACCATCGTCGACCTTCCCGCCCGGAGGTACCCAGCCACGCCAGCGATGCCGAACGAGCAGAACGCTCTCCAGATCAGGCGCGAACACCCATACCTCAACAGCGATGGGCGTGTCGGTCGGAAGCGGCGTCTCAGCCAGCCACTGCAGCGCGTTGTCGTACTCGCGCAAGGCCATCGCAGCCTCGGCCGCTCCGCGCTGCCATGAGGCGTCGGAACTCACGAGGTACACATGGAGGGCGCTGGCTTGGGCACGCGACTCATTGTGCTGGAACACCGCCTGCCGGCACGGATGTCACGGATAGTTGATCATCGGAGTGCCGACCCACACGGTGCGTCCTCATCGGGTGAAGGTGAAGAGCGCCAGATCCGGGTCGTAGGACTGCGGCGGTTCGACGAGTTGGTGGACGCCCACGGCATACCGATCCAGGCCAGGAGAGTCGAACGTTCGCTCCTCGAACCCCGCCGCGTCGAACCAAGCGCGGATGGCCGGCGTGAGCTCGGGATAGCGGCGGTGCCGAGTCCAGATGACCGTTGCTCCTTCCTCACAGAGCGTGGGCAAGCCCTCGATCGTCTTCCCGACGTCACGATCGCTGACATTCCCGAAGACGCCACAGACGAGGACCAGCTCGGCCGACGTCCAGCCCGCATACATGGCGCTGTGGCCCGCGTCGCCGACCACGGCATGCAAACCGTCGAGTCCTGCCTGACGGAGAGAGGCATTCGCGGCCTCGACGTTCGACGCGGCCAACTCGACCAACAGGCCGCAAGCATCCTGACGACGTTCGTGATCTCGCAGCGCACCGACTAGGTCGCGGGCCTGACCGGCGCACACGCTGATTATCCGCAGCGGCCCCGCCGGCTGCGCCGCGACCCAGTCTCGGACGCACCGCTGCACGACTGCCAGTCGCTGACTCAAGTCGGACAGGGGGTCCTGGTACGGATCGTGCCAACGCTCCCAGTCCGTCACAGGATCGACGCTAGCTGCAGCGACTGACAACATCCTGCCGATCAGGTCGGCGTGACGTCGCTCGCTGCCCTTCTCGCGGCAGATGAATACGGCAGCGGGGTGGGGTTCGGGAGGATCAGTCCCCAGGTCACCCGCAGAAGTGTCAGGGCAAGCCGCGCGTCGTCACATGCCGGATTTCGAGCAAGGTGGCGTCGGGCGGTGCGAAGCCGAGGGGCGTGTACAGCTCGTGGGCATCGGCGGTGTGGAGAAGCCAACGGAAGTCTGCGCCCGGACCGTCTACGACCATCGCCTTGACCAGGCGCTTACCCAAGCCCCGACCGCGGTGACTGTGCTCCACGAACACGTCCGCCAGGTAAGCCAGGGCCACGTCGTCGGAGATGGCCCGGCAGAACCCCACCATCTCGCCGGACTCCGCGTAGCAGCCGACAACTCGCCAAGCGCCGCGAACCTGCTTTTCGATGTCTGCTCGCGCTCTCCAACGACCCCAGTACGCCTCGGAGGAGAGGAACCGCCAAACGGCATCGAGGTCGACCCGCAGCGGGTCGTCGTCAAGCTGGTACTCGGTCACGTCGGCAAGTGTGCCGGGCGGCGTTGCGGTCGCATCCAGCGCCTCGGCGAGGTCCCAGCGCGGCCATGACTTTCCCTCCCTAACTAACCCCACCCCGCTGCCGAACTCAGCGGCATGAGCGGGCGTTCGCGAGCGGCCCCTACCGGCTGGTTGCCGGTCCGCTGCTGGACGCTCGGGAAGGGCACCTGGGGAGACAGCGTGGGCACTCATGGAGTGACGCGAATCATAAACAAGTTCACCCAAGGCAACGGGACGTAGGGGTGTCCCGCTGTCAAAGTCTGGGCCGGCACGCCCTGACCTCGTCTGCGTCGAATAGGCCTAGACCCAGGCTCGCGGGGTCACACCCCCGGAGATTAGGTCGGGGCACCGAACGTGCCTGGGCTAGAGATTCGAACTGCTGAATGACCGCACCCAAGGGATGACGTTGAGGACCAGAGGAACAGCAAGGATCGCCGCGCGCATCGCGATCGTGGCCATGCTCGGAACGACACTCGTCGCCACCCAAGCGGCCCCCGCGCGGGCCATACCGCCCGCCTGCTCGAACCCGTCTCTCGCGGCCGTGTGCGACGAGCTGAACGATCTCGTCGCCGAGCTCGTGGACCCCACCGCCATCGAAATGGTGGAGGGGGCTGTCGAGACAGCGCGAGAAAGGATCGCGCGGGTGCTGCCTACCCTCATTGGCGACGTCGAGCCTCGAGAGCTCACGGCTGCGATCATGGACTACCTCGATGCCGCCACCGAACTTGCGGTCGCATGTGCGACCCGTAGTTATTCGGTGTGCGACACCGCCTACAGCCTGATCATTGGCCTCGTAGATGCCGCAGTTATCCTCGCCGAGCAGTGTGCTGGCGGTGACAACGTGACATGCAATGAGGCGAAGCAACTCGTCCTCGATCTCGTCAATGTCGCTGTCCGCTACGCCCAGACGTGTCTAGGCGGAACGAACGGTGTCTGCAATAAGGCCACCGAAACCGCGACGGCGGTGTTAGCCGCCGCGGTTGCGCTTGCACACACGGCAGAGGTTCTTGCCGCAGACGTCGTCTCGGGTGCCCCCGGGACCGTGGCTGCAATCGAGCAGCAGGTGCTCGGGCTGGAGCAGGATGGCGTCACGCTCGCCCGGCAAGCTTTGAGTCAGGTGCCCCCTCCATCAACCGGCACGTTGCTCGCAACGCTGAACGAGGTCGTCGCGTCGGCGCAAGGGCTCGTGGCGACGGCTGTAGGGCTGGTCAGCGGCGGGGCGGGTGGTCTGCCGGCCGGACTGAACAACCTCATTCAGCAGATTCCGCTTGGTGAGTCCCCGAAAAGCCATGCCTATGGAGCCCCGATTCCCCAGCTCAACGTCATCAGCGACGCGCCTGACGTCTGCCCTTCCGGAACAACGTGTGATTTCGCAACAACCGTCTCGGATTCCCCACTTCTGCCCACCGCCGTCGCTGTTCCCTTGCCCGAGCAGGCTCTGAGCCTCTCTACTGGCCTCTCGTCCGGCGGCTTTCTGGGCTTCGACGAGGCGCTACACCCCAGCGACACGCAAGACCTACTTGACGTAGGTGAATCCACCGGGATCAGTTCGCTATTCCAAACCGTCAGCACTAACGCGTATGACGACAACTACGCAATGATGACGCGCATTCCAGACACAAAGAAGGCTCCAGCCAGGATGACGGCACTCATCGGCCTGGAGTTTCCTAATGGGACAGCGGGCTCGTGCACCGGTTTCATGCTCTCCCACAACGTCGTGGGCACGGCCGGGCACTGCCTATACCAGAAGGCTTGGGGAGGGTGGGCAAGCCAGGCTTGGATTGCTCCCGGCAATAATGGTTTGGCAGACGCGCCATACGGCGAGTGCGGGAAACGCAATTTGATTTCAGTCAGAGGCTGGGTGAAGGACCAGAAGCCGAGTTACGACTACGGTGCCATTGTTCTGAATTGCGACATTGGCCTAAAGACGGGTTATGTGGGCCTGCTCACAAAGACAAGTGTCAGCGGACAAAAGGCCCGAATCAATGGTTATCCTCATCATGACCCGTACAATAATCCGTCGTACTACCAGTACGGCGCCGTTGGCCCGCTTTCGGATCCCGATGACAAGAAGCAGATCTACCACCGAATCCGCACGACGGACGGGGTAAGCGGCGCACCCATCATGCAGGCTGGCTGCGGCGGGTACTGCGCTATCGGGCTACATAGCGGGGTCATTGGCTACTTTACCAAGCACAATACGGGGCCCCGCATCACGGATTCTGTGTACAAGAACTACCAGGACTGGATCAGGAGCTACGGCAACCTCTACTACGTGTGAGGGCGACTCCCATGTCGGCCCCGTGCTACTGACCGGACGTTCCTGAAAGGGTGAGTTGACCGTGAGTCGTGCTTTGGTGGCCGCGGCGGTCGCTCTGCTGACAGCGGCGTGCGGAGGGAGCTATTGCCCCAACATCGCTGTTCCCTCTGGTGTCTCGTTCGAGATTGACTCCTGGAAAGAGACCCACGTTAAGACAACGGAGGCTACAGCCTGCGTCGAGAGCACCTGTCGTACGGTCACGCTAGGCGGCTCAACGAGGTTGTTCGTGGAGCACACCTTCCGCAGTACAAACTCCGTGCGCGTCACCCTCAGGCTGCTTGATCAGCAGCGGGTTCTCTTCGACGCAGGGGCATCTGTGCACCCGGTCAGGGTGAATGGGATCAACCGCAATTGTCGCGACACTACTTGGCAGGTGCGGGTCGCGCCCACATCGCAGGGAACGCTCGAGGTTGCCCCTGGGTGACTGGCAGCATCTGTATCTGGCAGGCCCCCAGGTCGCCCGCAGAGATCGCGCGACCTGCGGCATGAGTTGCCCTGTGTCAAGCGGCGGTGGCGAGGACGCGTTGGAGAGCGCGGTGTCGGGCGGGGTCGTAGGGCGTGCCGTCTTGCCAGCAGCGCCAGATGATGTGGAGCCAGGCGCGGGCGAGGATCCGCACGGCGTGGGGGTGGTCGTGGCCGCGTTCGCGAGCGCGGCGGTAGAGGTCGGCGGCCCAGGCGTTGGCGCTATGGGAGTCGCCGGCGAAGTCGGTGACGGCACCGCGCAGCTGCTTGTCGACGGCCCAGCGGAAGGAGACGACTTTGACCTTGCCGGACTGGCGGGTCGACGGTGCGGCGCCGGCCAGGCACACCAGGGACTCTGGGGTCGGGTAGCGGCCGCGGGCGTCGCCGATCTCGGCGAGCAGCCGCGCGGCGCGGACGGTGCCGGCACGGGGCAGCGAGGTGAAGATATGCCTGTCCGGGTGCGCGGTGAGCTGCTCGCTGATCTGCTCCTCGAGCGTCTTGATCTGGGCCTGCAAGCTCTGCAGGGCGGTGACCAGGGCGAGGGTGACGGCGGCCCGCGCCGCCGCCTCCGGACCCGTCGTGCCGCGCGGCGCCGCGACCAGGCGGGCGTGCAGCACTGGCGCCTTGCCGGGGTTGCAGTAGCCGGCCGAGCGCAGCCAGGCGTGCAGCCGAACGGGGCTGAGCCAGTCCGCCTTCTGCTGGGTCGGGAAGCGCGTGAGGAACGCCAGGCTGATCGTGCTGTCGAGGTCGCGGAACAGCCCGATCGCGCCGGGCAGTGTGGTCTGCAGGTGCGCACGCAGCTGGTTGGCCATCGCGACCCGGGCGTTGATGAGGTCTTTGCGGGCCCGCACCGTCATCCGCAGCGTCACCGTCGCGGGGCTGTCCTGGGTCAACGGGGTCAGGCGGTGCCGGTCGGTGCGGATGGTGTCGGCCAGCACGTAGGCGTCGAACCGGTCGTCCTTGTTGCCCGCGGCGCCGTACCGGGATCGCAGGTTCTTCACCTGGTTCGACGCGATGACGTAGACGGTGAAGCCGGCCTCGAGCAGCGCGTCGACGACCGGCCCGTCGGGTCGTTCGATGCCCACGCCGTCGACGTCAGCGACCAGCAGCGCCTTGATCAGCTGACGAAGCCCAGCGCTGGTGTGGGCGTACCGATCCTGGGTGACGACACCACCATCGGCGTCGACGATCGCCAGGGCGTGGTCCTCACTGGCCCAGCCGATCCCTGCACAGGGTGGTCGACGGGACTGCATCGTTGTGCTGCCATGCATGACGTGCTCCTTGCTGTTGGCGCAGCAGGTCGGCACCCCCCGGTGGTCCGGGACATGACAGCCGGTCGCTCACTGATCGGCGCTCGATGGCGCATAGCCCTGTCGCCAGTCCGCATGTCCTGGGCCACCGGACCTCGCAGAACTCATGCCGGACCTCACACGGTCAAGCGGACGTGGCGATGGTCCGGTGGGGACCAGAGGTGCACCGGCAGCCAAGCCGGCCCCGGCCTCACGACCCTGGCCCATCTCGCCACCGACGCCAAGAGCGTTGCGCAGTGAGCGGACGTTCGGCCGGCCTTGGACAAGTCCTGCTGCCCGCATCCGCCGGTAACCCTTACCGACGCTTGCCTGCGGCTGCGTGCTGCTGTGTGCCCTTTGCAAGGAGCATGATCCGCTGGTGTAGGACCTCTGTCAGAGGCTCACCTATCGCTCGCTTGAAGTTGAAGCCGACAAGTTGTAGGACTGTCAAAGTCTCGACGGACAGGACAGGCTGCAAGAGATCCATCATCTTCTCAACCGCGGTCTCGTCCCCACTCTCGGCAACGAGCCGCTGCAACACAGGCACGACGCTCCCGATGATGTACTCAACGTTCTCGGGGGAGAGACGTTGCGATACGAACTCCTCCTCATACGCCTGAGCTATTCGGACCAACTCGGCCTTATCCGCGACCAACTCGTTGACGATTTCCTCCAGCTCGGCGATCGTCTCCTGATCCCTCTTGCGCGTCCGAGCGGAACTGATTCGTTCAGCAACCACTGAAGCCGAGTTCCGTACAGCGGTGTTCGCCAACTGCAGACTCAGTTGCGTCAGTTCAGGGTCCATGACGCAGTCTCCCACGCAGCGCCGCGTGTTCCGCGGGCTGCGCCGGACCATCGGACGACGGCGCGCCCTGCGGCAGAAGCGTGCGTTCATCGTCCCCGTGCCAGGCTTCCTACGTGCCTTCCATCTCGCACGAGCCAGCGAAGTACGACTGCCCGTTCTGCCGCTTGCAGCGCGACGAGTTCAACGACTGGAATCAACCCACCGATGTCGTTGCGGTAACTGAGCGCGCCTATGCGCGGATCGCGCCGAAGTGGTGGCCAGGTAATCCGGGCGCGGCGCTCGTGATGCCTCGTGCCCACGTTGAGAATCTGTACACGATGCAAGCCGATGACGGTCACGCCGTGTGGGACCTCACTCAGCGGGTGGCCATCGCGATACGAGATGCGTACGGGTGTGAGGGAACCTCTACGCGCCAGCACAACGAGCCGGCTGGCAACCAGGACGTCTGGCACCTACATGTTCACGTGTTTCCCCGCTACACGCAAGATCAGCTCTACCAGCGGCATGACCACGCACGCTGGGTTCCGGCAGCCGAACGCGCTGACTACGCGGAGCAGCTGCGATCTGCGCTGGGGCTGCCCATAACGTTCGCCGAAGCACGATCTTCGGCCGGGCGCCACTAGCGGACGTTCACAGACGCGAGGGATCCAGCCGCAGTACGGTGAGTGTCACGTTTTTTCCGCCTGTCCGTGCCGAATGAGAGTGCGCCAAGGGCCCATGCTCAGCCAACTGTCCCGAATCCCGGTTCAACACCAGCAGCCCATCGCGAGCGGGCTGCTCTTGGCAGCGATCGCTACGTCTCTGTTCGGGTCGCTCATGGCGATGGGATTCACGGAAACCACAAAGGAAGAGTGCACAGGGCATCTCTTCTTGAAGAAGTGCGTGGAGGCGCAGATCCCGTTGAGCGTGCGGATCACCTATCTTCTCGCTGCTATCGCGCTATTTGCAGTCGCGCTCACTTGTGTGGCGGCAACGCTCAAACTCATGACGATGCAGGGGCATCTGAAGCGGTACGAGGCGATCCTCACTGGTGTCGAATCGTTGTCGGTGCCACGGATTGCAGAAATCACCAATTCGCGTCCAACGAAGGTGCGCACAGAGATCCAGGGACTGATCGATTCTGGCTTGATCAGCGACTTCTACATCGACTACAGCGCCGACCAGGTGCACAGCAGGAAGTACGTCCCGAAGACGTCGCACAAGACCGTCGTGAAGTGCTCCGAGTGTGGTGGCAACAACGAGATGATCGTCGGCATCACCAAGCACTGCAGCTTCTGCGGGCAGCCGCTGTTGCTCGGAACAACCTGAGCAACCTGATGGACGAGTGAAGGTAGGCACGACGTGGGACTGATCAGCGCCGGGATCGGAGCGGTCAGCGGAACGCTGGCAGACCAGTGGATCGACTTCTTCACTGCGCCGGCTTTTGACGAGTTGACCTTGGTCGCTCCCGGCGTCCTTCGAGAGCGCAACAACGGTCGAGGGTCAAACACGCGTGGCTCGTCCAACATCGTGACCGACGGATCCCGCATCGCCGTGCCAGAGAACACCGCCGTGATCATCACCGACGGCGGGGGCATCGTGAGTGTGTCGACCGAGCCCGGGTACTTCGTGTTCCGCAACGATGGACAGCCCTCGATGTTCACAGGCTCGGGCTTCCGTCGGTCCTTGATCACCCAATCGTGGGAGCGGTTCAGATTCGGTGGGGCGCCGGGACAGCAGCAGCTCGTCTACTTCGTCAACCTCAGAGAGATTCGCAACCAGAAGTTTGGAACCCCTGTAGCGCTGCCCTACAAGGACTTCTCTCTTGTGCCGCCCGGTTCTTCGCAGGCGCCGGTGCTGCGACTCAAGGCCCGCGGTCAATACTCCGTGCGCATAGTCGATCCGATCCGCTTCTTCCGCAACTTCCTGCCGTCGAACGTCCGGTCCTATTCGTTGGCCGATAACGCGGCCAACTCCCAACTGACCCAGGAGTTCATCGCGGCGTTCCAGGCGGCGGTGCAGTCGCTGTCGCGGACCACCGACATTGCATCGCTTGCGGCGCACGGCCCGGAACTTGCCACGGCCCTGACTAACGAGGGCGGTCCTGAAGGCTCATGGATCGAGCGCTTCGGTCTCGAGGTCGTCGGCGTCGCGATCTCTGCGATCGCGTACGACCCGGCCTCGCGCGAACTCATGGACAAGTACAACAAGGGCGTGCTCCTTGGTGGTGGTGTCGGCAACGCCTATGCGCAGGCCACGGTTGCCGACTCGGCCTTGGCAATGGCAGAGAGCGGCGAGGGGGGCGCGGGGATGATGGGCTTGGCGATGGGTGTTACTGCTATCGGCGGAACGGTGTCGGGATTGACACAGCCGGCCGCTTCAGCGCCGTCCGACCCCGTGGCGGTCCTGGGTCAGCTCAAGACGATGCTCGACCAGGGCCTGATCACTCAGGAGCAGTACGCAGCGAAGCAGCAAGAGGTCCTCGGCCGGATGTGACGGGTCGTGCTGGCGCAAGCCCGAGCCCACGCCCGTGTCACGCTCATCGGCATGATCGGACGACTCGCGGCACCGTGGTGAGCGTCGCAGCAGCAACTACGCCGGGCTCATGTCGACGAAGCGGCTGTAGTGGCCCTGGAACGCAACGGTGATCGTCGCCGTCGGACCGTTCCTGTGCTTGGCCACGATGAAGTCGGCCTCGCC
>JBKJSN010000132.1:0-4745 GCA_046595815.1 Mycobacteriales bacterium
CCCGCGGATCAAGGGCATCATCACCGCGCTGCACCAGGTGCTCGACAAGCCCCAGGTGCAGGGCGGTGATGATGCCCTTGATCCGCGGGTGGTCCGGCGCCACGCCGTACCGGATCAGACCGAACGGAGCGGGCTGGCGCTCGAACAGGTCGATACTCACGTCGGCGCCAGACTTGATCAGCACGTCGGCGACGTAGATCCCGGCGGGGCCTGCGCCCACGATCGCGATGCGTGCCGGTCGTCCGTCCACCACAGCAACGAGCCCCTCAGTGAGAATGTCTGGACACCAGGGTGCAACGCCAACCCCCTCCGGCGCGATTCCTCAGGCCTCGGTGTGACCGAATGCACACCATTTCCTAGCGAGAGGTAGGACAACGCGCGTGGACTCCCAGCGCAGCCGCGTCTACGCCGCCGAAGAGGCGTGGGCGCTGCGCCTGGACGCGGCCCGCCGCGGGGCGCGCAAGGCCGTGGTGGGCGGCTCATCGATCACGCTGCCCGAGGAGGTGCGCTTCGGCACCCTCGCCGATGCCCAGCGGTACGCCGACCACCACGCCCACGGCCTGCCACCGGTGACCTTGCGCGAGCGCAGGGGGCAGGCGGCTGCCCACTACTCGCCGCCGGACGACGTCGCGCTCCCCCTCCCGGCGTACGGCGAGCCGTGGGCGCTGCGGGAGAGCGTGCTGCTGCACGAACTGGCCCACCACGTGGCGTTCCACACCGACGGCTCGGTCGACCACGGCCCGTCGTACACCGCCTGCATGCTGGACCTCGTCGCCCAGGCCCTGGGCGAGGAGGCGGCCTTCGTGCTGCGCGTCGACTACGGGGAGCACGGCGTTGTCTGAGCGGAGAAGTGAGCTGACGAAGGAAGCGAACGCCGGAGCGAAGCATGGGTTCTGAGGACAGGATCATCGACAAGATCGGCAAGCTGCTGGCGCAGGCCGAGGGCACCACCAATGAGCACGAGGCCGACGCATTCGTCAGCCGCGCGCAGGAGCTCGCCACGGCGTACGCCGTCGACCTCGAGCTCGCCAGGTCACGGCAGGCCGCGCGCCGGCTGCGCTCGGCCGAGGAAGCCTTCGAGCAACGCACCGTCGCCATCGGCAAGCGCGGGCGCCGCGGGAACCGCCAGCTCGTGATGCTGTACGTCGTGGTGGCTGCTGCCAACGACGTGCTGGTGAACGTTGCCCAAGACTCGACCTTCGTCATCGGGTTCGGGTACGCCGAGGACCTCGAGGTCGTCGAGCGGCTCTGGGCGTCCCTGGCCACCCAGATGGCGGGGGCTGCCGGACGGCGGCTGCGCGACGGCGAGCACCAGGCTGCGGGGGTCGCTGCGGTGAGCTGGCGGCTGTCGTTCTACGAGGGTTGGCTGCACGCCGTACAGACCCGGCTGGAGCAGGCACGCGCCCGGGTGCTCAGCCAGCCCGTCCAGGAGGGGGTCGAGGGAGCCACCAGCGGCGCGCTGGTGCTGCGCGCCAAGGCCGAGCGCGTACGCGAGTTCCACGACGGCGCCTCTCAGGCGCGCGGCTCCTGGCGCGGCGGCCGCGGCGACCGCCAGGTGCACGGCAGCGCGTGGCGCGCCGGTGAGAGTGACGGTCGGCTGGCCCGGCTCGGCGAGCCGGCGCTTCGGGACCGCCGCGCGCTCGGCTGAGCCTCACGCGGGTCTATGTGCCAGCGAGAAATAGTCACACTGAGCCATGGCCGACAACACCCGCGAATCGGACACTCCCCAGGGGGCCTGACAAGCCTGACGGAGAGTGACCGTGACACCGAAGACCGCGGCGTTGGAGCACGCTCTGGCTCAAACAGAGCGTCGGCTCGAACAGGTGCAACGCAGCGAGCAGCGCCTCATCGAGGCCCAGCGCATCTCCGGCGTCGGCAGCTACGACTTCGAGATCGCGACGAACACCAACATCTGGAGCGACCAGCTCTACCGCATCTACGGCCGCGAACCGCAGTCCTTCAACGCCTCCTACGAAGTCTTCCTCTCAATGCTGCACCCGGACGACCGCGAGCACGTGATGGCCGTCCACCAGCACTCCCTGGAGACGAACTCACCGTTCGAGATGGAAGAGCGCGTCGTCTGGCCGGACGGGCAGGTGCGCACCCTGGCCAGCTGGGGCGAGGTCGTCGCCGACGAGGCCGGTACCCCCCTGCGCATGGTCGGTATCTGCTGGGACATCACCGAGCAGCGTGCAGTGGAGGAGAAGCTCGCCCACGGCGCCCTGCACGACGCCCTCACAGGGCTGCCCAACCGCACTCTGCTCGAGGACCGGCTCACCCTCGCCGTGCAGGCCCTCGCCCGGCGCGAGCAACCCCTCGGCCTGCTGTTCCTTGACGTCGACCGCTTCAAGGTCATCAACGACAGCCTCGGTCACGACGTCGGGGACCAGCTGCTGCGGACCGTCGCGGAGCGCATCGCGGGGGCGGTAAGGCCAGGAGACACCGTCGCGCGCTTCGGCGGCGACGAGTTCGCCATCCTCTGCCAGGAGCTCACGTCCGCCGGTGAGGCGCTGGGGCTGGCCCAGCGGGTGCAGGACGCGGTCAGCGCCCCGATCCTGATCGGGGACACCGACCTCGTCCTCACCGTCAGCACCGGCATCGCCCTCACCGCTGACGCGTCGACCCTCGCCGGTTCGCTGCTGCGGGATGCGGACTCCGCGATGCACAACGCCAAGCGGTCCGGGCGCGCGCGCTCGGTCGTGTTCGTCGACGAGATGCGTGAGGAGGTCGTCGGGAGGTTCGAGACCGAGACCCAGTTGCGGCGTGCCATGGCAGAGGGACAGCTCCGGGTGCACTACCAACCGATCCTGGCCCTCGGCGGACGCGGCGTCTCCGGCGTCGAGGCGCTGGTGCGGTGGGAGCACCCGACACGGGGGTTGGTGCTCCCGGGGGAGTTTGTGCCCATCGCCGAAGAGACGGGTCTGATCGTCCCTCTTGGCGAGTGGGTCCTCGAGGAGGCCTGCCGACAGGTCGTGACGTGGGACTCCCAAGGCGTGATGCTCACCGTCTCGGTCAACGTTTCCGGCGTACAGATCACCCAGCCGGACATCGTGTCTCGCATCGCGGCCGTCCTCGACCGCACAGGAGTCGACCCCGGCCGGGTCGCCCTCGAGATGACAGAGAGCGTCCTGATGCGCGACGCCGAGGACACCCTGTCGGTGCTCCGGGCGCTGAAGGACCTCGGCGTGAGGCTGCACGTGGACGACTTCGGCACGGGGTACTCATCGCTGAGCTATCTCAAGCGCTTCCCCGTCGATGCGCTGAAGGTCGACCGCTCCTTCGTGGACGGCCTCGCGAACGACCCAGAGGACATCGCCATCGTCGAGGCCATCGTGAGCCTGGCCCACTCCCTCGGGATGGAGGTCATCGCGGAGGGCGTGGAGAACCTGGCCCAGCTTGAGGCACTACGCACGATGGGCTGCGAATCGGCCCAGGGCTTCTTGTTCAGCCGCGCCGTTGCACCCGGCGACATGGTCCGCGCCCTCGTGGACATCCCGCTCGCCCGGGAGTCGGAGGACAACGCCGCCCTCGCCGAGCTGAAGGACCGTGACAGGAGTTAGAAGCGGCCGTCGCGGATGCGGGTCGTGACCTGGCGCTCAGCGACGAACGACAGGAACGGCACTGTGCCCGCCAGAGCCACGACAAGCACTGCGACCAAAGGGAACCGGCGCCGTCGCCACAGGTCGGCGATGGTGACCAGCAGCGCCATGTACAGGTACCCGTGCGCGATGCCCAGCACCGTCGTCAGGGTGGGCGCGTCGGCGAAGTACTTCAGCGGCACTGCCACGCAGACCAGCAGCACCAGCAGGGTGCCCACGACATAGGCCATGACGCGGTAGCGCAGCAGCGCCCCGTCCTTATCGGTGCCGGTGGCGGGGGCTGCCGTCGTACTCGTCACTTCTGCGCCTTCCGGTTCATCTCAGCGAGCATGCGGTTGTAGGCGGCGAGCTCAGGGTCCTCGTCGTCAGAGACCGGCTGTGCCACGCGCTGCACGGGTACGGCGGGCTCCTCCGGCTCGGGCGGTGCCCCCCGCAACTCATCGCGCAGGAACCAGCCCCAGCACAGCACAGCGAACGCACCGAACAGGATCCACTCGATCGTGTAGGACCAGTTGAGGATCGAGTCGCGTGTGACGGCACGGTGGAACTGCCAGCGCCCGAAGTACCAGCAGGTGACGATCGCCGCGACCAGCAGTACGTGCCGGACGAGCCACCGAGGTGCCAGCAGCACCCGGAGCATCAGTCGTCCAGGTAGTCCCGGAGCGACGCCGACCGGGAGGGGTGGCGCAGCTTGCTCAGCGTCTTGCCCTCTATCTGGCGGATCCGCTCACGGGTGAGGTTGAAGTCCTTGCCGATGTCGTCGAGGGTGCGCGGCTGGCCGTCGACCAGGCCGTATCGCATCTCCATGACCCGGCGTTCGCGGTCGGTGAGCGAGGCGAGCACGGCGGAGAGCTCCTCACGCATGAGGAGGAAGGCCGCGGCCTCCCCCGGCATGACGGCGTGCTCGTCCTCGATGAAGTCACCGAGTGAGGCGTCGCTGTCCTCACCGATGAGGGCGTCGAGGGAGGCAGGGTCGCGGTTGTAGGACCGGATCTCCTCGACGCGCTCGGGGCTGAGGTCGACCTCGACCGCGATCTCTGCGGCGGTGGGCTTGCGACCGAGCTGCACGACCAGGTCGCGCTCGACCCGGCGGATCTTGTTGACCTGCTCGACCATGTGCACGGGCAGGCGGATCGTGCGTGCCTG
>JBKJSN010000174.1:0-19768 GCA_046595815.1 Mycobacteriales bacterium
GCACGTGCGAGGCGCCTGGGCTCGCGGCACGGGGGACGCCACCGGCATCGCGTTGGCCACCGAAGGCGAGGGTCCGGTCGGCTACCTGGACGTCGCCGAGCTCACTCCCGCCGACGACGCGGCACTCGCTGCCTGGCTCGCCGACCCTGAGCGGAGCAAGGCGCTGCATGACGCCAAGGGTCCGTTGCTGGCCCTCAACGCCCGCGGGTGGACCGTTCGCGGGCTGACCTCCGACACCGCGCTGTCGGCGTACCTCGTCCTTCCTGGGCAGGGCGGCGTCGACCTGGCCGACCTCGCGCTGCGTTACCTGCACCGCGAGCTGAGGGCGGAGCGGGCCGACGACGGCCAGCTGTCCTTCGACGCGGGGCAGGGTGAGGACGACGCAGCAGATGCCGCGGTGCGGGCCCGCGCTGTCGCCGACCTCGCCGTCGCACTCGACACCGAGCTCGCGCAAAGGGAGGCCACCTCCCTGCTGCGCGACCTGGAGCTGCCCTTGGTGGAGGTCCTCGCGGACTGCGAGCGCACGGGGATCGCCGCGGACCTCGAGCACCTCACCGCGCTGGAGAGCCGGCTCCGCGACCAGGTGAAGCTGGCCGCCGAGGAGGCCTACGCCACCGTCGGGCACGAGTTCCACCTGGGCTCTCCCAAGCAGCTGCAGACGCTGCTGTTCGACGAGCTGAAGCTGCCCAAGACCAAGAAGATCAAGACCGGCTACACCACCGACGCCGACGCGCTGCAGAACCTGCTCGGCACGCACCCGGTCATCGAGGCGCTGCTGAACCATCGCGAGATCACCCGACTGCTGATGGTCGTGGAGAAGCAGCTGCTGCCGACGGTCTCCGACGACGGCCGCATCCACACGACGTTCAAGCAGATGGTGGCGGCGACGGGTCGGCTGTCCAGCGACAACCCGAACCTTCAGAACGTCCCGGTCCGTACTGCCCAGGGCAGGGAGATCCGGCAGGGCTTCGTTGCGGGGCCGGGCTTCGAGTCGCTCATGACCGCCGACTACAGCCAGATCGAGATGCGGATCATGGCGCACCTGTCGCGGGATGCCGGGCTCATCGAGGCCTTCAGCACGGGCGAGGACCTGCACACTTTCGTCGCTTCCCGAGCCTTCGGCGTACCCGTCGATCAGGTCGACGCCGAGCTCCGCCGACGGGTGAAGGCGATGTCGTACGGCCTGGCCTACGGGCTGTCGGCCTTCGGCCTCGCCAGCCAGCTGCGCATCTCCAACGACGAGGCCAAGGAGCAGATGGCGGCGTACTTCGAGCGCTTCGGCGGGGTGCGCGACTACCTGCGCGACGTCGTCGACCGGGCCCGGGTCGACGGGTACACCTCCACGCTGCTGGGACGCCGGCGCTATCTGCCCGACCTCACCAGTGACAACGGCCAGCGCCGACAGATGGCCGAGCGGATGGCACTCAACGCCCCCATCCAAGGCTCGGCCGCCGACATCATCAAGCTCGCGATGCTCGGGGTGGCGCGTGCCCTGGAGGCGGAGGGCTTGCGTTCGCGGTTGCTGCTCCAGGTCCACGACGAGCTCGTCCTCGAGGTCGCGACCGGGGAGCGGGAGGCCCTGGAAGCCCTGGTACGACGGGAGATGGGCGGTGCGTTCCCCCTGGACGTCCCTCTCGACGTGAGCGTCGGGGTCGGGGCGAACTGGGACGAGGCCGGCCACTGAACCGGGTGCTCGTCGGCGGCATCTCGGGGGCTGGCAAGACCACGCTCGCCCGCCGATTGGCGGCCCACCTCGACCTGCCCTTCACGGAGATCGATGCGTTGTTCCACGGTCCCGGCTGGACCGAGCGCCCGACTTTCGCCGCTGATGTGGCTGCGGTCGTCGCTGGGGACCGCTGGGTGGTCGACAGCATTGGGTATTCCGCCGTGCGTGACCTGATGTGGGCGCGGGCGGACACGTTCGTGTGGCTGGACCTCCCGCGCTGGCAGGTCATGTTCCGAGTGCTCAGGCGGTCGGTGTGGCGGGCTGCCCGCCGTACCGAGTTGTGGAACGGCAACCGCGAGGACTTCGGGGCATGGAAGAGCGCAGAGCACCCGATCAGGTGGGCCTGGAGCCAGCACGGGGCTCGTCGCGAGCTCATCGCAGCCCGAGTGGCAGACCCGGCGTGGCAGCACCTGACGGTGATCCGGCTCGGCACGGCCCGGGCCGCCCGGCGGTGGGCGGCCCGGCACCTGTGAGCCGCGGGCTCAGCTGCCGGTGTAGGGGACGAACTGCTCGCCCTCGCAGCTGAAGCCCTTGTCCGGTGCGACCCTGCGGAACTTCCCGTCCTTGATCTCGGCGAGCAGCCAACAGGTCGCCGGTTTCTGGTCGCCGGGGTTCGCCGGCGCGAGGAGCCCGTCCGCGTCGAACGTCTTGATCTTGATGAGCTCCTGGACGACTGCCCGCGGTTTGGCGTCAGGGCCGGCGGCCTGGCGCGCTTTCAGGTACAGCATCCCGGCTGCCCAGGCGTTCGCGCCGAACAGGTCGGCCTTCGCGCCGGGGTGCGTCTTCTGCAACCAGGTCAGGTACTGGTCCACGCCGGCTGAGTCCTTGCGGTCCTCGCCGAGGAACATGGCTGTGCTCAGCGGCAGCAGCACGCCCTCCGCCGCCGCGGGGTCGACGAGGGACAGGAAGTTCCCGTCGTACGCCGGCGCTGACGTGATGACTTCAGGTCGCCAGTTCTGCTGCTTGGCGTTCTCCAGGATGCGCGCGATGGTCTGGATGTCGAAGCCGTCGAGGCTCAACCACTTCACGCCCTTGGACCGCATCTTGATGACGTCGGAGGTGTAGTCGGTCTGCACGTCGATCTGCACCTCACGCGTGAAGGCGACCTTGCCGCCGATCGCCTCGAGTCCCGCAACGAGTTGCTTGGCGGAGAAGGCGGTGCGCGTGTTGACCAGCACGCCGAGCTTCTCGACGGCCCCGGGGTGCATGGCGGCGATCTTCTTGAAGACGCCGATCGACACGCCCGGAGGCCGCGGTGCCGGCGTGAGCACCGTCGCGATGGAGGCCAGATCGGGGTTGAGCTGCTGGAAGACCGCAGGAAGGTTCGGATACTTGAGCAGGACGTCGGAGCTGCAGCCGTCGAGGGCGGAGATGTTCCCGACGAAGGCCTCGACCTTGGGGGCGAGCTGTTCGTAGGCGGCCCGCGTGCCGTTGCAGTCGATCTTGCTGTCCGCCGTCAGGAGGGCGAGGGGGCGGCCGTCGACCCCGCCCTCGGTGTTGACCTTGGCGACGAAGGCCTCCATCGCCTGGCGCGCGCCCTTGAAGAGCCCGGGCACGGGACCGGTGAGGTCCACGATGTTGCCCAGCACGATCGGGGTCCCGGCCAGGGAGCTCGTGCTCGGCCCTGGCGTGGGCCCCGCTTTCGTCGTACCGGAGCCGCAAGCGGACAGCGCGAGCCCGCCAATCAGCAAGAGGGCGACAGCGGGACGTCGACGAGCGCGTAGTGAGAGCACGACTGCTCCTTCTCCTCGGGTCAAGGGGTTCATCGGGGGCTCGGGATTGCCGCAGCGGGTGCCGCTGGGGTGGGGCCGGTGGTGAGATACGCGTCCAGGACCAGGTCGCGCACCTCGTCGGGTGTGCCGCGAGCGCGCACCCGGCCGCCGGCGAGGACGGTGACGTCTGTGGCTACCTCGAGAGCGGTGCGGGCGAACTGCTCGACGAGCAGCACGGGCGTGCCCGCGGCGGCGATGCCGGCGACGAGCTGGAAGAGCTGGGTGACGACCACGGGCGCCAGACCCATCGAGATCTCGTCGAGGAGCAGGATGTCCGCGCCTGTGGTCAGTGCGCGGCTCATGGCGAGCATCTGCTGCTCGCCCCCCGAGAGGGTCCCGGCGAGCTGACCTCTGCGGTCGGCCAATGCTGGGAAGCGCTCGAAGGCGGCCTGCTCGACCTCTGCCCGCCGCACGCCTGGCCGGTGGGTCCACATGCGCAGGTTCTCTGCGACTGTGAGGTTCGGGAACACGCCGCGACCCTCGGGGACAGAGCAGAGGCCGCTGCGGGCGAGCCGCTGGGCAGAGTGGCCCGTGACGTTCCTGCCGCGGAGCCACACGCTGCCGGAGCTGGGAGTCGTCCGCCCGCTCAGGACGCGGAGCAGCGTGCTCTTGCCCGCCCCGTTCGGCCCGAGGAGCGCGACCACGCCGTGCCGCGGGACCACGAGGTCGACCCCGTGCAGTACCTCGACCTGGCCGTAGCCAGCCCGGATGCCGCGCGCCTCCAGCGCGGGAGCCGCGACCGCCGCGGGCCGTGGCTGAGGCACCTGGCCGGAGGGCTTCATGCCCGGGCCGGTTCGACCGATGGGGCGGCGGCCACCGGGGGGCCATCGACCCCGGCGCCCAAGTAGGCCTCCTGCACGCGCGAGTCCGCTGCGATCTCCGTTGGTGAGCCCTCGCACAGCACCTGGCCGAAGTCGAGGACGTAGACGTGGTTGCAGACGCCCATGACGAGCTCGAAGTCGTGCTCGACCAGGAGCACCGCCGTGCCCTCGTGCGCGATCTGGGACAGGAGCCCGCCGAGGTCGCGTGTCTCATGCTCGTTCAGGCCGGATCCGGGCTCGTCGAGCAGCAGCACGGACGGCTGGGTCGCCAGTGCGCGAGCGAGTTCGAGCAGCCGGGCCGCACCGGTGGGCAGCCCCGCAGCCACGTCCCCGCCCTGGCTGGCGAGGCCGACGCGCTGCAGCAGCTCGTCCGTCATGTCGGAGACGACCCGTCGGCGCGACCGCGCCCACCCGTGCCGGACCTCCGCAGCGAGCTGCACGTTCTCGCGGACGGTGAGCGACCCGAACACCTCCAGCCGCTGGAAGGTACGCCCCAGGCCGAGGCTCGCCCGGCGACGCGGCCCCAGGCGGGTGACGTCGCGACCGGCGAGGGTGACCGAGCCCGCGGTCGGGCGCTGCAGGCCGGAGACGACGTTGAACAGCGTCGTCTTGCCCGCGCCGTTGGGGCCGATCAGCCCGGTGACCCGGCCGGGGGGCGCCTCGATGCTGACCCGGTCGAGGGCCAGGACGCCGCCGTACCGCGCCGTGATCGCCTCAGCTTTGAGCACCGGCGAGCACCTCCTCCGGCAGCATGGCTGCAGTCGAGCCGCCCGGATCGCTGCCGGACCGCACGCGCTTCGCCGAGAACCGGGCGACCACGCCGCCCACCAAGCCGTTCTGGTGCGCGCCGATGCCGATGGCTGCGAGCCCCACGAGAAGCGGTACGACGTTCTCGATCTGCCCAAGTGCGTTCTGGAGCTGGGGGCCGAGTTCGAGGAACAGGCCCGCGAGCAGCATGCCGCTGACTGTCTTCAGGCCCCAGATGACCGCGAGCAGAAGCAGCGTGAGGCTCAGGACCAGGCCGAAGTCCGTGCTGCTCACCGCCCCCTGCTGCCCGCCGAGCAGCGCACCCCCGAGACCGGCGATCCCGGCCGAGAGGGCGAAGACGGCGAGCTTGGTCGCCCCCAGCCGGATCCCGATCGTCGTAGCGCCCGTCGGGCTGTCCCCCAGCGCGACGAGACGACGGCCGAGTCCCGATCGGCGCAGGGCGAGCACGCCGCAGCCGCACAGGGCGAAGACGGCACTCACGGCGACCAGGTACGTGCGGTCGTCGGCCAGGGAGAGGCCGACAGCAGGGCGCGGGACCCGCAGCGACAGCGAGTCGGTCATGACGGAGGCGTTGCCGAAGAAGGCTCCCTCCATGGCGTAGGCGAAGGCGAGGGTGGCCAGGGCGAGGTACAGGCCGCGTAGGCGCAAGGTCGGCAGAGCCACGAGCGCGCCGACGCACGCGGGCAAAGCGATGGCTGCCGCGAGCGCCCACCAGGACCCGGAACCCCCGTCGGCACGGGCCATCACGACGGCCCCGATCCCCGCGAACGACAGCTGGCAGAGCGAGACCTGTCCGCCATAGCCGGTGAGGGGGACCAGGCTCAGCAGGACCAGCGCCACGGCGGCACCGTGCGTGAGGATGTCCACCTGCCCGTGGGGGAGTGTGGCTGCTGCGATGCCCGCGGTGGCGACGAGCGCGAGCGCGGCCCCGCCGGCTGTCCGGGCGTCCGCGACGCGGGGTGCGCTCAGCATGGCCGGACGCGGCGTGCGCAGCCGGGTGTGGGGCATCGCGATCAGTGCGACAAACAGGAAGACCATGGGGATCACGGGCTGCAGTTGGCTCAGCCAATCCACCGTGACGTACCCCACCGCCATGGCCTGCACAAGGCCGAGCAGCAGCGCGCCGAGGAAGGTCAACGGCAGGCTCCTGAGTCGCCCCACGACCGCAGCGGCATAGCCGTTGATGACGACCAGCGTCAAGGTCACGGCGTTCAGTTGCACCTGTGAGGCGAGCAGGACGCCGGCAAGCGCGGCAAGGGCTGCGCCGAGAGCGAAGCCGAGCATCCCGACGCGGGCAGGCGACGCACCGCTGAGTGCCGTCAACTCCCGGTCGTCCACGACGGCGCGCATGGTCACGCCCATCCGGGAAAGGTGGAGGAATGCCCATAGACCCCCGGCCACCGCGACTGCGCTGCCAATGACGATCAGCTGGTGGACCGTGAGCACAACGCCGAGCACGGTGACCTGATCGCCCAGGAAGAACGCCCGCACCCGGTGAGGCGTCGTCGGGGGCCAGATGGTGTTGGCCGTGCCGATGAGCAAGAGCAACAGCCCGATCGTGACTGTGAGGGAGACCTCGATGGGGGCTCCTGCGAGCCGCCGGAGCATGAGGCGCTCCACAACGAGCCCGAGCAGCGGGGCCAGGACGAACACCGTGAGCACGAGCGCGAGCAGTCCGGGCATTCCGCGGCTGACGGTGAGGTCCCAGTAGGTGAAGGCGGCGATCATGCCGATACCGCCGTGGGCGACGTTGAAGACCCCGGACGTCGTGTAGGTCAGTACGAGGCCGCTAGCTGTGAGGGCGTAAACACAGCCGGAGACGATGCCCGCCGTAGCCAGCGCCAGGAACGTGCTCACGGGCCTCCAACTCAAGGAGCCTGTCCCTGCAGCCGCACTGTGCGCGCAGGACCTAGGGGAACGCTCCGCTGCCTGACATCTGCGGACAACCCCCCAGAGTGACTACTTGGTCCGGCGGATCCGATCAGTCCCGAGTGGCGGCTCGGAGCAGAGCTCCAGCCAGCGGTACGGCGATCAGTGCCGCGATGAGGATGACCGGCGGCAGGGTGCTGGGGCGCAGGGCGAGGACGATGGCGGCCTCCACCCCAGCGCCGAGGGCGATCAGCCGGGCGGGCCGAGAGTCGCCCACCGCGATGCCCCGATAGACGAGTAACTGGACGAGCGCAAGGGACGCGCCCTGGACCACGAAGAGCGGTGCGATGGGCGCGACGTCGCGGTAGCGGGCCCCGAACGCCAGCTCAAGGGCCGGACCTGCGAGCAGCAATGCTCCCGCGACCTCGACGAGCGACAGGAGCAACAGCAGGCGCACCGCCCGGCGGAGGAGCAGGCGAGCCGCCGTCGGGTCGGACAGGCGTGGGAAGACGACGACGACGATCGCTTGCGGGAGCCAGAGCGCGACCTTGGCGCAGACCGTGCCCACGGCGTACCGGCCGGAGGCCTCAGCAGGCAGGACGTGTCGCGCGAGCAGGATATCGAGGTTGGCTAGCGCGAGCAGGGCCAAAAGCCCTCCCGTCGCGAACACCAAACTGCGGACGCTCGGAAGCCCAAGCGGGCTGTGGAGACCCGACCGCCCGCGCCCCGGACGGACCAGGACCAGACCGACGAGCGCGGCCAGGGTGGTGCCCGCGGCAAGCGCTGCAAGCACGGAGGGAGGCCCGCGGTGCGCTGCAAGGGGGAGCAGGGCGACGGCCTTGCCCGCGGCTTGTACGACGAGGACCGCCGCCAGCGCGGCGAAGCGCTCGCTGCCCTGCAGCAGCCCGAGCACCGCCGACAGGACTGCTAAAGGCACCAGCCCAACGGCGAGCCACAGCGGACCCGCGACACCGACGTGCAGGAACAGCGCCAGTAGTGGTGCCGCGAGGCCGGCCGCGCCGGCTCCGGCGACGCCCGCCAGTGCCGCCCGCCCGAGCAGCGCTCGCTCCCGAGGCCCGGACTCCTCGTGCGCGGGCCGCCGGGCGACCGCCTGGGCGACCACCGCCTGCACGGCAAGGGACGGGACGGACGCGATGAGCAGCGCGCCGAGAAGGGCATTGAGCTCCCCGAAGCTGGCGGCGTCGAGCGCCCTTGCTGCCGCGACCGCGAGCAGGTAGCCGGCGAGGTTGACCGTCATGATGGCGGGCGTCACCAGGACGCCGCCGTAGGCGAGCGAGCGCCGACCGTCGTGCGCACCCCCGCGCGGGACCATCGAGGGCGGATGGTCGGCCATGGGCGCAGGGTGGCACAGTCCTGGTTCGTGACACCGTCGAAGGCCAGCTCCCGTGCCGGGCTCGCCAGCGGCGTGGTTCTGGCGCTGCTCCTGCTGATGCCGTTGCTCGGTCCTGGCTATGTACTGGCCTTCGACATGGTCTTCGTCCCGCGAATGCCGCTGGACGGACGACTCCTGGGCCTGGACGGGATTCCGCGCGCCGTCCCCAGCGACTTGGTGATCGCCCTGGCGAGCAGGGTGGTGCCGGGCGGTTGGGTCCAAGATGGTGTTCTCGTGGGCCTCGTCGTGGCGGCCGCGTGGGGGGCCGCGCGGCTCGTCCCCTCCACGAGCACCACTGCTGCAGTCGTCGCGGCGACGACCTACGGGTGGTCCGCCTACCTGCACGAGCGGCTCCTTCTGGGGCAGTGGGCGCTGCTCGTCGGGTGGGCCGTGCTGCCGTGGGCCGCGCGGGCGGCGCTGGATTGGCGGCGCGGAGGGCCAGGTGCACCGGCGGTGCTGCTGCTCGCCATCGCCGCTTGCGGTGGTGCCTCGTCGGAGCTGATCGCGGGTGTGGTCGTCATCGTGTGCGGTCGCCCCCTCAGGGCCCTGCTCGCCACCGCCGTCCTCGCGCTGCCGTGGGTCGTGCCTGCGCTGCTGCTGCCCGGTGGTCAGCCTGCTGGAGACCCTGCGGGGGTGGCGGCGTTCGCCAGCCGCTCCGATACGCCATTCGGGTTGGTGGTGAGCCTCCTCACGGGCGGGGGGGCCTGGGCGCCCGCCTCGGTGCCGCCAGGCAGGGCCGCCAGCTCGGTCGCTGCCCTCGTCGTGCTGGCCCTTGCCGCCGCCGGGCTGCCGCGACTGAGTCAGCGCCTCGGTCCACCGCTGCTCGTCGCCGGAGGAGTCGGGCTCCTGCTCGCGCTGCTCGGCAACCTCCCCGGGGTCGCTGGGGTGCTCCGTCGCCTGGTCGAGCACCTTGCCCTGCTCGGGCTGCTTCGCGACGGGCAGAAGTGGGTGGCCCCCGCGCTCGTCGTGATCGCGGTCGCCGCCGGGTGCGGCGCCGAGGTCGCGCTGGAACGGCTGAGGAGCGCGAGGACGCGACAGGTGGCCGGCGCACTGGCCTGCCTAGCACCGCTCGCGGCGCTGCCGGGTGCAGCCTGGGGGGAGGGCGGCCGGCTGCGCGTGAGCAGCTATCCCGCCGACTGGCAGACCGTCACGTCGCAGGTCGACGCCGCTGCGGTGCTGGTCCTGCCGTGGGGGGCCTACCGGCGGTTCCCGTGGACGGGGGACCGAACAGTCCTCGACCCCGCCTCCCGCTGGGTCCAGGCGCGCGCCGTTGTCGACGACGACCTGCCGCTGCACGACCGGGTGGTGCGAGGGGAGGACCCGGTGGCCGAACGGTTGGACGCCGCGGCAACCTCAGGCGCGCCCCTCCTCGTCTCGCTGCAGGCCGAACACATCGGCCAGGTCCTCATCGAGCGCCGTGACAGGGCAGCCGACAGCGAGGTGCTGCAGCGACAGGTCTCCGGGCTTGTGCTTGTGATCCAGACGCCGGAACTGGCCCTCTATGACGTCCCTGGCGTGACGAGCGCCCCCCCGCGATCGCCCCGTGCGCCTGTCGTGGTCGGCGACCTGCTCGCCCTGTCCTTGCTGGGCTGGGCGGCGCAGGCAGTGGTCAGGTCCCGCCGCGGGCGGGTCCCTGAGACCTCACTGACCTGAGCCGTAGACCGCGGTCACATCGGTGCTGACCGCGGGCGCCTTGCCCGACGGCGCCCCGCCCTGGGTGACGATGAGCCCGGCGCTAGCTGCGCCCGCAAGGACGAGCCCGGCGATGATCGTGACGATGGTTCCCATGATGTGTCTCCCCTGGGGTCAGGCGGGTTGGAGGGTGGCGAGGACGGGCGACTGAGAGAGCGTGGTGCGGAAAGCGGCTGTGGTGGCGTCCCAGGTGTAGCTCTCGGCGTGTGCGCGGGCACCGGTCCCGAGCCGGCGGCGCAACTCATCGTCGCTGAGGAGACGACCGAGCGCCGTTTGCAAGCTCCCGTCCTCGTCTCCGACGAGCAGCCCGGACTGCCCGTGCAGCACGGACTCGGCGAGACCGCCCGCACTCCTGAAGGCCACCGAAGGGGTGCCGTGCATCGCGGCCTCCAGCACCGAGAGCCCCCAGCCCTCCTTCAGTGAGGGGACCGCGTGTACCCAGGCCTGCGCGAACAGGTCGGCCTTGCGCTGTTCGCTGACCCGGCCGTGGAGGGTGACGGCGCCTTCGAGGCCGAGCTCCGCGACGAGGTCGCGCAGGTGCGGCATCCAGTACCCCTCCCCGGCGACGTCGCAGTGCAGGTCCGGGTGCTGTTCGCGCAGGGCAGCGACTGCCCGCACCACGAGCTCGACCCGCTTGTGCGGCACGACCCGGCCGAGGACCAGGACCGTCGGCACCGGCGCGCGGACAGCCGAGGTGGGCAGCGGCGGCGTGGTCCCGTTGTAGACCACAGTGGTACGACGAGGGTCAACCCCGAGGTCGGCCAGCTCGGCTCGGGTCACCTCTGACACGGCGATGTAGGGGCAGGAGCGGTTGACTCGTGGAGCGAGCCACGACTCGAGCCACCACCCGATCGCCGCCCGGGCAGGGCCGAAGACGATTGGCCACTGCTCCCGGTGAACGTGGTGGACCAGGACCACTACGGGACGCCGAGCCCACAACCGCGCCAGGAAAGGCATGCCGTTCTGCACCTCAACCACGATGCCGCGACGGCCGAGCCGTCCAAGCAGGAGCAGCAGGGCAGCGCGCAGGTAGACGGTGTGACGCCCGCCGCGCCTTAAGTACCGAACGCCGTCCTTCACCTCGTCGCGCGGTGCCCGACCGTGGTCGGCACAGAAGAACGTGACGTGTGCTCCCTGCGCAGCGAGCCCTGCGGCGACCCGCTCGACGTAGAGCTCAGAGCCCCCGCCCTCCGGGTTCGTGAGGTCGCGCCGGTTGAGGAACAGGACCTCCGATGGCGCGGCAGGCTCGCCGCCGACGGGTCGGTCACCGCGTGGCTCGGGGGCAGAGCGGGTCATCACGCGCGTACGAGGTCCTCTCGAGGGCTGCGGTGGGCGTGCAGGTCCCAGCGGTGCTGAGGCCCTCGACCACCCTCGACGCGGGCGCGGCGCAAGACATGACGCCTTCTGATCATTTCGCCGTAGTTCTTCCGGTCCGGAGGCCGCCGACCACCCTTGTGCCCAACCGCACCCAGATGCCGGTCGTCGTAGGGTTCGACGGTGGTCGACAACCTGTCGCTGGGCAGCTTGGCGCGCAGTCGCGCGCTGCTGAGCGCATTCCGCTACGAGCAGTCCGACCCTGCCCGGTTCTACTCGCTGCTCGCAGCGGACAGCGCGAACCAGGTCTGCGGCTACGTCGACCTCACGGGGCGCACGCTGCTCGACGTTGGCGGTGGGCCAGGATATTTCGCGGACGCCTTCCGAGCTCGTGGAGCGCACTACATCGGTCTGGACGCGGACGTCGGCGAGCTCTCGCTGCATGGCCGAGACGTCACGGCCGGAACGGTGCTCGGCAGCGGGTTGTCGCTGCCGTTCAAGGACGCCGCGGTCGATGTCTGCTATTCGAGCAACGTTCTGGAGCACGTTCGCGACCCTGAGCGGATGGCCGATGAGATGGTGCGTGTGACGCGCCCTGGAGGGATCGTCCTGCTGTCCTACAACAACTGGCTCGCCCCCAACGGGGGGCACGAGACAGCCCCCTGGCACTACCTCGGAGGCCGCTTGGCCGCGAACCGCTATGCCCGTCGCACCGGGAGGCGCCCGAAGAACGACTTCGGAGCCACGTTGTTCCCGCTGTCGGTCGCACGGATGCTGCGGTGGAAGAGCAGCAGGGTCGCTGCCGGCGTGGTCGACGCGGTGGCGGTCGTGCCGCGCTACCACCCGCGGTGGGCGTCCTGGGTCGTCCGGGTCCCCGCGCTGCGCGAGGTGGCGACCTGGAACCTGCTGCTCGTCCTCCGGGTCAGATGACCCGGTCGGTCGAGCGGTTGCGCACCGCCGTCACATGCATGCTGCTGACGGCTCTGGTGTTCGCGCAGGACCCAGGTCGGGTCGTCGCCGACACCAAGCTCGACCTGTCGGTCGACCCTGTTGGGCTGCTCGGAAGGGCACTGCATCTGTGGGACGCTCAAGGCGGCGCTGGCCAGCTGCAGAACCAGGCGTACGGCTACCTGTTCCCCACGGGCCCGCTCGCAGCCGTGCTCAACGCGATGGACGTGCCTGACTGGGTGGGGCAGCGGTTGTGGCAGTCCCTCGTCCTGTGCACCGCGCTGCTGGGCGTGCGCGCCCTCGCCGCGCGGCTCGAGATCGGTACGCCCGGCACGCGCTTGCTGGCGGCCGTGGCCTACGCGCTCGCCGCGCGGCCGCTGTCGCAGCTGGGCGCGATCAGCGTCGAGGTCTGGCCATACGCCCTCGCTCCGTGGGTGCTCGTGCCCCTCGTGACCGCATCCCGCGGGGGGAGTCCGCGCCGCGCGGCGGCCCTTTCCGGTCTTGCGGTGCTGCTGGTCGGCGGCGTGAACGCGGCGGCGACGCTGGCGGTGCTCCCGCTCGGTGCGTTGTGGCTGCTCCTGCAGCCCTCAGGTCCTGCCCGGCGCCGGCTCGTGCTCTGGTGGGGCGGTGCGGTCACCTGCGCCACGGCGTGGTGGCTGGGTCCCCTCCTCGTGCTCGGGCGTTACTCGCCCCCCTTCCTCGACGTTATCGAGACCGCGTCGGTCACCACCCGCCAGAACTCCCTTTGGTCTGCACTGACGGGCAACGACCTGTGGCTGCAGTACCTCATGGTCAGGGGGGAGCCGGCCCGCCCAGCCGGCTACCTGCTGGTGACCGAGTCGGGCCTGGTCCTGTGCGCCACGGCCGTCTGCACGCTTGGCGTGCTCGGCCTGGTACGCCGGTCCGTGCCGCACCGGGCCTTCCTGACCTTGGGGCTGCTCCTCGGCCTCCTCCTCGTCACAGCCGGGCACGTCGGGCCACTCAGCGGACCGCTCGGTGGCACGGTGCAGCAGCTGCTGGACGGACCGCTCGCCGCCCTTCGCAACGTCCACAAGTTCGACGCCGTGCTGCGGCTGCCGCTGGTCCTCGGCCTGGCGCACGCGGCGTCGTCCGTGCAGCTGAGCGGGGTCGCCTGGCCCTCCCTGCGCCGTCCGGTGGTGGGGCTGGCGGCCCTCGCCGTGCTTGGTGCCGCGACGCCCGCCCTGGGGCACCTCGAGCCAAAGGGCTCTTGGGAGGCCGTACCCGGCTACTGGAATGACGTGGCCGACTTCCTCTCGGAGCAGTCGCCCGGTACCGCCCCCCCGAGGGCCCTTGTGGTGCCCGCCGCCTCCTTCGGCGTGTACCTGTGGGGCAGGACGGCTGACGAGCCCTTGCAACCGCTGGCGCGCACACCGTGGGTGGTGCGGGATGCGGTCCCCCTGGGCGGGCCGGGGCTGACCCGCGTCCTGGATGCGGTGGAGGAGGTGTTGCGCTCGGGGCGCGGGTCGCCCGCGCTGGCGGCCTACCTGGCACGGGCCGGGATTGGCTTCCTTGTCGTCCGCAACGACCTGGACGGCTTCGCGGCGGATTCGGTGCGTCCCGTCGTCGTGCACGCCTCCCTCGCCGCGTCACCCGGGATCAACAAGGTCGCCGGCTTCGGACCGCCCGTCGGAGCAGGGTTCTCCACCGGGTCCGACGTGTACGACGAGCAGCTGGCCCCGACGTACGACGCGGTCGAGGTCTATCGGCTGGAGGCAGACGTGCCAGCCGTGACGACCTGGCCACGCCTGGGCACGCAGCGGGTGTCGGGAGGCCCCGAGTCCCTGCTGCCGCTGCTGGAGGAGGGCGTCCTTTCGGCGACCGGTGCCGCGCGGCTCGCCGGTGAGCCGTATCTACCCGGCGACGGTGCCGAGCTGCGTACGGTGACCGACGGGTACCGAGCGCGAGCGGTGGACGTGGGCAGGGCCGCCGACTCGGCCTCGGCCACGTTGGACACCGCCGCGATCAGGCACGACCCGGACCTTCCGGACTACCTCCCCGTCGCTCGGGCGCATGCCGTGACGACCGCGCAGGTGCACGGGGCGCTCGAGGTGTCGGCCTCGTCCTCCGCCTCCGACGCCGCGACCTTCCTGGTGCGCGGCCGCGACCACGTGCCGGCCGCGGCCTTCGACGGTGACGGGACCACTGCGTGGGTTTCGGGCGGTCTGCAGCCGCAAGGCCAGTGGGTGCAGGTCAGCTTCCCGCAGCAGGCCGTCTCGGCAGTGGAGGTGATCGTGCCTATCGTGGCGGGCACGGTCGCTCCCACCCGGCTCAAGGTGTTGACGGACGCCCAGGAGCGGGACGTAGCGGTGATCGGGGGCAGGGCGAGGGTCGAGCTCGGTGGCGCCACTGGCCACCTGCGGCTGACCGTGCTCGAGGTCGCAGGTGGTGCCCGCTTCGGCGCTGTCTCACTAGAGGCGCGTGTGCTCACTTCGGCCGGGCCGTTGGTCGTCCAGCGCGGACTGCGGGTGCCGGACGACGCTGCGGAAGCGACGGGGGGACGCCCCGCCGATCCCAGGGTCGCCGTGGTTCTGAGCGCGGGGCGAAGGGACCGGCCGGGGTGCGTGCTGATCGGCCGCCGCTCGGTGTGCGCCGCCGGGCTGCCGCTGGGGGATGAGGACGACCCGGCTGTCGACTCGACCCTCACCCTCGACCGGGGCGGCGTCTTCGGCGTCAGGCTCACCGGCAGGGTTCGCCCGGGCGCCGCGCTCGACGTGCTGCTCCAGCAGGGGGCGCCGGTGCAGGTCTCGGCGAGCAGCCAAGCGGTGCCTGACCCAGGACAACGGCCCGCGGTCGTCCTCGATGGTGACCTCGGCACCTCGTGGCTCGCATCGCGACTCGACCCCCGGCCGGCGCTGGTCCTCAGGCTCGCCGTTCCGCGACGCGTCGACGGCCTCCGGGTGCTGGTCGACGAGTACCTCGCTGCCTCGCGGCCGCGAGCGGTCGCTGTCCGGGTCGATGACGGCCCGGTGCGCGTCGTGCCCCTGTCCGCGTCAGGGGTGGCCGCCCTCCCCCCGGTGGTCGGGTCCCGCTTCGAGGTGGCCTTCTCCGATGTCCTCATACGGCGCTCGTACCGCAGTGACGGGCTGGTGGAGCCCCTCCCCGTCGGCATCACCGAGCTTCAGCTGCTCGGCAGAGGTGCACCGGTGCTACCGGCGCCGGACCCGGGCCGGCAGGTGGCGCTCCCGTGCGGAAGAGGTCCCGTGCTGGCGGTGGACGGGACGCTGCGGGCTGCGACCCGGCTGACCACCACCGTCGGGGCGCTCGCCAGCGGGGGTCCGGTGGAGCTCGAGGTGTGCACCGGGTCCCTCGAGCTGTCGGCGGGTGCGCACCGCCTGCGTGCGGCCCGCACCGACACGGTCCAGGTGACGGGCCTGACCCTGCTCGACCTCGGCCGGCCCGCGCCGGCCCCGGCGACCAGCCGGGTCGCCGGCGTGGTGCGCTGGGACCCCGTGCGCCGGGAGGTCGACCTTGCCCCTGGCGAGGAGTCCTGGTTGGTGGTGCACGAGGCCTTCAACCGGGGGTGGCGGGCCAGGCTCGACGGGCAGGCGCTCACTGCGGCGCGGCTGGACGGCTGGCAGCAGGGCTTCCTCGTGCCGCCAGGTGCTGCGGGCCGCGTACAACTGGACTTCGCGCCGGACCGGACCTATGGGCTGCTCCTGGGGGTCGGCGCCCTGCTGGCCCTCCTCCTCGCCCTGGCGGCGGCGCTCCCTGGCGGCGGCTCCTTGCCCGTCGCGGTCCGACGACACTCGTCCCGGGCGATGCTGGTCCGGGTACTCGGGCTGCTGGCCGTACCCCTGCTCGCGGGACCGGCTGGAGTCATCGCGGTGCTTGTCGTGGCCGTCGTCGACCGCCTCCACCGCGCGGCGCTGCAGGTCCTCGTCGTCGGTGCCCTCGCTGCTGCCGGAGTGCTCGTGGCGTCAGCTCCGTGGCCTGATGCGACACAGCTGGGTCGGCCGGTGCAGGCACTGTGCCTGCTGGCCGTCGCGGGTGTGGCGGTCAGCTGCTGGACAGCACCGCGCGGGGTCCCCCGAGGCCCCGGTCCCTCAAGCGCATCGCCGGACGCTCCACCGCCCGCAGGCTCGCCCATGCCAGCAGCAGGCTGACGGGCAGCACGACCAGCAGCAGCCGCCAGAAATGGCCGGTAAAGGGGGTCAGCGCGAGGCCGTCGAACGCGACCGACAGCACCGTGAGGTGCAGCAGGAAGACGCCGTAGGAGATGCGCCCGAGGAAGGCCATTGGCATCGACGCGAGCAGGCCCACGACCGGCCCGCGCGCCGTGGGGACAGTGGCCGGCAGCAGCAGGAGGGCTGCCACCCCGCCGTACAGCAGGGTGCGGCTGAGGGTCTCGACGGGCGTCAGCAGGGCGAAGGTGTAAGGACCGGTCAGGGGCGTGCCCGCCACGACGAAGATCGCCGCTGCGCCCGCCCAGCACGTGAGTCCGTCCGCCGCGATGCTCGCGAACCACTGGGCCCCTGCTGCAGACAGCGCGGCCATGGCCATGCCGAGCGCGAACCAGTCGGCGTGCCCCGGCAGCCAGTAGCCGGCCTGGGGCGGCAGCGTGCCCTGGGCGATGAGCGCCTGCCAGCACAGCCCTGTTGCGAACATCGCGCCGCAGAGCAGCAACTGCGAGCGCAGGGTCCGCCCGGCGAGCCGGCCGAGCAGCGGGAGGACGAGGTAGAACATCACCTCCGTCGCCAAGGACCAGGTCTGCGTCAGGCCGGGTCGCAGGTCGTCGGAGCGGTAGACCTGGGTCAGCGTGAGCTGGCGCAGCCAGACGGCCGCGCCGACGCCCCTGTTCTCAGGCAGGACCACGAGCGCAGTCGCGACCGCCAGCCAGTACGCGGGCAGGATCCGCAGCGCGCGGTGCCAGAGGTACGGCCGCACGGCAGGGAGCGGGCGCCCCGTCAGGGCTGCGATCGCCTGGGCACGGTGGAGCAGGAAGCCCGACAGGACGAAAAACACGGCGACGCCGACGTCGAGTCGGGCGAGCACGGAGCGGGCAGGTCCGACGATGGCCTCACCGCTCTGGTAGCCGACGTGCGTGAGGACGACCGCGACCGCTGCGATCGCGCGGACGCCATCGAGGGCTGGGAAGCGTCCCCCTGCCCGTGTTGGGCTGCCACGGCTGGCCAAACCTGGTCCTTTCTGGCCATGGTCGGGGACCGGTGCGTCCCAGACACTCCCACTCAGAACCACGCACTGGGCTCTGCCCCCGCACAAGGAGAACACCTTGCCGAACAAGACGGCAACCACGCTGCTCGGCGCCGGGGCGTTCTGTCTGGCCCTCGCCGTCATGGTCCCGACCCTCGTGACGCCCGGCATCCTCAAGGCGCCCGGTGAGATCGACCTCGTCACGCACTCCCGGAGCGCCGCGCAGCGGCTCAACACCGCGACAGGCAAGCTCGACCCCATCCAGGTCGACCTCACCCGCACGCTGTCCACCCACGCTGGCGCCAACGGCAAGCTCGCGGGTACTGCGAACACCGGCGCCTACAACGACCTGCTCAGCCTCGCGGTGGTGGGAGCCGACGGCGAATTGCAGACAGTCGACGCGCGCGGTCGCTACATCGGGCTGAAGGCGCAGTCCCTCGTCGTCGCTTTCGACCGCAAGAGCGGCGTGGGCCGTCCGGGGATCCTCGGTGACAGTTACGGCACGAAGGGCCAGACGGTCAAGTTCCCCTTCGACACCCAGAAGCGCACCTACCAGTACTTCGACCAGCCCTCGACGCGGGCCTGGCCGGTCAACTACGTACGCACGACAACGGTGAAGGGCTTGCAGGTCTACGAGTTCACGGGGACGGTCCCAGAGGTCGAGCTCGGTCAGTTCGGCGCGCTGAGCGGCACCGAGACGCTCTACTCCAACAACGGGCGCACGGTCCTGGTGGAGCCGGTGACAGGGTCCATCGTCAGCGCGACGACGTCACCGCAGACGTCGATCCGGTTCGCGAACGGCACCGTGGCGAAGGCGCTGCTGGTCGACAGCCTCGTGCCGACGGACGCGACAGTTGCCGAGCGCGTCTCCAACGCCAAGAGCAGCAAGCGCACCGCGCTCGCCCTCTACCGCGCTCCCTGGGTCCTCGGTGTCCTCGGGCTGCTGTTGCTCGCCGGTGGAGCGGCGCTCCGACGCCGCCGCGCCCAAGCCGCTCAGCCGGTGGGCGGGGGCTACATCGACCTCACCAGCGCGCTCCCTGCGCCCCGCGCGGAGCAGCCGACCACCTCGCGGCCCGTCAAGCACTAGGCCCTGCGACAGACGTAGATCGCCGTACCCGGGAGAAGGGCGCCGCGCAGCGGTGACCACTGGCCCCACACGACGGTCCGACCTGCCGGCCACTCCGGCTCGACGAGGTCCACCAGGGACAGGCCCGCAGCGGTCAACTCGCGCACCCGGTCACCCAAGGTGCGGTGGTGCTCGACGTAGGTCGCGACGCCGTCGTCGTCCTGCTCGACGTACGGCGTGCGATCGAAGTAGCTCTGGCGCACCGTCAGACCCTCAGGGCCCGGATCGTCGGGGAACACCCAGCGGACGGGATGGGTGGTGCTGAAGACGAAGCGCCCGCCGGGACGAAGCACCCGGGCCACCTCGCGCAGGGTGCCCGCGGAGTCGCTGACGAACGGGATCGCCCCGAAGGCGCTGGCGACGACGTCGAAGGCCGCATCGCGGAAGGGCAGCCGCTGCGCGTCGGCCTGGACGGTGGTCACCGAGATCCCGGTACGGCGGTCCAGCTCGCGCGCCTGGAGCAACTGACCGAAGGAGACGTCGAAGGCGGTGACGCGGGCGCGTTGGCCCACCAGCCAGCGCCCGGCCTGGGCGGCGCCACAACCGAGTTCCAGGACGTCTCGCCCCGCCACGTCGCCGAGCAGGTGGGCGTCTTGCTCGCGCAAGCCCTCGGGGCACCACAGGAAGTCCGCGTCGCCGAGGGTGGCCCCGTGCTCGGCGTAGTAGTCCTCGGCATTGGCGTCCCACCAGGACCGGTTCGCCCGGGCGCTCTCGTCGGGTCCAGCCTCGCGGTGGGCGGGGTAGGTGCCGTTCGACTCAGGGGAGCTCATGCGGGTAGTCTTCACGCTTGCGCTGCGGGCGTACGGACGTACCTGCCCGCGGACGTCTTGCGAGTGTTTTTGGAGCCCAGCGTTCCTGCTTCCCTGACGACCGGCCCGTTGCGTGTCATGAGCCGGCCCAACCGGGGCCGGTCCCGATCCCACAGCAGCCGGAGCCTCTCCCTTGACCAGCACTCTCGACACCTCCACCAGCCCCCAGGTCGCGATCAACGACATCGGGTCGGAGGAGGACTTCCTCGCCGCCATTGACGCGACGATCAAGTACTTCAATGACGGCGACATCGTCGAAGGCACCATCGTCAAGGTCGACCGCGACGAGGTCCTGCTCGACATCGGCTACAAGACCGAGGGCGTCATCCCCTCGCGCGAGCTGAGCATCAAGCACGAC
>JBKJSN010000210.1:0-4829 GCA_046595815.1 Mycobacteriales bacterium
CCGGCGCCACGGGAGGAGCACCCCCGAAGCCAGCACGAGCAGCCCCACAGCCGTGTTGGGCTTCATGGGGACGTAACCGGGAAGCACCGTCGTGAGCGATGCCACGCCGAGGTACCAGCCCGCGAGGGCGGCCAAGGCCACCCCGAGGACAAGCCACGCCAGGCCCCGACCGATGCGCTCCACGCCCAACGCTGCTCCCTGTGACGGGACGGGGAGGGTGGTGGACCACGCTCCACGACGAGCGTATGCCTGGACCCAATGGGGCGTCCTCGGTTTGTAGGCCACTCTGGTCGGGTGCACCTGTTCGACCACCTCGACGTCGCCGGGGCCCCCCGGGAGCTGATCGCGCTCGGCGGGGTGCTCGACCCGGCGACCCTGCGGGCGGCGTACCGCAATGGCGTGTTCCCCTGGCCGCCGTCGGCCGAGGAGGCCGCCAAGCACGAACGGACCGTACGGCGACTCGCTCGCCGGGGTTCGGTACCCCTGCTCCCGGACACCCCCGACGGTCCGTTGGTGCCCTGGGTCTCGCCGCAACCCCGCGCCGTCCTGCTCACCCACCAGCTGTCGGTGCCCCGGACGGTGCGCCAGCTGCTCCGCCGTACCGGGTGGGAGACCACTGTCGACGCCTGCTTCGAGCAGGTCGTGGCCTGCTGCGCCGATCGGGCCGACGGCACCTGGATCACACCGGCGATGCAGCAGGCCTACACCGCCCTTCACCGCGAGGGAGGGGCCCACAGCCTGGAGGTCTGGGACGGCGAACGCCTGGTCGGCGGCCTGTACGGCGTGCTGTCAGGGCGTGTCTTTTCAGGCGAGTCGATGTTCTTCATCGAAAGCGGCGCGTCGAAGGTCGCCGTGGTGGACATGTGCGGTCGGTTGGCGGAGGCCGGTGTTGCCCTGCTGGACACCCAACAGGAGTCCGCGCACCTGCAGGCGATGGGGCAGGTACTCGTGGACCGGGGCGAGTACGTGGCAGTGGTGCGGGGGCTGCAGGACGGCGTCGTGACGCTGTCGCGCGAACGGCGACGGGTGGACCGCTAGGGACTCCGCCAGAGCAGGACCAGCCCGCGGTCGTCGAAGTGCCGGCCGGCAACCTGCCTGACCAGCAGGCGGCCGCCGCCGACGAAGCCCTGGGTCACCAGCCGCTCCGCCTCGCCGAGCAGCTTGTCGATGCCGCGGTCCAGGTCGCGCCCGGGACGTTCGACGAGCCCATCGGTGTAGAGCAGCAAGGCGTCGCCGGGACGCAGCCGCCCCGTCGCGACGCGGTAGGACGTGTCGAGCATCAGGCCCAGGGCCGGGCCTTCGGTGTCAAGCAGCGCCCAGCGACCGCTACCCGCGTCGAGGTGGGCGACCGGCGGGTGGCCGGCGGAGCCGATGACGAAGTCCCCTGTCGGAAGGTCCACCGTCAGGTGCAGAGCCGTGGCGAAGCCCTCCTCCCAGTCCTGCCGGACGAGGTAGGCGTTGGCGGCCGAGAGGAACTCCTCCGAGGACGTCACGCCGAGCAGCCCGCCCATAGCGCCGCTCAGGAGCAGCGAGCGGGTGCCGGCCTCGACGCCCTTGCCCGAGACGTCGACCAGAGCCACCGCGAACCGGTCGCCCAGGAGGGCGGAAACGACGAAGTCACCGGCGAAGGGGCCTCCCCCCGCCGGCTCGACGACGGCCTCAGCGGACCAGGGCGCGGGCAGGGTGGGCAGCTCGCCTTGCTGCTCAAGCCGGGAACGCAGCTGCACGAGCACCGAGTCGGCGCTCATCCCGCTCAGCCCGGTCTCGTCCCGTGAGCGGGCGTACTCATGGGCGAGCAGGCCGCTGGCCAGCACGACCACCACGGCACCGAGCCGCACCTCGTCCAGCCCCATGACAGCGACGTCGAAGACGAGACACCCGAACACCGCCAGTGCCAGCCGCCTCACGGAACGCGTGGTCAGCAGCAGCCCGCCGAGCAGGAACGGCAGGGCCAGGAAGGCCGGCGGGATCGCCCAGGTGGACCAGCGCCAGCCGGCAAGCGTGGAGGCGAGCGCCAGCACGACGGTGAGCGCAAGACCCCAGTGCTCCTCCGGTGGGTGCTGCCGCAACCGGCTCACCCCTGCCGCCGGCAGACCTACCACCGTCCTGGCCGCTTGGGCGAGGACGGTGCGGGAAGTGGGTGAGGCCATGGGGTTCGGAGCGTAGCGAGCAGGCGTGAAGACCATGGGTCAGCCTGTCCCTAACGCCCTGCCTCGTAGGCGGCCAGCATGTCGATCCGGCGCTGGTGCCGCGGGTCCCCGCTGAAGGGCGTGGCGAGGAAGGCGGCCACGATCTGCAGGGCGGTCTCGGTGTCGTGCATGCGGGCGCCCACGCTCACCAGGTTCGCGTCGTTGTGCTCACGGGCCAGCTCCGCCGTCTCGATGCTCCACGCCAGCGCGCAGCGCGCACCACGGACCTTGTTCGCCGCCATCTGCTCACCGTTCCCGGAGCCACCGATGACCACGCCGAGCGAGCCCCGCTCGGCCACGACGGCCTCCGCCGCAGCCAGGCAGAAGGGCGGGTAGTCGTCTGTGGCGACGTACTCAGCCGGGCCGTGGTCGACCGGTTCGTGCCCGAGCTCGAGCAGCCGCGACCGCAGGGCCTCCTTCAACTCGAAGCCGGCGTGGTCGCATCCGAGGTGTACGCGCATGACCGACATCCTGCCGGACTTCCCCGTCCGGCACAGCGGGTGGCCGATCCGTGGAAGGATGAGCGGTCGGCAGTGACGTCAGGAAAGGGCGTGTAGGTGAGCGAGAACAACCTCCGCAGGGACGAGGCGGTCGAGCGCGCCCGCCTGCTCTCGGTGGAGTCCTACGACGTCGACCTAGACCTCACCGACGGCTCAGGGGACAAGCCCGGAGAGACGACGTTCCGGAGCCGTACGACGATTCGCTTTGCGTGTGTCGAGCCTGGCGCCAGCACCCATCTCGACCTCACCGCGAGTGCGCTGCACAGCGCGACGCTCAACGGCCGGGCAGTGACCGACTTCGACGGCAACCGGCTGCAGCTCACCGACCTGGCCGAGACCAACGAACTCGTCGTGGACGCTGACTGCTTCTACATGCGCACCGGCGAAGGCCTGCACCGCTTCGTCGACCCCGTCGACGGCAGCGTCTACCTCTACTCGCAGTTCGAGACGTTCGAGGCCCACCGCGTCTACGCCTGCTTCGACCAGCCCGACCTCAAGGCCGTGTTCCGGCTCAGCGTCCGCGCGCCTCGGGACTGGGTGGTCATCAGCAATGGGGAGACCACAGAGCGCCCTGAGCCGGATGCGGCCGGCACCTGGCGCTTCGCCGAGACGGCCCGGATGTCGACGTACATCACGGCGATCGTCGCCGGGCCGTACCACCGGGCGAGCGACCACCACGACGGCATCGACCTGGGCCTGTACTGCCGGGCGTCGCTGGCGGAGTTCCTTGACGCCGACGAGCTGTTCACCATCACCAAGCAGGGCTTCGACTTCTTCCACCACCAGTTCGGGTACCGCTACCCGTTCGGCAAGTACGACCAGCTGTTCGTGCCGGAGTTCAACGCCGGCGCGATGGAGAACGCCGCGTGCGTGACCTTCCTGGAGGACTACGTCTTCCGCAGCCGCGTCACGTCCGCCCTCTACGAGCGGCGCTGCGAGACCGTGCTGCACGAGATGGCGCACATGTGGTTCGGCGACCTGGTCACCATGCGCTGGTGGGACGACCTGTGGCTCAACGAGTCCTTCGCCACCTACGCCTCCGTGCTCTGCCAGTCGGTGGCCACCGAGTACACCAGCGCCTGGACGACGTTCGCCAACCTGGAGAAGAGCTGGGCCTACCGCCAGGACATGCTCCCCTCCACCCACCCCATCGCCGCGGACATCCCCGACCTGGCCGCCGTGGAGGTCAACTTCGACGGCATCACCTACGCCAAGGGTGCCTCCGTGCTCAAGCAGCTGGTGGCCTACGTGGGCCAGGAGGACTTCCTGGCCGGGCTGCGCGCCTACTTCGCCGAGCACGCCTACGGCAACGCGGAGTTCGCCGACCTGCTCCGTGCTCTCGAGGCCTCCTCCGGGCGCGACCTGTCCGACTGGGGCGCGCAGTGGCTCAAGACCACGGGCCTGAACACCCTGCGACCGGAGTTCGAGACCGACGCCGACGGCCGCTTCACCTCCTTCGCCGTCCTGCAGGGACCGGCGAGCCCGGGGGCCGGCGAGCGGCGCACCCACCGCCTGGCCGTGGGCGTGTACGACGACCAGGACGGCCGCCTCGTGCGCACCCACCGCGTGGAGCTCGACGTCTCCGGCGAGCGCACGGAGGTCCCCGACCTGGTGGGCGTGCACCGCGGCGAGCTGGTGCTCGTCAACGAGGACGACCTGACGTACTGCTCCCTGCGGCTCGACGACCGGTCCCTGGCCACCCTGGTCGACCGCATCGCCGACGTGGCCGAGCCCCTGCCCCGCACCCTGTGCTGGTCGGCAGCCTGGGAGATGACCCGCGAGGCCGAGATGAAGCCGCGCGACTTCGTGGCGCTGGTGCTCTCCGGGCTGGCCGGGGAGACCGAGGTCGGCGTGCTGGGGCGGCTGCTGCTGCAGGCCCAGACCGCGCTGGCCAGCTACTCCGAGCCCGGCTGGGCCGCCGGACAGGGGTGGCCCGCCTTCACCGACAAGGTCCTGGAGCTGGCGCGGACCGCCGAAGCCGGCTCCGACCACCAGCTCACCCTGGTCGGCTCGCTGGCCTCCTCGGTGCTCGGTCCGCAGCACACCGCCGTCCTGCGTGGGCTGCTCGACGGCGACCCGGCCGAGCAGGACCTGCCCGGGCTCGTGGTCGACACCGACCTGCGCTGGTCGCTCGTGCAGG
>JBKJSN010000151.1:0-3940 GCA_046595815.1 Mycobacteriales bacterium
GGGGTCAGGTCGATCGCCTTGATGCCGGCCTCGCGGTAGCGCGGGGCGTTGGCGCGGTAGACGTAGGCGCTGGTGGCTTCGAAGAGGTAGTCGGGCTTCTCGTCCAGTGACAGCAGCCAGTCGATGCCCTCGTGGCTCGCCTCGAGCCCGAGGTCCTTGGCGCGGGCAAGCCCCTCGGAGGACGGGTCCACGCCGACCATCCAGCGAGGCTCGATGAGGTCGGAGCGCTGGAGCTTGTAGAGCAGGTCGGTGCCGATGTTGCCGGATCCGACGATCGCGGCCGTTGCCTTTGCCATGAGGGCCTTTCGAGGAAGGTCAGCTGAAGGAGAGGTTGACGGAACCGAGTCCCGCGAAGCTCGCGACGACCTTGTCGCCCGGCTTCACGTCGTACGCGCGGGTGCAGGAGCCGGGCAGGACCACGTGCCCCTTCTGCAGGCGCACCCCGAAGGAGGCGACCTTGTTCGCCAGCCAGGCCACGGCGATGGTCGGGTCACCGAGGACCGCGCCGGAGGTGCCTTCGGCGACGCGGATGCCGTTGATGTCCAGGGTGGCGTCGATCTTCGTGACGTCCAGGTCCGCAGGGCGCACCCGCTGCGCCCCGAGGATCACGCCGCAGGACGACGCGTTGTCGGCAATCGTGTCGGTCAGCCCGATCTTCCAGTCCGCGATGCGGCTGTCGATGAGCTCGATCGCGGGCGCGATGAAGTCGGTGCAGCGCAGCACGTCCTCGACCGTGCAGCCCTCGCCGGGCAGGTCGTCGCCGAGCACGAAGCCCACCTCGACCTCGACCCTCGGCAGCAGGAAGGACTGCGTCGGGATGGGCCTGTCCTCGCTGTAGACCATGTCGCTCAGCAGGTGCCCGTAGTCGGGCTCGTCCACGCCCATCATCTCCTGCATGGCCTTGGACGACAGGCCGACCTTGTGGCCGTAGACCGTCGCCCCCGCGGCCAGGCGCCGCCGGATGTTGATCAACTGGATCTCATAGGCGTCGACCACGTCGATGCCGGGGTAGGTCTGCGCCAGCGGAGGCACGGCGGTCTGCGTCGCCTCCGCAACCCGCAAGGCCTCCGCCGCCTCTGCCCGGAGGTCGTCGGTGAGGGTCATGACCCCACCCCCGCCCACTTGTTGCGGTTTTGTCGGCAAGCCGCAGCGGGGCACGCCGACAAAACCGCACCAACTCGGGGGAGGGCTCGGGGGGAGGTCATGACTCGAGACCGAATTGGCCGCGGAAGAACAGCAGCGGCGCCGAGTCGCGGTGCATCACGAGGTGGCGCACCCGGCCGAGGACGACGTCGTGGTCACCGGCGGGGTGGACCGCCTCGATGTCGCAGTGCACCGTCGCGAGCACCCCGTCGATCGAAGGTCCCCACGGCGTCTGGTGCCAGAGCAGGCCGTCGAACTTGTCGCCCCCGCTGGCCGCGAACGCCTTGCACACGTCGAGTTGGTCGTCAGCGAGCACGTTGACGCTGAACACGCCACCCGACCGGATGCGCGGCCAGCTTCGAGAGGTGTGGGCCGGGCAGAACAGCACCAGCGGCGGGTCGAGGGACACCGAGGTGAACGACTGGCAGGCGAAGCCGACCGGCTCCCCGTCGTCTGCCCCCGTGACGATCGTGACGCCCGTGGCGAACTGCCCGAGCACCCGCCGCATCTCGGCGGCCTCGACGACGTGGTCGATCACTTGTTCTGCCAAGCCCACCGGTGCCCCCAGGTGGAGTCCGCCGTGATGTCCTCCGCGGTGTAGCCGTCCTCGCTGACGCGCAGGCCGTCCCAGCCGAGCTCGATGTCGAAGCCCCCCGGCGTACCGACGTAGAAGGACACCATGTTGTCGTTGGTGTGCCGGCCAAGCGTCGAGCTCAGCGGGAACTTCCTCTTGTAGAGGCGATCGAGGGCCATCCCCACGGTGTCGAGCGAGTCGACCTCGACCATGAAGTGGATGATCCCGTTGTCCTGCGGCCAGGGGGCAAGCGCCAGGGTGTGGTGCCGCTCGTTGCACGACAGGAAGCGCAGGAACTGCGGCCCCATCTTGAAGGCCCCGCGGGACCGGAAGCCCAGCGCCCGCGAGTAGAACTCGTACGACTCCTCGGCGTTCGCAGAGGGCAGGACGACGTGTCCCATCCCCTGCGCACCCGTCACGAACGTCGCGCCGTAGGTCATCGGCTTCTTGTCGTGCACCAGCGCAGCGCCGTGGAAGACCTCGATCTGGGTGCCCGCCGGGTCCGCCGTCGTGACGAACTCCTGCACCCGCCGCAGCTCGGCCTCCTCCGGTGAACCCGCCTTCACCGGCGCACCGAAGGACTCCAGCTGCGCCACGACCTCGCGGAAGGTCTCCCGGTCGCGACACTCCCAGCCGACCGTCACGAGCCGCTCGGTCTGACCCGGGTGGATCACGAGCCGGTACGGGCGGTCATCGAGCCGCAGGTAGAGCGCACTGTCGTCGGGGCCCTTGCCCACGGCCATGCCGAGAACGTCGACCGCCAGCTCGCGCCAGCGTTCGAGGTCCGTCGTCTCGACGACCAGGTACCCCAACGAGTGCACGCGAGCCATCAGACCATCGCGTCTTCCGTCGGGAGGCCGAAGGCCCCCTTGCCGTACATCGACAGCCAGCGCTCGGTGTCGTTGGCGGCGTGCACGGATCCCGCGTTGCCGTCGCGCCAGGCGCGCTCGATCGGGTTGCCGTTCTTCAAGCTGTGACCGCCAGAGTTCTTGAACAGCAAGGCGATCGCCTCGATGCATCGCTCCGTGGCGCGCACCTGGTCACGGCGGGCGCGCAGGCGCAGCTCCATCGGGATCTCCTCCCCTGCGCTGGCGTAACGCATCTCCTCGTCGAGGTTGCGCTCGAGCTGCAGCCACGAGGCGTCGATGTCGGTGGCAGCACGGGCGACCCGCACGTGGGCGAACGGGTCGCTGGAGACCTTCTGCCCGTAGGAGATCCGAACCCGCTCGCGCATCCGCTCGACGTGCGCCTCATAGGCGCCTGTCGCGATGCCGATGATGGGCGTGGTGATCGTGTAGGCGAAGACGGTGCCGAAGGGGAGCTTGTAGAGGGTCGCGGTGTTCTCCGCCTGACCCGGTCCCTTCAGCGCCGAGACGTCCTTGAACGACAGCGTGCGGTGTGCCGGCACGAAGGCCTTGTCGATGATGATGTCGTTGGAGCCGGTGCCGCGCAGACCGACGACGTCCCAGACGTCCTCGATCACGTAATCGCCTCGCGGCACCAAGATCGTGAGGAAGTCCGTCGGGCCCTCCTCGCCCATCACGATGGCACCGAGCAGGACCCAGGAGCAGTGGTCGCTGCCGGAGGAGAAGCTCCAGCGCCCGGTGACTTCGTAACCGCCCTCGACCGGCGTGCAACGGCCGGTCGGTGCGTAGGAGGAGCTGACCAGCGTGTCGGGGTTCTCGCCCCACACATCGACCTGCGCCTGGTTCGGGAACAGCGCGAGCTGCCACGGGTGCACGCCGACGACCGAGGCGACCCAGCCGGTCGAGCCGCAGACCGCGGCAACGGTGCGCACGACCTCGTAGAACTCCACGGGGTCGGCCTCCAGGCCGCCCCAGCGCTTGGGCTGGAGCATCCGGAAGACGCCTGCCTCACGCAGCTCGGCGATGGTCTCGTCGGGGATCCGGCGGTCGGCCTCGGCCTGGTCCGCGCGGGCCGCGATGGCGGGCAGCAGGTCCTTGACGGCGTCGAGCACCTTGCTGGGGCTGTCGGTCACACGTGCCTCCTCGTTTCGCCGAACGGTACGGATCGCACGCTTCGGGCGCTCGCTGGTGGTCCCGGTCATCGGGACAGTCCCCGGGCGGGTTCTTGCACTGCGGTCCGGCCCGCGAGCCGGCCGAAGTAGGTGCCGTCGCCGAGCGACGTGCCGCTGATGTACCCCCACGCAGGCAGCCCGCTGGTGGCGCGCCCGGCGGCGAGCAGGCCGGGGATCGGCTCCCC
>JBKJSN010000019.1:0-72818 GCA_046595815.1 Mycobacteriales bacterium
GCGTCGAAGGCCGCTCCCTCGCGCTGGTGCTGGAACAGGTCCTGCATCGTGATGGTGTCGCCCTCCATCCCGACGACCTCACTCACCTGTGTGATGCGACGACTTCCGTCCTTGAACCTGGAAAGGTGCACGACCAGATCGAGCGCGGCCGCCGCCTGCTCACGGATCGCGCGGATCGGCAGGTCGACACCCGCCATGAGCACCATCGTCTCGACGCGGGACAGCGCATCGCGCGGGGTGTTTGCGTGCACGGTGCACAGTGAGCCGTCGTGGCCGGTGTTCATGGCCTGCAGCATGTCGAGCGCGGCGGCGTCACGGATCTCACCGACGACGATGCGATCGGGTCGCATGCGCAGGGAGTTGCGGACCAGGTCGCGGATGGTGATCTCCCCCCGACCTTCGATGTTCGGCGGGCGAGACTCCAGACGCAGCACGTGCTCTTGAGCGAGCTGTAGCTCAGCGCTGTCCTCGATGGTGACGATGCGCTCCTCCTCCGGGATGAAGGAGGAAAGCACGTTGAGCAGGGTCGTCTTGCCGGTGCCGGTGCCCCCGGACACCAGGACGTTGAGGCGGCCCTCGACGCAGGCCTTCAGGAATTCGGCGACGGCGGGGGTGAGCGTGCCGAAGCTCATCAGGTCTTCGATGTCGAAGGGGTCAGTGGCGAACTTGCGGATCGTCAGCAGGCTGCCGTCCAGGGCGAGGGGTGGAACGACGGCGTTGACGCGGCTTCCGTCGGGGAGCCGGGCGTCGACCATCGGGCTCGCCTCGTCGACCCGCCTGCCGACTCGAGCCACGATCTTGTCGATGGTGCGGCGCAGGTGCGCCTCGTCGACGAAGGCGCCGTCGACGGGCACGATCCGGCCGGCACGCTCGACGTACAGCGAGTGCGGACCGTTGACCATTACCTCGGTGACGTCCTGGTCGCGAAGGTAGGGCTCAAGGGGTCCGTAGCCGAGGATGTCGTCGGCGACGTCCTGCGCGATCTGACTGCGATCGGCCACCGTCAGGGGTGTCTCCTGGTTGGTCAGCACCTCCTGCAGCGTCGCGCGCACCTGCGCCTCGAGCTCTCCCTGGGTCATTGTGACGTCGTAGAGCTTCGGGCCCAGGGCCTCCAGCAGCGCCTGGTGGACCGTGCGCTTGAGGGCGGTGAACGGATCGACCTTGCGCCGGGGGTGGCGCGACCGGATCGTCTCCTCGAGAGAGCGCGACTCGCCTGGCGGCGGTGGCTCGAAGCGCTCCTTCTTGGCCTTGGCGAGTCGGTCGGAGAGAGTCATGCCTGCCTCGCTCTGCGTCGGAGGAGCCCGCGGCGGTCAGCGCGGAGCTGGGGCAGTATCGCGGCTGAGTTCGACAACGGGGTGATGTGTTGTTCGACGAAACCGATGATGGCCAGGCTCACCGGGTGGTGCGGCTGGTCGGTGACGATGGGCACCCCGCGGTTCGTCGCTGCCGGCACTGCGCGGGACGACGGGATGAGTGCGGAGACCGGAGCGCGCAGGGTCTTCTCGACCTCACCGGCGTCCAGGCCGACCTTGGAGTCGGCTCGGTTGAGGATGAGCCGGATCTTGTCCTTGGGGTAGTTGAGCAGCTCCAGCGTCTCGAGGGAGAGCTTGAGGTTCTTCAAGGCCGGGATGTCGAGAGTAGCGAGCAGCAGTGCGAGATCGCTGGCGTCGAACGCCGCGAGGACCTGGTCGGTGAACGCCGGTGGCGTGTCGATGATGACGTAGTCGAACATCCCCCGCATGATCGACAGCAGTCGCGTCACCAGGCTCACCGGGATGTTCTCGGCCAGCCCTGGCTCGACCGGGGCGGACAGCACGTACAGCCCAGGGGAGTGCTGGGTCAACAAGGACGCAACGCCTGACTGATCGAGTGTTTCCTCGAGTGTGACGGCGTCGTTGATCGTGTGTGTAGGGAACAGCTGCATGGCGATGGCCACGTCGCCGAAGGCGAGGTCGAGGTCCACCACACAGACCTCGCGCCGACCGCCGTCGGCAAGGGCCGCCGCGAGGTTCGTCGACAAGGTCGTCTTGCCGCAGCCCCCCTTCGCGGAGAAGACCGTGATGATCGTGGCCCGTCCGTGCTCCTGTTCCTCCAGGTCCTCACCTGAGGAAGACAACATGCGCCCGGCGAGCTCAGCTGCATGGCGGGCTGCGGCGTTGATGGAAGCCAACTCGCGAGAGTTGACGACCTCGCGGACCCCGGACCTCAGTGCGTCTGAGAGCAGCTTGGCATCGATGCGGCTGCGGACGAGGACGACACCGACATGGGGTCGGGTGATGCGCAGTCGCTCCGCGAGGGCCATGGCTGCCTCGGTCCCGATGCCGGGCCCGACGACCACGACGTGCTCGTGCTCGTGGTCGCGCAGGTGTCGCTCCACGGCGTCCACGCCCGCCAGCAATGCACTCTCCGGGCCAAGGGAGCTGCGGAGGGTGTGAGCCGCGGTCGCGTCGTTCTCGACGATCAGGGTCATCCGCGGAAGACGTTCTGGTCGTTGATGATCGTGTTCGGGTTGACCTTGGAACTGCCGTTCACCAGGCCCAGGTAGAGCCCGCCACCGAAGGTCTGGGCGAAGATGAGCTTCTCCGCTTGCGCCTGCGTCAAGGCGAGGGTCAGCATTGCTCGGGGCTGCGCCTCAGGGTTGGCTTGTGAGGGGTTCGCAGGCGGGGTGATGGTGGTCGGTCCGACGGCGATCACGGTGACCTTGGGAAGCAGGATCCGGGTTTCCCGGAGCTTGGGGTTCTCCACCGCCGTACGCGTCACGAACACCGCGACAGTGCTGCCGGGCTGCACGAAACCGGCCACGCGCTGTGGGTCGCCGAAGGCGAAACTGACGGCGAGCATCCCTGGTGGGATCGCGATCGAGGAGTCTGCCGCGGCCGTTGCGCCGAACATGGCGCCCAGCAGTTGCTGGCCGGGGAAGATCGTGGTGAGCACGACCTGCTCCTTGACAGGGTCGACGCTGCTCAGCGCACCGGGAGCAACCGCGGAGAGCGGGAGTTCCTGGGTCTGGAAGGAGCCTGCGTTCGCCGCGTCGATGACGCGGGTGCCTGCGGCGATCGCGCTCTTGGCGATGAGCACCGTGACGGGTCGCTGATCGGCGATGGCCCGGTCGTCTGCCTTCTTGACGTAGGCGAAGACCAGGCCGGTGCCGACTGCGGCGACGAGCACGGCGGCGATGAGAAGAGCGAGTCTGCGACCCACGGTGTCATTGACCTCTCTGAGAAGGGATGTCCGAGCGGCGTGCGGGCACTAGCGGATGAGCCCGATGTCGGGGCCGAAGTTGGGCAAGGAGAAGCTCTCGAAAGGACTCAGGCCGAGGTTCGCTCCGCCGTTGACGTTGAGCTGGTCGGTCCAGAACTGGGCGGCGGAGCCGGAGTAACCGCCGCCGCCGGTGAAGTTGAAGTAGGCACGCGGCGTGAAGAAGATCCCGACCACGTTGAGGTTCCCCTGACCCGCGAACTGGTGCGCCTTGGTCGAAGGAGCGGCGTACTCGGACCAGAACGCGAGCCGTCCGAATCTTGAGTCGAGGCAGTCCGGGTTGGCGTCGGTGCTGCCCGTGGCTCCGCAGAGCACCTCCAGGGTGGTGTGCCCGCTGCCGTTGACTGCGCCTGCTGCCGGGGCGGTCCAGAGGGTGAATCCCGTGCTGCCCTGATTCATGGGCGAACTCCCCCCCATGTAGACGAACGTCTGCGGGATCACGAGGTTCCCGTTGTTGACGAAGCACCCGGAGTTCGGGCAGCTGTTGCCCTGGATGAACAAGATGGCGTCGCGGGTGGGAGGGACCGGAGTGGTGACTTGCGAGCCGCTGCCGATCTTCCCCGTCGGGCAGAGCGTCACCAAGGTGTTCATGGTGAGACAACCGCCGGAAGCGATAATGACTCTGCCCCGCACGACAAGGGTCCCGCCCTGCACGATGAGCGTGCCGCCCCCGGCAATGTCAAGGTCGCAGTTCGCGTAGTAGTTGCCCGCAGGTAGCACGACGACGGTGTTGATCCCAGCGCCCCCCGGGCACAGCGAGGCGGGGCTGCTGAAGGCACCGGTGTAGGGGTCGCTGTAGGGAGCCACTCCCGGGTTGTAGTGCCTCAGCCCGGGGCTGCTGTTCCCACCGTAGGCCGTGACCAGGGCCTGTATGTAGTTCGTCGCAGGTGGCTGGCAGTCCCCAGGGAGCGCGTTGCAGCCATAGCGCTTCGTGACCGGGATCCAGCCATGGGTGATGCGCTCAGGCGTGGGCATCGGGGCGAGGTTGGTGGGCACCGCCCCCACATCGAAGGCCTTGGTGGGATCCCCACCCGGGTCCAGCGCATGGCTCAGGATCAAGCCGTTGCCGTCGCACACGCCGGTGCTGATGTCGGTTGCCGACGCGCAGATTCTCGACCCCTGCCCCGTCGTGGGTTGGATGACCTTGTTGCCACCGTTGCAGCCGCTGGTCCCTGCTGCCTCGACAGCGATGATGCCGGGGCCGGCCGCGAGCCCGTTGTCATCCAGGGTCGGCCCGACGGTCACCTTGCCGCCGCCGGTCGTGATGAGGGATCCGCAGGCTGTGGGGTTGAGCACGTTGAGCGCCGCGACGTCCTCTGCCGGTCCGGCCTCCGGGGTCACTCGAGCGACACTGTGCACCTGGGTCGTGGCGCGCGACATGCCGAAGGCGTTGGCCAATCCGAAGTCCTGGTCCTGGAAGACAGCTACGCCCAGTCGGTCGCAGCCGTTCGCTGCAGGGTCGCCATCGCTGGTGCCGTTGGCCGGTTGCGAGCCGGCCGAGCCCGGTGCGAGGTCGGGGTTGAGAAAACCGCTGCCGCCGGTGTCCGGGATCGGCCAGGCGATCCGGAAGCGTCGGGAGCCGACGGTCCGGTCGTCAGCGACCTCGGTGGGGTTCGGCGAGGCGCACTTGTTGATGATCTGGGCGGCCGTGAGGCTCTGGAAGGCGTTGCACGCGCCCGAGGGAACCGAGATGCGAAGGCTGGTCGCGAGATAGGCCCAAGCCTTCAGGCAGGCGGCGTAGGGCTGCGCGCCGCCCTGTGCGGTGTAGTCGAGCAGGGCCACCCCGCCGAGGGAGGCGGAGTCCGAAGCCGAGCGGTTCAGTCGACGGTCCTGCCGTACGGCGGAGATGTCGACGACGATCGCGGCGAAGCCGATGAGGACGAGCACCAAAGTGGCGTACAGAACCGCGTAGACACCACTTTCGCCGTCGGCGGGATGCAGCCGTCGACGCATCAGCTTGTTCATTCGAACTTCCCCTCGTACGGCGTCACGGAGACCGCGTCGAGGTGGATCTTCGGGTTGATGAACAGCACGAAGAACTGGATGTCGCGCAGCAGGACGGTCTGCACGTAGGTCGTGTTGCCGATCGGTGCCGTGGCCGTGCTGGGGCACGCGCCGGTGGCAGGTGAGCCGCCGTTCTCGGAGTAGCGGCTCGCGTTGGTTGCGTTGCCGGCCCCGTCGGTGACCACGATGGCCACGCAGCGGTAGTCGTACCCACCGATGGGGTTCGCGACATTCCCGACGGACTGGCGCAAAGCGTTGTCAACGGCAGTTATCCAGGTTTGGGTGCGAGCGGCGAGAGTCCCGCCCGCGATGCCCTTGATGTCGTAGGTCGCGCCGTACCGGGAGGCCTCACGTGCCGCCTGGGTGACGTTGATCTGCCGGCTGAAGGCGGTTCCGGTGGTGATGATCCCCAGCGCCAGGATCATGAAGATAGGGAACAGCAGAGCGAACTCCACCGCAGCGGCCCCGTCGTCAGCCTGTGCTCGTCGGAAGGGACGCACCGTGCCACCCCCCTTGCCGTCGGTCACCGCCTGCCCCCTGCAGCCGTGTCCTGCAGGGCAATGTAGAGCGCATCGCGCCTCTGCGCAGGAAATGGGCAAGATCCGATTTGTCATCCGTAGGCCACCGTCGTCACGACGCGCGCCCGGTGTGTGGGTTGGGACCACAGTGAGAAGGTGTTGAGCAGCGACTTGCCGGCCAGGCAGGCGACGGCCACGCAGGCGGCCAGGGCGGCCACGGTGGACCCGGAGGCGCCAGCGCCGCCGAAGGCCAGCCCCGCCCAGGTCGTCGCCAGCGCGAGGCGCAAGGAGTAGATGGCCATCGTCGCCGGTGGGGCGGGGGTGTCCCGCGGGCCACGAAGATCCGCCTTGTGCGGTTGTTGCACCGACAGGCGGCCGCAAGCAGCCACCACCAGAAGCGTCGTGCCGACGATGCTGCCCACGAGTGCGATGACCTCAGCTGTGCTCGGCCACTCGCGTACCTGCGTCGCCGCGAGGCCGACCGCGAGGAGCACCGCGATCAGACAGGTCTGTCCGATGACGACCAACTTGGCCACGAAAGTGTCCCGCGGGCGATGGGGGAGCGAGGCCACCCACAGGGCCCCCGCACCGTCGAGGCAGAAGGCGTTCACCCCGAAGAGCAGGCCTGCACCTGCTGCCACCAGCCCGGGCAGCAGCGCCAGGGAGGGCCAGGTCGGGTGGGCCAGCATGGCCACTGCGCCAGGCAGTACGGCGAGCACCAGGCAGCCGCGGCGCAGGGCCGTCGAACGCCACACCGACGCCTGGTCGATCGCGACGAGCTCGGCGAGGCCGCTGCGCCGGCTCGCGCGCCGTTGCACCGGTGCCAACTCTGGGCGGCCGAATGGCGCCGTACGCCGAAGTGCCCAGCCGCAGGCCAGCGAGCCCAACCGGGCACCAGCCACAGTGAGCAGGAGCATCGCCCCGGTCACGGGTGCCCACGCGCGGTGGTCGCCAGCGGCGCCGGAGAGCGCGGCGATGACGACCTGCTGAGTGGGCGCCTGGTCGAGCAACGTCGTGGCAGTGCCGGTGGCCAGGACCGCCAACCCCAGCAGCAGGAGCACCAGGCCCGCCGCGCGCGTGGCCTGGCGCCCTGCCTGCCGCTGTCGCACGCCCACCACAGCCCAGGCGGCCGCCTGACCCACCACCGTGCACATGACGATGAAGGTCGCGGTCGTGACGAGCGCGAGCGCCAAACGCGGTCCGCGTTCCGCGATCGCCGAGATCACGCTGACGAGCACGAGCGTCTGGAGGAGCCAGGCGAGGTTGAGCGGCGCCGTGACCAGGGAGCCGGCGAAGACCGTGCGAGGCTCGATCGGGTAGGCCACGAGCTGCCCCTCGGGGAACAGCTCGTTGCCGCCGCCAGCGACCAGGGGCGCGACGACGGTGAGCGCTGCGAAGGCGAGGAAGACCGTCGGGGCCAACAGGGCGAGGTCGAACAGGCGTTGGCTGGGCGGCAGCCGCTGGCCCAGGACGATGCCCTGCACCAGGAGCAGGCCGAGCAGAGCGAGCAGCGCCAAAAGGCCCCGACGGGTACGGCGGGAACGCACCATGCGCCAGCGCAGGCCGACTAACGCCTGCAGCTGGCTCATGGGGTCAGTCCTTCCCGCTCCCGCTGTAAAGCGCGTCGACCTCGGCCGCGAACTCCTTCATCACGACGGAGCGCTTGAGCTTCAAAGAGGGCGTGAGTTGGCCACCCTCCTCCGTCCAGTCCACCGGCAGGACCGTGAACTTGCGGATCGCCTCGGCCTTGGAGACCGCCTTGTTGGCCTCGTCGACGCCCTTCTGGATCTCTGCGAGCAGGTCGGGGTCCTTGGCGAGCGAGGCAGCGTCACCTGGTTTGTCGTGCGCGGCGCCCCAGGGGACGATCGCCTCGGCATCGAGCGTGACGAGGCAGGCGATGTAGGGCTGCTGGTCGCCGACAACCATGCACTGGCTCACCAGCGGGTGGGCGCGCAGGCGGTCTTCGAGCACGGCGGGGGCGACGTTCTTGCCGCCGGCGGTGACGATGAGCTCCTTCTTGCGCCCGGTGATCCGGATGTACCCGTCCTCGTCGATCTCGCCGATGTCACCGGTGTGGAACCAGCCGCCGTGCAGGATCTCCTCGGTCGCAGCGGCGTTGTGCCAATAGCCGGTCATGATGTGCTGACCCGTCATGAGCAGCTCACCGTCTTCCGCGACACGCACGGTGACGCCGGGGGACGGCCGCCCGACCGTCCCGACCTTGATGTTGGCGGGCGTGTTCACCGTGCCGGCAGCAGTTGTCTCGGTCAGTCCCCAGCCCTCGAGGATCGTGACGCCGATGCCGCGGAAGAAGTGCCCGAGGCGGGCACCGAGCGGGGCGCCGCCGGAGACGGCCCAGGCGACCTGCCCGCCCATCGCCGCACGCAGCTTGACGTAGACCAGCTTGTCGAACAGGGCGTGCTGGGCCTTGGTGCCCAGCCTGACCGATCCGCGCTCGAGCCCTTCGCTGTAGGCGATGGCGACGTGCTCCGCGCGGTCGAAGATCTTGCCCTTGCCCGCGGCGTGGGCCTTCTGCTTCGCGGTGTTGTAGACCTTTTCGAACACCCGCGGCACCGACAGGATGAAGGTCGGCTGGAAGGTCCCGAAGTCGGCGAGCAGGTTCTTGATGTCGGCGGTGTGGCCCATGGTGGCGCCGGTCTCGACGCACGCCACCTCGATCAAGCGTGCGAAGACGTGCGCGAGCGGCAGGAACAACAGCGTGGAGCCTTCTGGGTTGAACAACTCAGGGAGCACGGCCGAGGCCGAGCGCCCGGTGTAGAGCAGGTGCCCGTGGGTGAGCTCGCAGCCCTTGGGGCGACCCGTGGTGCCGCTGGTGTAGATGATCGTGGCGAGGCTGGAGCTGTCGAGGGTGGCGCGGCGCGCCTGCAGCTCGCTGTCGGGAAGGCTCGCCCCGGCGGTCTTGAGGGCCTCGAGGTCGCCGGCGTCCAGGCCCCAGGCGTGCTTGAGGTCGGGGAGCTGGCCGCGCACGGAAGCCAGGGTCGCGGAATGCGCGTCCGACTCCATGAAGGCCGCGACCGCGCCGGAGTCGCCGAGGTTCCACTGCACCTGCTCGGCGGAGCTGGTCTCGTAGACGGGAACAGTGACGGCGCCTGCGGTCCAGATCGCGTAGTCGCACAGCGTCCACTCATAGCGCGTCTTGCTCATCAGGCCGACGCGCTCGCCGGGCTGGACGCCGCTGGCGATGAGGCCCTTCGCGACGGCGGCTACCTCGTCGGCGAACTCCCGCGCGGTGATGGGGCTCCAGCCCGCGCCGTCCTTGCGCCTGAACACCACGGCGTCGGGGGTCTGGGTGGCGTGCCTGAGCACGGCATCGGGTAACGCCGCCGACTCGTCGATGTCGACGGCCAGGGGGGTTGAGTACTCCTGCACGAAGGTCTCCTCAGAGGTTGGCCCCCTGAACCTAGCGCGTGACCTGCGTCACCGGCTCCCCCCAGGTCAAGCCCTCGTCCGAACCTGCCGAACCATCAAGCGTGGGACCTGACCTCAACGTGGCGCCGCGTACGGCCGCCTGCCCCTCCTGCGGCGCGGGACTGCGCCCGGACGCCTTGTGGTGCTCGCTGTGCCATCAGGACCTGCGCCCTGCGCCCGCACCCGTCGAACCCGACCCGGCTCCGGCGCCGGTGTACGCCGGGCACGACCCGTTGACCGCTCCGCTGCTCGACATGTTCCTCGCTCCTGCACCCGCACCCGCACCCGAGGCGACCGGCGTACCGGCTGTTCCTGAAACGGCCGCGACCGCCGCTGCCGAGCCCGGGGCCGCGGTCACCTGGCCCTGCACCCTCTGCGGCGCCCAGAACGCTCTCGCGCTGGACGTCTGCGCAGCCTGCGGCAGTCCCTTCCTCGCCGGGGCCACCGAGCTCCCCACAATCGTGCTGCCCGGTGTCGGTGATCTGCGCAAGCTCTCTCGTGTGCACCGCGCCGGCGTTGCCTTCGCGGTGCTCCTCGCCGTGCTCCTCCCGCTGGCGTTGATCACCTTCCTGCTGACGGGGGAGCCCCCCAAGGACGGGACCGGGATCGAGACGACCGTCACGACGGTCGCGCCGTAGTCTGCGGACCCGTGAGGGTCCATGTCGTCAGCGACGTCCACGGCAGCGTGGAAGCGCTCGAGCGCGCCTCGGACGGGGCGGACGCCCTCGTGTGCCTCGGGGACCTGGTGCTGTTCCTGGATTACCACGACCTGAGCGGTGGCATCTTCGCTGACGTCTTCGGCGTGGCGGCGACGGAGAAGTTGGTAGCCCTGCGCCGCGAGAAACGGTTCGACGAGGCCCGCGCCTGGTCGCGCTCGCTCTGGGAGGGGCTGGGGGACAACCCCCGGGATGTCATAGAGGGCAAGGTTCGAGAGCAGTACGCCGCGTTGTTCGCCGTGATGCCGGACCCGACCTACCTCACCTACGGCAACGTCGACGTGCCCGCCCTCTGGCCTGAGTTCACCCAGCCCCACCACCGGGTGCTGGACGGGCAGACCACGGTCATCGGCGGCCGGACTTGGGGCTTCGTCGGCGGTGGTCTGCAGACGCCCATGCGTACGCCGTACGAGATCACGGACGAGGCGTACGCCGCGAAGGTGGCCGCGTTGGGCCCGGTGGACGTGCTGGCCTGCCACATCCCGCCCGACGTGCCGGAGCTGCTCTACGACGTCGAGGCGCGGCGCTTCGAGCGGGGGAGCGCGGCGGTGCTGGAGTATGTGCGCGAGGTGCAGCCGTCGCTGGTGCTCTTCGGTCACGTGCACCAGCCGCTGCAGGCGCGCGTCCGGATCGGGCGCACCGAATGCGTGAACGTCGGCCACTTCCGGGGGTCAGGCGTCCCCTTCGTGCTGGAGTACTCGTACTAGGGTCGCGCGAAACAAGGAGGCGCCCCGTGGCTGACCAGGCGAGTTCGAGCATCACCATCGACGCCGAGCCGTCGGCTGTCCTCGACGTCATCCGCGACGTCGAGGCCTACCCCGACTGGACCGGGGGGATCGCCAAGGCGGTCGTGCTCGAGGCGGGCGACGGGGGTCCGAGGAAAGTGACCTTCTCGATGAGCCAGAGCGGCCTGTCGGATGAGTACACCCTCGTCTATGACTGGCAGCCGGACGGAGTCGAGTGGTCGCTGGCGGAGCCGAGCAAGCTGCAGAAGTCGCAGCGAGGTTCCTACCGGCTCGCAGGGTCGGGCGGCTCCACCAAGGTGACCTACCTGCTCACCATGGACATCAAGGTCCCGATGATCGGGCTCATGAAGCGCAAGGCAGAGAAGATGATCATCGACTCCGCCCTGAAGGAGCTCAAGAAGCGCGTCGAGTCCCTCGGCTAGGGGCCAGTGAGTCATCGAATAGCCTCGCCTGCATGCGCGTCCTGCTGTTCACCGGCAAGGGCGGCGTCGGCAAGACCACCACGGCGGCCGCGACCGCCGCCTTGGCTGCCTCGCGCGGCCTGAAGACCCTCGTGCTGTCCACCGACCCCGCGCACTCCCTTGGGGATGCCCTCGACGTGCCGCTCAGCGGCAGCCCCACCGAGGTGCAGCCCGGCCTGTGCGCCATGCAGGTCGACGCCCAGCGGGCCTTCGAGCGCTCTTGGCGGGACATTCAGGACTACCTGCGGTCGGTGCTCGAGAAGGCCGGCGTCGATGCGTTGCAAGCCGATGAGCTGACGGTGCTCCCCGGCGCGGAGGAGGTGCTGGCGCTGCTCGAGCTGCGTCGCCAGGTCGCTTCCGGGCTCTACGACCTGGTCGTGGTCGACTGCGCGCCGACCGGCGAGACGCTGCGACTACTGGCCCTTCCCGAGGCCCTTCGTTGGTACGTCGAGAAGGTCTTTCCCACACAGCGGCGGGTGCTCAAAGCGGTCCGGCCGCTGCTCGGACGGGTGGCCCACGTCCCTGAGGATGGCGTCTTCGACGCGGTCGCCCGGCTGCACGCAGACCTGTCGGAGGTCCACGAGCTGCTCACGGCTCCCACGACCTCTGTGCGCCTCGTGCTCACGCCCGAGGCTGTCGTGGTGGCGGAGTCCCGGCGGACCTTGACCTCCCTCGCCCTCTACGGCTTTCGCGTCGACGGCCTGGTTGCCAACCGGGTCCTGCCCGTCTCGAAGGACCCGTGGAACGCCGGCTGGGCGAGCGCCCAGGCAGTGCAACTGGCCCGCGTCCGCACGGATGTCGCACCCCTGCAGGTGCGCGAAGGCCTTTATGCCGCAGGCGAACCCGTAGGCCATGAGGCGCTGCTCGCCTTCGCCGCCGACCTCTACGGCGACGACGATCCAGCCGCCGTCACACCCGCGGAGGACCTTCTCGCCGTACGGCGGACGACCGACGGTTTCGAGCTGTCCCTGGCGTTGCCGCTGGCCCGGCTCGAGGACCTCGAGCTGGCCCGCTCGGGTGATGAGCTGGTCATCACGCTGGCTGGCCATCGCCGTCACCTGGCGCTCCCGAGCGCCTTGCAGCGCTGCGACGTCGTCGGTGCACGCCTGGCCGCCGGTCGCCTTCTCGTCTCGTTCACCCCCGACCCGACCCAGTGGAGGATTCCGTGAGCCAGCGATGACGCAGCCCGTCGGCTCAGCGGCAGAAGAGGCCGCCAAGCTGTTCGCGGCAGCGCAGGAGTGGGCCCGAGCCCGGTTCGACCACGAGCACCTGGCCACGGGTTCGGCCGAGTGTCAGGTCTGCCCGGTCTGCCAGGCGATTGCTGCGCTGCGGCAGATCCGTCCGGAGACCGTCGAGCACCTGCTGGACGCCGCAGCCTCCTTCGTGGCAGGGCTGAAGTCCGCGTTCCCGCACGCGACACCGGACAGCCCTCGCAGCGCCGAACGGGTCCAGCACATCGACGTTCAGGGGGACTGAGACATGGGTTTGGCGATCGGCGTGGACGTGGGCGGGACCAAGGTCGCGGCCGGTGTGGTTGACGGTGACGGTCGCGTGCTGGCCAAGGCCAGGCGTCCCACCCCGTCGCAGTCCCCGGCGGACGTGGAGCAGACCATCGCTGCCCTCGTCGCCGAGCTTCGGCAAGACCATGAGGTCGTGGCCGTCGGCATCGGGGCGGCCGGCTTCATCGACGCGCACCGGGCGACCGTCATGTTCGCCCCGAACCTCGCGTGGCGCGACGAGCCGCTGCGCGATGCCATGCATGCGCTCATCGATCTGCCTGTCGTGGTCGAGAACGACGCCAACGCGATGGCCTGGGCCGAGCATCGGTTCGGAGCAGGCAAGGGAGAGCCGAACCTGGCGGCCGTCACGGTCGGCACCGGTATAGGCGGGGGGATCGTGCTCGACGGCCGCCTCTACAGGGGTCGCTGGGGCGCGGGTGCGGAGTTCGGGCACATCCAGGTCGTGCCGGACGGACGCCGCTGCGGGTGCGGCCAGAACGGGTGCTGGGAGCAGTACTGCTCCGGGCGGGCGCTCGTGCGCGAGGCCCGCGAAGTGGCCGATGTGTGGCCCGGCCTCGGGGCCCGGTTGCTCGAGCTCGGAGGTGGCTTCCCCGAAGGCATCACCGGGCCGGCCGTGACCCAGGCAGCGCGCGAAGGGGACCCGGCGGCGCTGGAGTGTGTGCGCATCATCGGCGAGTCGCTCGGTCAGGGGCTCGCCAACCTCGCCTCGATCCTGGACCCGGGTGCGTTCGTGGTCGGTGGTGGCGTGGCTGAGGCCGGCGAGCTCCTGCTCGGCCCGGCACGGGCGGTCTTCTCCGCACGCCTCACGGGAGGCTCGCACCGGCCGCACGCCCCCGTGCTCCTCGCCAAGCTCGGCAACGACGCGGGCCTCGTGGGTGCCGCCGACCTGGCCCGCTCGGCCTAGCGGTGCGGGTCGTCGTCGCGCTCGGGGGCAACGCGCTCACGCCCTCGGACGGGACGGGCTCCGTGGAGGAGATGCGCGAGGCGCTGCGGACGACGGCGGTGTCGCTGGCTGACCTCGTCGCAGCTGGCACCTCCCTCGTGCTCACTCATGGCAACGGGCCGCAGGTGGGCCGGTTGTTGCTGCAGCAGGAGTTGGCCGCGGGCGAGGTTCCGCCGATGCCGATGGACGTCTGTGGGGCGCTGTCTCAGGGACAGCTCGGCTATTTGATCGCCCAGGCGCTCGACAACGAGCTGCGTACCCGACACCTCGCGACGCGGGTGCTCTCCTTGGTCACCCAGGTGGTCGTCGCCGGACGCGACCCTGCCTTCCGCCGACCCTCCAAGCCGGTCGGTCCGTCGTACGAACGTCCAAAGGCGCAGGAGATCGCGCAGGCCACGGGGCACGTGTTCACCATCCAGCCAGACGGTCGCTGGCGGCGCGTGGTCGCCTCACCTCGTCCGGTGCGGCTGGTGGAGGAGGGACCCCTGCGAGCGCTCGTGGAGTCCGGGCACGTCGTGGTGGCCGCCGGTGGCGGCGGGGTGCCGGTGGTCGAGCACCGTGGCCAGTTGCACGGTGTCGAGGCCGTCATCGACAAGGACCGTACGGCGGGCCTGCTGGCCACCGCGGTCGGCGCCGATGCCCTGCTGGTACTGACCGAGGTGGAGCGGGTCCAGCTCGACTTCGGCACCGCACACGCACGGGAGGTCGACAGCCTCACGGTCGCCGAGGCCCGGCGGCTGCTGGGGCAGGGACAGTTCCCGGACGGGTCCATGGGGCCCAAGGTCGAGGCTTGTGCGACGTTCGCGGAGTTGGGCGGGCGGGCCGCGATCGGAGCCCTTCGCGACGCTGCTCAGGTGCTCGAGGGAAGGTCCGGCACCCACTTCCGCCGCTGACTGGCAGTCAGGCCCCGGCGTAGTCCGGGATCAGCTCACGTGCGAGCTGCTCGAGGAACAGGCCGATGTCGGTGACGATGCCGATCGCCTGCGAGGAGCCCCGGTCGGCGAGCTTGGTGACCGTCGCGGGGTTGATGTCCACCGACACCAGCGGGATCGAGGCGGGCAGGATGTTCCCCGTCGCGATGGAGTGCAGCATCGTCGCCACCATGATCGCGAACCCAACCCCAGGGAGCTCGGCGCGCATCGCGCGCTGTCCTTCGATGACGTCGGTGTAGACGTCTGGCAGTGGGCCGTCGTCGCGCACCGAGCCCACGAGGACGAAGGTCTTCTGGTGGCGGACCAGCGCGTGCATGATGCCGCTGGTGAGCACTCCCTGCTCCACTGCGGCAGCGATCGAGCCCGCTCGGCGGATCGTGTTGATGGCCCGGATGTGGTGCTCGTGGCCGTGCTCGACGCCCTTGCCCTGGGAGAGGTCGACCCCGAGCGAGGTGCCATAGAGCGCGGACTCGATGTCGTGGGTGGCCAGGGCGTTGCCCGCGAACAAGATGTCGACGTACCCGGCGTTGACGAGCGAGGTGAAGGCCGGTGCCGCGCCCGTGTGCACGATGCCGGGCCCGCCGACCCAGAGGACCTTGCCGCCATCGTCCTTCACTTCGCGCATGCGCTCGGCGATCTGCCGCACCAGCAGGGCCTGCGGCTTCTCCGACGACACGCTGGAGGACATGAACTCGAAGGAGTCGCCGCCGCGCTCGACCGGCGGTAGCACCACCTTGACGCCGCCGGCCCCGCAGACGATCTCGTCGCCGGCCTTCACATCGCTCACCGGAACGGTCCGCACTCGGCCGTCGGTGAGCACCAGGCCGCAATCCATCTCGGGCTGCTCCACCGGCACCCACGAGCCTTCCAGGCGTACGACGGTCTCCAGGTTGGTCGTGGAGTAGAAGTCGTCAGGGAACACCCCGTCCCGCTCGCAGGGACGAGTCACGGCCTCGCCAGGGTCGACCTGGTTGACGCCGTGCGTCTGCAGGCGCATGAGCAGCCGCTGCAGGGCCTCGTCGTCCTCGGCAGAGACGGTGAGGGTGGCGTGCGACTCGTCCTCGTGGTGCTTGCCGATGTCGATCCGGTCGATGCGGTAGTCACCGCCGTACCCCAGGACATCATCGAGCACCCTGGCAAGGATGCCGCTGTCCATGAGGTGCCCGTGGACCTCGACCGACTCGCTGTGCTGCACGTGTCCTCCTGGAGTTGCGGATCAGACGACCGCGCCGCCGTCGGGGCGGTCGTCCGGCCCTGGAGCATCGCGCATCGAGCCGACGAGCACAGCGAGGCCCGCCAGGACCAGCAGACTGCCCAGCAGCAGGGAGCCCGGTGAGTCGTCGAGACCGACCCGGAAGGGCAGGAAAAGCGCGCAGAATCCGGAGAGCAACAACGCGACCCCCCCGACGGTGCGGGGGCGCACCCGCGGCAGCCGTGGCGGGGGCGGGGGCTCGAAATGGCCTTCGTCCTGCAGTGCAGCCGGCTCGAGCCACCCGGGAAGCGCCTCTGCTGAAGCCGGGCGAGGGCCCGGTGACTCCTCCGCGGGAGCCGGGGGCTGCTCGGCAGGCTCCTCAAGGTCTTCGGAGACAGGCCAGCGGGGGACAGGATCGGTGAGTGCATCGCTGAACCCCGCGACGATCTGACGGAAGACGGCGTCATCGTCACGCCCCTCTTCGCGTCCATGGTCGCGGTCCGGTTCCTGCGGTGCTGTCATCGTGACCATCGTCGCACGGTCCGGTGCGTTGCAGCCCCCCTGCATGGGGCATAAGGTCGGGCTCCGACGTAAGGCTGAGTGGAAGGGGGCGACAGGTGTTCTACTGGATGGTCAAGGCGATCTTGACGCCCATCCTCCGAACCCTGTTCCGTCCGTGGGTCGAGGGTGGCGAGCACATCCCCACCGAGGGTCCGGCGATCCTGGCGAGCAATCACCTGTCGTTCAGCGACTCGATCTTCCTGCCGCTCGTGGTGCCGCGGCGCATCACCTTCCTGGCCAAGGCGGACTACTTCACCGGCACCGGACTGAAGGGCAAGCTCACGAAGGGCTTCTTCGCGGGTGTCGGCCAGGTGCCCATCGACCGCAGCGGGGGCGCAGCTTCCGAGCGTGCGCTGTTGACCGGCAAGCGCATCCTGGCCGAGGGCAACCTGCTGGGCCTGTACCCCGAGGGCACGCGCAGCCCCGACGGCCGGCTCTACCGGGGCAAGACCGGGGTCGCCCGCATGGCCATCGAGTCCGGTGTCCCCGTTATCCCCGTCGCCATGATCAACACTGATGTCATCCAGCCCACCGGCAAGGTCATCCCGCGCCTGGGTCGCGTCGGGGTGAAGGTGGGCGCTCCGCTCGACTTCAGCCGGTACGCCGGGATGGAGGGCGACCGGTTCGTGCTCCGCTCGGTCACCGACGAGATCATGTACGAACTCATGCTGCTGTCGGGCCAGGAGTACGTCGACATGTACGCCACGAAGGCCAAGGCGGATATCGAAGACGCCCGCAAGGCCGCTCAGGAGGCGCTCGTCAGCGACGCCCCCGCCCCGGAGCGCCGGGCCTCTTAGCTCAGGCGCTCCGTCAGGCCTCGGCCGGGAGTTCGGCGAGATAGTCCAGGAAGACCACGGCTTTGTTGCGCTCGACGAATGCCCGGATGACGGCTGCCTGCTCTTGGGCGAGCACCACGTCGCCCGCGGCGATGGCTGCGCGGGCGAGCCGCACACGTGCGAACACCGTCGTGGAGGCGTCGCCGATGCGCTCGTAGAGGGCCACCGCCTCGGAGGCGTGCTCAACCGCGTCGAGGGTCTTGCCCTCCCTGGCGGATTGGAACGACCGCCCGATGTGGTGTGCCGCGACGATCCATGGTGTCTTGGGCTCCAGCGATGACAAACGCTCGGTGATGGCGTCGAGACGGTCGCCACCGAGGTAGGACGCCAGCGCCACTGCGCTGTAGGCCCACTCCCGGACTGTGCCGCGCACGTGCTGGCTGGTATGCCTGATCAGCTCGTCGAACAGGTCCTCGGCCTCCTCGACCCGCCCCTGCAGGAAGCGCGCGCAGCCGAGCAGCGCGACAGAGCTGCGGGCGATCGTGGGGAAGGCCGATCGCCGGGAGCGCTTCACGATGGTTTCGAGCTCTGGTGGGATGGGCTCGGCGCGCATGGCGTGCACGATGCAGGCGAGCGAGATCAGGTGCGTCTCCCATTGGTGGGCCTCCTCCCCGGATTCGGCAACGAACGCGTCCGTATGCGCGAGCAAGCGGTCCCAGTCCCCGTCGTACCAAGCCATGAGGGCGATCTCGGAGTCGTCGGCACGCGTGGTGAGCGACAGTCCCCATCCACGGGTCGCACTGGCGCTCTGCTCGATGAGCTCGTACGAGCGGCGCAGTCGACCCTCCTCCTGCATGGTCGTGGCGAGGTTGTTGGCGGCGCGCTGCAGCGCGCGCAGATTGTGCTGGTGGCTCAGCCGCAACGCCTCCTCCTGCTGCACGACCCCAAGCGGGTCACCCAGGGAGTAACGAGCCGTCCCTGCAGTGACCAGCGCGTTCGCTTCGACCTCCAACAGCCCCAACGGCCGGGCGACGGCCATCGCTCGGTCGCTGAGGGCTACGGCCTCGGCGTACTGGTGGTTGAGCATCCGGTAGCGGCCCAACTCGGCAAGGGCCGTGGCGGACTGCTCGCTCGCCGGCTGCTCAGCCATCAGGTCTACGGCACGTTGCAGGTGCTGGGCCGCCAGACCCGGCGAGCCGCCGCGGTACCACTCCGCTTGGCCCAACATCCCCTCTGCCCGCGCGGCGCCGGCGACGTCCCCCAGGCACAGGAGCTTGTCGGCGGTGTCCTCGACGCGGGCCGGTCCGCCCTCGGTATAGAACGAGTGCGGGTCGTTGAGGAAGGCCAGGCTTGCTTCGACGAGCGTGGCGTGCAGGGCGCCCAGCTCCTCTTCCTGGCCGTACCACAGCATCGTGGCCCGACGGGCGTAGGCGTGGGCTGTGGAGACGGAGTGCAGCCGCAGCGCGTGTTCGGCCGCAGCCGTCAGTGCCTCGCGTGCAGGTACGGCGTACGGCTCGAGGTCTGCGCCCAACACGGCCGCGAGCTCGTACGCCGTGCTGCGGTGGTGGGCGCGCAGCTCGGACAGGTCGGCACCGCGCTCGTGCGACAAGGCCTCCATCCAATCGGCGCAGCGCCGGTGCTGCACGACGCGCAGGAATCGCGGGATGCGGCTGTACGCGGCGTCCCGCACGAGCACGTGGCGGAAGGCGAACTCGAACTCCCCAGCGACGGAGGACGACAGCGACTGGCGCACGACCTCTCGGCGTTCGAGCGCCTCCAGGCACCGAAGTACCTCGTGCCGATCGGCGTCCGCCACGGCGGCAACAGCGCTTTCCCAGAAGACCTCACCCACCACAGCCGCAGCCGAGACCACGCTTCGCTCCGAGGCGGTGAGCAGATCGAGGCGGCTGTCGACCACGCCCTGGACGCTGTCAGGCAGTGGCAGGTCAGCGAGGACGTCGAGCGAGCGACTCAAAGTGCCGCCGGCGGGTGTCGCCTCGTCCCGGGGGATCGCCCCCGAGTCGATGAGCATCCGGACGTACTCCTCGGCGTAGAGCGGATTGCCGCCGACCCGGTCAAGAAGCCTGCGCTGCAGGGGCTCGGGGAGCACGGTGTCACCGAGGAGGCGAGCCAGGACGTTGATTGTCTCCGCCTCGTCCAGCGGCGTCAGGGTGATCGTCATGGCGTCCCGAAGGCCGGCCAACCAGTCGGAGGGCCGCTCCATGAGCTCGGTGCGGGCCGTGCACAGCACAAGCAAGGGGGTCGAGCCGGCGGCCTCCACGAGGGTGCGCAGGAAGGTCAGGAAGCCGTCGTCGGCGCTATGGAGATCCTCGATGACGAGCACTGTCGGAGTGTCTTCGGCCAGTGCGAGCAGGTAGCGGCGCCAGGCTGAATAGCTCGCGTCGACGTCGTCCGTCGGATCGGTTACCACCCCTGGGAGCCCAATCAGCGCGGCCAGCCGTTCCTTGACCTGGGTGACCACAGCCGGATCGGTCGCTTGTGGCAGCACGCGGTCGACGGAGATGTCGAGCTTGGCCCTTGCCACGGCACCGCTGTCGGACTCCAGGACCGAAGCCTGGGTCTTGACCACCTGGCTCAATGCCCAGTAGCTCACGCCTTCGCCGTACGGCAGGCACTGGCCTGTGCGCCATCGAACGATGGTGGGGGTGGCCGGTGAGTCGACGTGGTCGAACAGAGCGCGGGTGAGGCGGCTCTTGCCGATGCCGGGCTCACCGATCAGCGTGACGAGCTGGCCGCGCCGCTCCTGGATCACCCTCCGCAGACTGCTGACCAGCAGCGCGAGCTCCGGCTCACGTCCCACGAGGGGGAGGTTCTCACCGGATCGGCTCACACTCGCGGCAAAGCCCTGCGCGAGCCAGACCTGCTCGGGCTCGGGGTCGCTGCCGAGGCGTACGGGCGAATGGGCGGCATACAGCACACGGGGAGTGGTCATGCGGTGTGTCTGGCGCCCCACGAGCACCCCTCCCGGGGGTGCGGCAGCCTGCAAGTGCATGGCTCGCGTGAGCACCTCGCCGGACACTCGTGGGATCTCGTTCTCCGGGTCGAAGCTGACCATCGCCTCGCCGGTGGACACACCGACGCGTGCGACGAGCGGCCGGCCGTCGGGAAGCAGTTGGGTGGAGAGCGAGAGTTGGGTCTCGACGGCGGCCTTCACGGCGCGCTCAGGGTCGTTCTCATGGGCGATGGGGGCGCCGTAGACGGCCACCACGGCGTCACCGATGCGCTTGGCGACCACGCCACCGGAGTTGAGCACCGCCGTGGCGACGGCGGAGAAGAAACTGCGCTGGGCCGCATGCAGATCCTCAGGCTCCAGAGACTGAGCTGTGCCGGAGAAGTCGACGAGGTCGACGGCCAGGACGCTCACCCAGCGACGCTCCTCCTGGGGACCGGCGAGGCCGGGAGGCGCTGGCTTGGCGGCTACGAGCGCCTGACCGCAACAGATGCAGAACGACGTTCCGGGGTCGGTGAGCATGCCGCAGGCGGAGCACGGGGCAGGTAGAGGCGACCCGCACTGTCCGCAGAAGTACGCCCCTGCGGGTGCTGGGCTCGTGCACGCAAAGCAGGTCATGTCGATGGACGGATGTTCCCAGGTGGGTGAGCCGTCCGCTACCTCACGTTCTTGACAGGGTTCTCAACAGGGTTCTCGACAGGGTTCTCGACAGGTCAGTGCTCCCACGCGCGGCTGCGCTCGACGGCGCGCAGCCACCGGGCGTGGCTGCCGTCGTCCCGCACTCCTGCGGTCGGCTCAAAGCGTCGGTCCAACCGCCAGGTCGCTGCGAGCTCGTCGGTGCTGGCCCAGACTCCCGTGCCGAGCCCTGCGAGGAACGCAGCCCCTAGGGCCGTGGTCTCGAGGACCTGAGGACGTTCGACGGGTACGGCGAGCTGGTCGGCCTGCAGGGCACAGAGCAGGTCGTTGGCGCTGGCACCCCCATCGACCTGAAGCGCAGGAAGGGTCACCCCCGCTTCGCTGGTCATCGCATCGACGACGTCACGGACCTCGAAGGCGATGGCATCGAGAGTGGCGCGGGCCAGGTGGGCCCGGGTGGTGCCGCGGGTGATGCCCAGGATGGTCCCGCGTGCGGAGGGGTCCCAGTGCGGTGCCCCCAGCCCGGTCAGCGCCGGGACGAAGACGACGCCGCCGGAGTCGGGCACGTGACCGGCGAGCGACTCGACCTCGGCTGCCCCCGCGATGACCTGCAGCCCGTCACGCAGCCATTGCACGGCGGCTCCGGTGACGAAGACCGCTCCCTCGAGGGCGTAGGTCAGCTTCCCATCGGGTGCCATCCACGCCACGGTCGTGAGCAGGCGCTCGCTCAGGCAGGGGGTCGATCCGGTGTTGACCAGGACGAAGGAGCCGGTGCCGTAGGTGCACTTGCTGCGGCCGGCGTCATAGCAGCCCTGACCGAACAAGGCAGCCTGCTGATCGCCCGCGATACCGGCAATGGGCAGGTCCAGCCCGAGGAAGGTCGCCGGGTCGGTGCGTCCCACCTCGCCGTACGACGGCACGACGCGCGGGAGGGCCGCGCGGGGGACCCCGAACAGCTCGCACAGCTCGTCGGACCACTCCCCGGTCCGCAGATCGAGCAGCAGGGTCCGGCTGGCGTTGCTGGCGTCGGTCACGTGCAGGCGACCACCGGAAAGCCGGGCGCAGACGTAGGCGTCCACCGTCCCGATCGCCGTGGCTCCAGAGGTGACGCCGGCCCAGACCGAGGGGTCGTTCTCCCTGATCCACGCCAGTTTCGTGGCGGTGAAGTAGGGGTCCAGTCGCAGCCCGGTGAGCTCGGCGACGCGTGGTTCGTGCCCGGCGTCCTTCAGCCGCTCGCAGATCGCGGTCGTCCGTCGGTCCTGCCAGACGATCGCTCGGCGTGGCGGCTGCAGGGTCGTGCGGTCCCACAGCACCGCGGTCTCGCGCTGAACGGTCACACCAACGGCGGTCACGGTCTGCCCGGCGAGGGCCGCCCGGCAGGAGCCGAGGACTGCCACCCAGATCTCTTCGGGCTCGTGCTCGACCCAGCCCGGCTGGGGGAAGTGCTGCTGGAACTCCTGGTACCCGCGGGAGAGCACCTGGCCCTGCTCGCTGACCACCAGGGCCGTGACTCCGGTGGTGCCGCAGTCGATGGCCAGGACGCTCACGCGGTCGCCTTCCGTAGCTCGGCCAGGACGAGGGCGTCGATGCCATCAGGCACTAGTCGTTCCTCGAAGTTCTCGATCCCCGCCCACTCCTCCAGACTCGCGTGACCGAGCTGGGTCAGCCGGGTCGTGACCTCAGCGGCCAGCTCGCCCTCCAGGGGCAGCACCGTCTCCGGCTTGCCGAAGTACAGGGTGTGCAGCTCAAGCAGCCGTACCAGCTCCGGCACGGGGTCCGGGTGGTCATCGGCGCGGAGGTCGACCAGGACGTCCGACCCTCCGCCGTACCCGCCTGCTTCGCTGACGACGAGCAGTGCAGCGCTCTGCCTGCCGCGCCGGTCGCCGCCGGCGCGGTCACCGGCGAGAAGCGCTTGCAGCAGCCGTGCCGCGAGCGGGCCGGTGCTCGCTTCGTACGTCGAGGCCACGGCCTCGAGGACTTCGGGGCCGGTGAGGATGTTGCCCTGCGTCGCATAGCCCGGACCCGTGAGATCGCCGGCCCAGGCGTTGCACTCCGCCCCCGTCCACGTCGCGGCCTCGCCGTACCTGTCGACGACGCCGAGCTGGCGGTGCTCACGCATCGGGTCCCTGCCGATGAGCGCTTCCATGACGTCCGGTGCTGCCCGGCCCTCGCGGAGCAAGGCCAGGCCCTCCGGCCGGTAGGCGAGGTTGGCCCAGGCCTGGGTGGCGACGGCGCCGACGTCCCAAGCGGCTGCGGGCACGGCGGCGCCGACGGCGAGGAACTTGCTGGCGACGGCGACGCCCCACTGGCCGTCGGCGTGGGCCACGATCGAGAAGGTCACGCCGGAAGAGTAGAAGGCAGACTGCTGCTCATGCGGTTCTTCTACGACTTGGAGTTCGGCGACACGTCGTCGGTGGTGACGTTGGTGTCGATCGGCGTCGTGGCCGAGGACGGGCGCGAGTACTACGCCGTGTCGAGTGAGTTCGACCCTCTTGCGGTGCATCCGTGGGTCGCCGAGAACGTCCTGCCGCAGCTTCCGCCCGCCTCGACGTGGAAGCCGCGCTCGCTGATCGCGGCCGAGCTGGCGGACTTCTTCGGGACCGAGCCCGTGTGGTGGGCGTGGTATGGCGCCTACGACCACGTGGCGCTGTGCCAGCTGTGGGGCGCGATGCCTTCGCTGCCGCGCGCGTTCCCCAGGTTCACCCTCGACGTCCGCCAGCTGTGGGAGCACCTGGGCCGTCCTGCACTGCCCGTGCAGCAGTCGCGGCTGCACGACGCCCTCGCCGACGCCCGCCACGTCAAGGCGAGGTATGACGCGCTCGCCGAGAAGGCCTATCTGCTTGGTCTCAGCCTGTGAAGGCGAGGATCTCGATGGTGACGGTGGCAACGCCGCTGTAGCCCAGAGCCCGGGACCCGGCGCGGGACATGTCGAGCACCCGGGCTCCGACGTACGGGCCCCTGTCGTTGACCAGGCAGCTCACGGCCAGACCTGCTCTGCTCACTCGGATGACGGTGCCTAGGGGAAGGGTCTTGTGGGCGCAGGTCAGGCGCTCGGGGTCGTACGGCGCGCCGCTGGCCGTCGGGTTGCCTACGAAGCCCGGGCCGTACCAGCTCGCCTGGCCGACAATGACCTCGCCGGTAGGTGCGAAACCGACGGGGTAGTTCGCGCCGCTGGCTTCGACCAGCGCCACGATGGGCGCCTCCCGGTCGAGGGCACGCCGCGCACGAGAGGTCTGGCCGGGCGTCAGCACCAGGGTGGTCCGGGTCGACACGTCGTCGAGGGTCGAGCGCTGCGCTTGGAGGGCAAGCAGGACCTGCGTAGCGTGCTCCGCTGTGGCGAGGGCTTGGGCCTGGGCAAGCAGTGCACGGGCCTTGTCCTGCGCGGCGAGCACCGCCTCCACCTGCGGCCGCAACGTGCGGCGGAAGGCGTCGGCTCGCTCTTGCAGGGCGGCCAGCCGCCGGGCCTGCGACGTGACAGCGTCGACGAGGCCCTGGTCGACCCCGAGCACCGCCTGCTGGGCCCGGTGAGCGAACAGCTGCATGTCGGCCGAGGCGACCCGGTCCAGCAAGCCCCCGAAGGGGACCGTCGCCCCCGCGATGTAGACCTGCCGTGCGCGGGAGTCGAGGGCCAGCTGCGCCTCGCGCCGTTGCTGTTGGGTGCGGTCGTACTCCACGCGCAGTCCCGCGTCGAGAGCGGCAGCCTGGTCCAGCTGCTCGGCGAGCCGGCCCGCCCGTGCGGTCACCTGAGCGAGCTCGGCCGTCAGTCTCGGCAGGTCGAGGGAGGTCACGGGTGCAGGTTCGGCAGAGCCCGTCGCCGACCACGGCAGCAGCATCCCGACGAGGGCAGCCGTCACCGCCGTACGACGAAAACCACCCATGCAAGATGCCTCGACCGCTGACGGACCGGCCTTGACTCGTTAGCGTCCAGATCATGCGAATCGGTGTGCTCACAGGCGGGGGCGACTGCCCGGGGCTGAACGCGGTCATCAGGGCTGTCGTCCGTAAGGGGGTGGAGGTCTACGGCCACGAGTTCGTCGGCTTCCGCGACGGCTGGAAGGGCCCGCTCGATGGGGTCACGATGGAGCTCGGGGTGCCCCAGGTGCGGGGGATCCTTCCTCGGGGCGGCACGATCTTAGGCTCCTCGCGCACCAACCCCATGAAGGTCGACGGTGGCGTCGACCGGATCCGGGAGAACCTCGCGTCCGCGGGAGTGGAGGCGCTCATCGCGATCGGCGGCGAGGACACCCTCGGCGTGGCGACCCAGCTCGCTGCGGCCGGACTGACCGTCGTCGGCGTGCCCAAGACCATCGACAACGACCTCGGAGCCACGGACTACACGTTCGGGTTCGACACAGCCGTGCAGATCGCGGTCGACGCCATCGATCGGCTCCACACCACCGCCGAGTCGCACCACCGCGCGCTCATCGTGGAGGTGATGGGCCGACACGCCGGATGGATCGCGTTGCACTCCGGGCTCGCCGGCGGAGCCAACGTCATCCTCATCCCCGAACGTCCGTTCGACATCGACGCCGTGTGCAGGTACGTCGAGCAGCGCTTCGCTCGCCAGTTCTCGCCGATCATCGTGGTGGCCGAGGGCGCGACACCGGCCGAGGGGACGTTGAGCCAGCAGGAGGCCGAGCTCGACGCCTTCGGCCATGTCCGGCTCGGCGGCATCGGGCACCTGCTGGAGCGCGAGATCCAAGCCCGTACCGGTTTCGAGTCGCGCCAGACGGTGCTGGGCCACGTGCAGCGAGGTGGCACCCCGACCGCCTACGATCGGATCCTTGCCACCCGCTTCGGCCTGCACGCGATCGACGCCGTGCACGAGGGTGACAGCGGTGTGATGGTGGCGCTGCGCGGCACCGAAATCGTCCGCGTCCCGCTCGCTGAGGCCACGGCATCGTTGAAGCTGGTCCCGCTCGAGCGGTACGCCGAAGCCGAGGTCTTCTTCGGCTGAGCGGGCCGCCTGGGATGATGATCCGGTGACGCACCTGCTGGACCCAACTGCCGGAGCCGGACCCACCCGCGACGGGTTGGACGCCTGGCGCGACCTGCCCGCCTCCCAGCAGCCGAAGTGGCCCGACGAGGCGGGGCTGCGCGAGGTCATCCAGACGCTCGCCGAGGTGCCGCCGCTGGTGCAGCCGCACGAGTGCGACCAGTTGCGGGCGCGGCTGGCCCGGGTCGCTGCGGGTGAGGCGTTCCTACTCATGGGCGGCGACTGCGCGGAGACCTTTGACGCCAACACGGCCGAGGGCATCCGCGGGAAGGTCCGCACGCTGCTGCAGATGGCGATCGTGCTGACCTACGGCGCGTCGGTGCCGGTCGTCAAGGTGGGCCGGATGGCGGGGCAGTACGCCAAGCCCCGCTCGGCTGACATCGAGGAGTCGACCGGGCTGCCGTCGTACAGGGGCGATGCGGTCAACGAGCTGCACGGGGACCGCACGCCGGACCCGCGTCGGCTGGTGCGGGCGTACGCAAACAGTGCAGCGACCTTGAACTTCATGCGCGCCATGGCGACCGACGGTTCGGCTGACCTGTCGGCCGTGCACGAGTGGAACACCGAGTTCGTGCGGAGCTCGCCGCTCGGCCACCGGTACGAAGAGCTGGCCACGAGCATCGAGCGGGCGCTGAACTTCATGCGGGCCTGCGGCCTGGACATCTCGGCCATGCCTGCCACCCATGGGGTCGAGCTCTATGCCAGCCACGAGGCGCTGTTGCTGGAGTACGAGCGCGCGCTGACCCGCTACGACCGGACGGGCGGGGCCGCGTACGCCCTGTCCGGCCACCTTGTGTGGCTGGGGGAGCGCACACGGGACCTCGGTGGCGCGCACGTGGACCTGCTCAGCCGCGTCGCCAACCCGATCGGGATCAAGCTCGGGCCGTCGACCACACCCGAGCAGGCACTGGCGCTGCTGGACAAGCTCGACCCCGAGCGGCTGCCCGGTCGGCTCACCGTCATCAGCCGGATGGGGGCCACCCGGGTCCGCGAGGTCCTCCCCGCGATCGTGCGGCAGGTCGAGCGCGAGCGCGGGCCCGGCAGTGTCATCTGGTGCTGCGACCCGATGCACGGCAACACCCACGAGACGGCCAATGGCTACAAGACACGGCACTTCGACGACGTGCTCGATGAGGTCCGCGGCTTCTTCGAAGTGCACGCCTCGCTCGGCACCCATCCCGGCGGGCTGCACGTGGAGCTGACCGGCGACGAGGTCACCGAGTGCCTGGGCGGGGCCCAGCAACTGACGGCGGCCGACCTGTCGGGACGCTACGAGACCGCTTGCGACCCCAGGCTGAACAACGGTCAGTCTCTGGAGCTGGCGTTCCTGGTCGCCGAGATGCTGCAGGCGGCGCGCGTCAGCCCGTGACGGTGAAGCTCGCCTCGCTGTGGTGCACGCCGTCGTCCGCGGTCACCGTGTGCCGCCCGAGCGTGGTGCCCTGGTTGTCGTGGGCTGTGAGGGTCATGGTGAAGAAGCCCTGGTCGTCGGCTACCGCCTGCGCGGTTGCACCTGGTTGATCCCCGAGCGAGCTGTGGAACTGCACGACGACGGGCGCCCCGGGTGTCCAGCCCTGGCCCGTGACCGTGATCAGCGTCTCCGCCGGCCCCGTGTTCGGATCCAGCACGATCTCGGAGGGAACGGCCGTCTCCGTGGACGTCGGCGTGGGGGTGGCCGTCGGTGAGGGCGTCGGAGTGGGGCTGGGGGTCACGGGGAAGACCCGTGGGCTCGGCGATGGTGTGGGTGAGCTCGAGGGAGGGCCGAGCGGCCCGACCCGCAGCACCGGTGGCGCGGTCACGAGGGGAAGGCTCCGCTGCCCGGTGAGAGGGATGATCGCGCCACCTCGGCTGGTGAAGACCCCGATCGCGATGCCCAGGCCGACGGCGAGCAGCAACCCGAGGGCCATCAGGGACAGCGAGTAGCCGCGGTGGGGTTCGTCATACCACTGTTCGTCGATGGACTCGGCCGTCGGCAGCAGGGCCGTCGCCCGTTCCTGCACCGAGGTGAGGAGCACCTCGCGAGCGTCGTCAGGCAGCGCCACGACGGTGAGGCCGCTGAGCAGCCGCCTGGCCCGTTCCTGCGCGTCGACCAGGGCGGCGCAGGCCGGGCAGGCCTGCGCATGCCGTCGAGCAGCACCCTCGCGCCCCGCGAGCTGTCCGCCCTCGGCCACCCGAGCCAGCGCAGCAAACGCGGGATCGTGGTCCGCGGTGGGCAGGGGGGGCAGTGGAGTGAGCCCGGGCAGGAAGGCCAGTCGCGCCTGGGCGACCACGACGGTGGCGTTCTCGACGTCCAGACCGAGGACCGTGGCGACCACGCTGGCTGGCAGGTCGTAGGAGTCGCGCAGCAGCAGTGCCGCGCGCTCGCGCTCGGGGCGTGACTCCAGCGCTTCCGCGAGGCGCACCTGGTTCTCGTCCACGCCCAGGATGCCCCCACCGAGGGGCAGCGCGTCGTCGCCACCGGTGGTTCGGCGCGCGAGAGATCTGGCCCTGGCGAACCACCAGCCCACCGCGTCGCCGACCTCCTCCGGCCGGTTGGCCAGGGTGTCGATGAGGTCGAGGGCGCTGCCGTGGGTGACGCGGACCGCGGCGTCGGGTCCGCAGCCGAGCCTGCGGACGCAGTCATGCACCCGGTCGGCATGGACGCGTACGGCGGCAACCAGCTCGTCGGACGTCAGCACGTCGATGAGCCTACGGTGAAGGGGTGATCGTCGACCTGCGTAGCGACACCCTGACCCGCCCGACTCCCGGGATGCGCGCCGCGATGGCCGCCGCCGAGGTCGGGGACGACGTCTATGGCGAGGACCCCACGGTCAACGCCTTGGAAGCCCGCGTGGCCGAGCTGTTCGGCCATCAAGCGGCGGTGTTCGTGCCCAGCGGCACCATGGGCAACCAGATCTGCCTGCGCCTGGTGGTCCCGCAGGCGGGGGAGCTGCTGTGCGACGCGGACGCGCACGTTGTGACCTACGAGGGAGGAGGGGCCGCCCAGCACGGTGGGCTGCAGTCCCGCACCGTCAGCGGCGGACAGCTCTCCGTCGAAGCGTTCGCCGAAGCCATCCGCCCCGAGGGCTTCCACACGGTGGTGACAAGCGCGGTGTCGGTCGAACAGACGCACAACCGGGGCGGCGGGCTTGTCCAGCCGCTCGATGACCTGCGCGCCTTGCGCGAGCTGACTCGTGCGCACGGCGTCGCTCTGCACTGCGACGGGGCACGCATCTGGAACGCCCACGTCGCCTCCGGCGTCTGTTTGCGCGAGTACGGCGAGCTCTTCGACACGCTGTCGGTGTGCCTGTCCAAGGGCCTGGGCGCCCCGGTCGGCTCGCTGGTGGTCACCTCGCACGAGCTTGCGAGGGAGGCGCGCGTGCTGCGGCACCGGTTGGGCGGCGCGATGCGTCAAGCCGGAATTCTCGCGGCCGCAGGCCTTTTCGCCCTTGACCATCACCTCGACCGGCTCGCCGAGGACCACGAGCGGGCCCGGCTGCTGGGGGAGCGGCTGGGGGTCCAGCCACAGACCAACATCGTCACCGTGCCGGTCGGCAACGCTCGCGAAGTGGCGGCCGCGGCGGCCGAGCAGGGCGTCCGGGTCGGCGTCGTCGGCCCCACGCGGATCCGCCTGGTCACACACCTCGACGTGGACGACGAGGGCGTCCGGCGCGCCGGGGAGGTCGTCAGCTCACTGCTCGGGCTGTGAACCCTTCGGGTTCCCGCACCAGGCACCGTTGAGGAAGGTCGTCAGACCGGTCCGTCGCACGTCGTACCGCTGCTGGAGCGCTGTCCGGGTGTCCACCGCGCCCTTGCCGGGCGTCCAGCGGTAGACGTCGAACCCGCGGGCGAGGTCGTTGGCGTAGAGGTACCGGGAGTCCTTGTACTGCTTGGCGCTCCAGGTGTCGGCGTCGATCGCGGTGAAGGAGGCGAGCTCCTTCGGGATCCCGATCCGGTTGGTGATGTCGACGATGCGCACCCCCGCGGCGTAGCCCGCATTGGAGAACGACGTCGCCTGCGGGCCGTAGTCCAGGACGTGGGCGGTGCAGGTGAGGACGCCGCTGTTGGTGGTGGCGGTGAGGGAGTTCTGCGGGTTGAAGGCGTAGAACCCGGTCTTCACGGGGACCAGCTCGTTGGTGATGTCGTACACCGACACGCCGCCGACGTTGCAGACGCCGTTCGCGGCGGCGCCGGCCTGCTCGTCGGTGATGTACAGGTGCTTCTGGTCCGGGGTGATGTCGGCGCCGTGGCTGATGTTGATCGCCGGGTCGACGATCGTGGTGAGGATCGTGGGCCGCGACGGGGTCGTCGTGTCGACGATCAGCGTCTGGGTGATCGCTGCGGAGTACGCGCGAGTCCCCTTGCGGTTGAAGGAGATGTCGTGGCTCGACAGGCCGGTCGGAAGTCCGAGGGTGGACACGATCTTCATCCGCTTCGGGTTGCTCACGTCGAGGACCTGGATGCGCCCCGTGTGGGCGGTCGGGTCGGTGCCCGCGGTGATGGGCGTCAGTTCGCTGTCGCTGACGTAGAGCCACTTGCCGCTCGGGTGCAGGGAGGAGTTGTGCGCGCCGTACGGGACCTTCACGAAGCCGAGCGGGGTGGGGCGACGCGGGTCGGCGATCGAGATCGCGAGCACCCCGAGGGCAGGGCTGACTCCGAGCCGCTCGAAGCAGTCGGTGCCCTTCACCCCTCCGTCGACGCCCATGAACACCGTGGTGCCGCGGACCTGGACGTCGTTCTGGGTCACGTTGCAGGGAAGGAACCCGACCAGCGGCGGCGCGGCAGGGTTGGCCGTCAGGTCGAAGATCCGCAGCGCACCGAAACCGCTGTGTGCGTCCTCGGAAGGAGCGACCGCGTAGTCCCGGCCCTTGATGGTCGCGAACTCCAGGTCCGTGCCGCCCTTGTAGCTCCAGTTGGAGACCGGGGTCAGGTCCACCCCGGTGCCGTGGGCCGGCGTCCCGCGCCGGCCGGCCTCGCCAGGGAAGGCGGCGGGGGCGGCCTGCGAGACAAGGGGTGAGGCCAGGAGGGCGAGGACGGCCAGGGGGGCGAGGGAACGCAGACGCATGACCCCATTCTGTCAGCATCTGCCCTGCTCGTCCCGGTACGTCAGGTCGTGGCCAGCCTGCGGCCCACCGCCGGAGGAAGATCGCGGCAGGCGGCAGCCAACTGGGCCAGGTCCTCGCCGTACAGCGCCTGCGGGCCGTCGCACAGCGCCGACTGAGGGTCCGGGTGGATGTCCACGATCACGGCATCGGCCCCGACCGCGATCGCCGCCCGGGTGAGAGGCACGACGAGGTCACGACGGCCGCCGGAGTGGCTCGGGTCGATGACGATCGGCAGGTGGCTCAGTGCATGGATCATCGGGACCGCGCTGATGTCCAGGGTGTTGCGGGTCGCGGTCTCGAAGGTCCGGATCCCCCGCTCGCACAGGACGATGTCGAGGTTGCCGCGCTGGGCGACGTACTCCGCGGCCATCAGCCACTCCTCGTAGGTCGCGGTCATCCCACGCTTGAGCATGACGGGCTTGCCCGCCGAGCCGACAGCCTGCAGGAGCGCGAAGTTCTGCATGTTGCGGGTGCCGACCTGCAGCATGTCGGCCCACTCTGCGACGAGCGGTACGTCGGCCGCGTCCACGACCTCGGTGACGATCGGCAGGCCTGTCTGCTCGCGCACCTCGGCGAGGATCCGCAAGCCCTTCTCGCCCAGCCCTTGGAAGGCGTAGGGGCTGGTGCGCGGCTTGAAGGCGCCACCGCGCAACAGGGTCGCGCCCGCGGCGAGCGCCATCTGCGCGGCTTGCAGGGTCTGCTCGGCCGTCTCGACGGCACAGGGACCGGCGATGAGGGTGAAGGTCTCGGGGCCGATGGGGACGCCGCCGACCCGCACGGTGGTCGCCTCGGGGTGGTGCTCGCGGCTCACGAGCTTGTAGGGCTTGCTGACGCGGACGACGTCGCCGACGCCACGCATGGCCCGCAGGTTCAGCGTCGTGAAGTGCTCGATGTCGCCGACAAGACCGACGATCGTGCGCTGCACGCCTCGGCTGACAAAGGCCTCGCCACCGGCGGCTTCGACGCGCGCGACGATCGCGTCGATGTCCTCGGGGGTGGCGTCGGGGCGCATGACGACGACCATCAGATACCTGCTCCTTCAACGAAAAAGCCCCGGGCAGGTGCCCGGGGCTCGTGTGGTCAGGTGCGTCAGCAGGCACCCGACCGGGAGTCCCGGTCGGGAAAGCCATACCACCGCGCCTGCATGAGTACGACGCTACCCCAGGCGTTCGGGCCGATGAGCGCAGGGGCAGGATGACGGATGTGACCACCCCGTTCCACCGCGTGGGCGCCGCGAAGCGGGCTCGCGGTGTTCCGGCGGAGCGCATGCCCCCTGGTCAGTACATCCCGCGTGGGTGGCCGGCCCTGCACTACGGACCGGTGCCGCGCTTCACGCCGGCGACGTGGGACTTCCGGGTCTTCGGGGTAGGGCAGGACGAGCTGCGCTGGACCTATGACGAGCTGTCGGCACTCCCGATGTCGGACTTGGTCGCGGACTTCCACTGCGTCACGAAGTTCACGATCCTCGACAACCTTTGGCGCGGTCTGGCCTGCTCGACGCTGCTGACCCTGGCCCCGCCGCCGCCGTCGGTCTCGCACGTGATGGTCTGGGCGGAGTACGGCTACTCGGCCAACCTGTCGCTCGCCGACTTCGCGGCCGGCATGTTCGTGACCCACCGCAACGGTGCACCGCTGTCCCCTGAGCACGGCTTCCCGCTGCGCCTTGTCGTGCCTCACCTCTACGCCTGGAAGGGCCCCAAGTGGGCACGGGGCGTGGAGTACCTCACCGAGGACCGGCGAGGCTTCTGGGAGGAGCGCGGCTACCACAACAACGCCGATCCTTGGCGCGAGCAGAGGTACGCCTACCAGGAGGAGTAGCACCGGGGGGCCCACAGTCCGCGAGGCGGGAGAAGCCCTGCCCTGACTAGGGCTTCTGAGGTGCACGGTGCGCGGTCGCCCGCTTCTCCCTGCCGCTCTGGTCGGGCTTCTCCCGCCTGCGGCCAGTGCACCTCGCGCGGTTGTCCTGCGCAAGGGTCGAAGGTCCCGATTGGCGTTCTGGTTCTGCGAGGTCGAAGGCGGGTACGACGCTGGTCATGGGACGAGATGGGTCGCGGCGATGAGCCCCTTGCTGCTTCCAGCGTCTTTGCTGGTGATCCCCGGGCTCATCGGGCTCGCGTTGCTCATGGAGTGGCTCGAGCGCGTGTTCGCCCAGCAGTACGTCGCGGATGAGATCGCCCGGCTGCTTGCCGATGAGCAGGAATTCGAGCGCCTCGAAGCGCGGGTGGCGCTGGCTGCCCAGCCCCTCCTCGATCGCCCCTGACCGTCCCGTTGCGTTCCACCGCGCCCGTCTCCGAAGTGACCCCGGCGATCTTCGCCGAAACGTGGTCCAGGAGCCCCTGGAGCGACATTTTGACGAAGATCGTTTCCGAGAACGTGAGCCACGCTCGCGGAAGGCCTGCTCGAACTGCTCCACCGCCGACTCCCGGGCGTGGTCAGACCTCCAAGCGGGAGACCGAACCCTCCGCTCCGTGCCGGGGGCCGACCTCCGTCAGCACCATGGCGGCCAGCACGAGCACCGCTCCGACCAGAGTTCGGGGCCCGAGCCTTTCACCGGCGACCGCCACCGCGAACAGCCCGCTGAAGACCGGCTCCATCGTCATGATGACCGCGGCCCGGGTGGGCGCCAGGTGTGCCTGCGCCCAGGTCTGCACCACGAACGCCAGGGCCGTGGCGCCCAGTGCTGTCACGGCCAACGCCCGCAAGACCGACGACGAGGGTGGGACCACGACACCGCCTGGGACGGCCACCAGCGCGCAGAGCACCGCCGTCGTGGCGAGCTGGACGACCGCGAGACCGAAGGCGTCATACGACGAGGCCCAGTGTCCGAGGCCCACGATGTGCAGCGCGAAGGCGGCTGCGCAGCCGAGGGTCAGCAGCTCGCCGTACCCGACGGCGAAGCCGTGCAGGGACATCAGCGCCAGGCCCACGGTCGCGAGCGCAACGGCGCTCCACGCCAGCAGGGGCACACGCGCCTTCAGGAGCAAGGCTGAGCCGAGCGGCGTGAGCACTACGAACATGCCGGTGATGAAGCCGCTCACCGCGGCGGAGGTGTGCTGCAGCCCGAGCGTCTGGAGCAGGTAGCCCGCGCCGAGCGCGAGGCCGACGATCACTCCCGCACGCCGGCCGGAGGGCCCGAGCGCTGCGACCGAGCGGGGCCGGATGGCCAGCATCACCAGCGCCGCCAGCCCGAACCGCCAGGTGAGGAAGTCGGTGACGGGCATCTGCTCGACCGCGTCCTTCACGACGACGAAGGTTGAACCCCAGATCGCGGTGACCCCGATCAGCGCCAGGGTGGGGCGGTCAGGCATCCCGCAGCGAGCACAGCAGCTCGACGTCGCGTCGGTGCGCGGCGGCGTCTCCGGGCGTCTCGATCACGACGGGGACATTGCGGGTCGCCGGGTGCCGGAAGAGCTCGGCGAAGGGGTCCTTGCCGATGTGACCCTGCCCGATCGCCTCATGCCGGTCGCGCAGCGAGCCGAGCGGGTCCTTGGAGTCGTTGGCGTGGACCAGTTGCAGCCGTCCGCGGCCGATGGCCTTCACCAGCGCGTCGAGGGTGCGTTTCATGCCGCCAGGTGTGGCGAGGTCGTGGCCCGCGGCGAACGCGTGGCAGGTGTCGAGGCAGACGCCCAACATGGCGTGTTCGTCGAGGGCGGCGAAGTACGGAGACAGGTCCTGGACCGTGGCGGCCAGGGCCTGTCCCCCTCCGGCCGTGGGCTCGATGAGCAGCAGCGGGCCAGCCGGGTCCAGGCCCTCGAGCACGGGCAGGAGGTGTTCGCGGAGCTGGCGCATGGCGTCGTCGCGATGTGCCCCAGCGACGGCGCTGCCTGCGTGCACGACGACGCCGCGGGCCCCGATCGCGGCCGCCCGGTGCAGGGAGTGCTCGACCGCCTCGATCGACCGACGCAGTGTGGCCTCGGTGGGGGAGCCGAAGTTCACGAGGTACGGCGCGTGCACGAACACCGGTTGCACGCAACGGCCTCGGAACTCCTCGTCCCGGGCCGGGTCTCCTGCCGACTGGGCCCAGCCCCGCGGGTTGGACACGAAGACCTGCAGCGCCGCCGCACCGATCTCCTCGGCGTAGGCGAGCCCCTTGAGCAGTCCTCCCGCGACGGGGACATGGGAGCCCACGGGAGAGGGCTTACGGGGGGGCACGAAGCAGAGCGTAAGGCCCGCTAGTAGACGTACATCACAACGGTGGTCCCGCGCTTGACGCGCTTGCCGCCCTTGGGGTCGGTCTGGAGCACGTTGCCAGGGCCGCCCTGGACCACCACACGTTCCTCCACGACCAGCCCCGCTTCCTCGAGCAGGCGGCGGCCGGTCGCACGGTCCATGTCCTTGACGTTGGGGACGGTCACGATGTCCGGGCCCTTGCTCACCTGGAGGGTGACCGTCGAGCCCTTGTCCGCCGTACCGGAGGAGGGCGATTGGGAAACGACCACTCCGACCGCAACGGTGTCGCTGAAGACCTGCTGGATGGCCACCCCGAAGCCGCGTGCGATCAGCTTGCGCTCGGCGTCGTCCTGCTTGCTGCCCGTGACGTTCGGGACCTCGATGGGCTGCTTGCCCTTGGAGACGACGAGCGTCACCACCGCACCGGGCTTGAGTCGTTGCCCCGGCGCGGGATCGGTCGTCACGACCCGACCCTTGGCCACGGTCTGGCTGTAGACCGACTTGTCGACCGCCGCCACCTCGAGCCCCACCCCGACGAGCTCGGTGCGAGCGTTTGCGACGTCCTTGCCCGCGACCCGTGGCACCACACGCCGGTCCGGCCCCTTCGAGAGCTGGAGAGTCACGGTTCCGCCCTTGCGGACCCGGTCACCGGGGCCAGGGCTCTGCTCCAGGACCAGACCGCGGGCGACGGTTTCGCTGAAGGCATCCTCGCCGCGCTCGACCTTCAGGCCCTCAGCCTCGAGCGACTGGGTGGCCTTGGCGAGGGTGAGGCTCAGGACCGGCGGCGTCGTGGTGAAGCGGTAGCTGCCGAGGTAGAAGCCACCGCCCAGAGCCAGCAGTGCCAGCACGAGGATCAGGACCAGGCCGCGACGGCCGCTCCGTCGGGCCTTCGCCTTCTTCGCCGGCTTCTCCGCAGCCTTCTCCGAGGGCGCTGCCGCGACGGGCGCACGCCGAGGAACCACCAGGGTCTGCTGCTGACTCACGGGTACGGCGGGCAGCTGGCCCTTGACGGAGACGAGCTCGGCGAGGAACTCGCCCGCGTCAGCAGGGCGGTCCTGCGGGTCCCGGCGGGTCGCCCGGACCACGAGGGCGTCCAGCGACGGCGGGATGCCCGCGACAGCGGACGAGGGGGGCGGCACGTCCTCGTGCACGTGGCGGTAGGCCACCGACAGCGGTGTCTCCCCGGCGTACGGCGGGGTGCCGGTGAGCAGCTCCCACAGCAAGATGCCGGTCGCGTAGACGTCGCTGCGCGCATCGGCCGTGCCCGACTCGACCTGCTCGGGGGACAGGTAGGCAACGGTGCCGATGAGCAGCCCGGTGGTCTGGGTGAGGTTGCTGGTCTCGATCGCGCGAGCGAGCCCGAAGTCGGCGACCTTCACCCGACCGTCGTCGGCGAGCAGCACGTTCTCTGGCTTGATGTCGCGATGCACCAGGCCGGCGGCGTGCGCGGCAGCCAGGGCGCGCAGGACCGGCTCGATGAGGGCGACCGCTCGGGCGGGAGTCAGCGCTCCACGCTCCAGCAGCAGCTGCCGCAGGTTGATCCCCTGCACGTGCTCCATGACGAGGTAGGCCAGACCGGTGTCGCGGTCGGTGCCTTGGTCGTGCACCCCCACGACCTCGGGTGCCTGCACCCTGGCTGCGGCGCGGGCCTCCCGCGCGAAGCGCGCCACGAACTCCGGATCCTCCGCCAGCGCCCGGTGCATCACCTTGACGGCGACTTGGCGGTCCAGGCGCGTGTCCGTGGCGACGTACACCGTTGCCATCCCGCCGCGTGCGATGACGCGGTCCAGGCGGTAGCGGTCGTCAAGGAGCCGCCCGGTCAGCGGCGCAGCGGCATCCGACGCAGTCTCCATCGAGTGCGATTCTAGGCGGCTTCCCGGCGGAGAAGGTGCTGGCGCGCCGTCAGGAGAAGCGCGCCCGCAGCAGCAGCACGTTGCGGACGTACTGCTTGGTCTGCGGCAGCAGCCCCACCCGGCTGATCGAGCCCAGGCCTTGGTAGTAGCCGGCGAGGGCCTTCTCCACACTCCCGGTGGCCCGCAGCAGGTCGCTGAGCAAGATCACGCCCGCCTCGACGTTGTCGGAGGCCTTCAGCAGATCGAAGCGCCGCCCGTGCAGTCGCCCGAGGGCGTTGCCGGTGCGCGGCAGGACCTGCATCGCGCCGATCGCGTCCACGGGCGAGACGACACCTTGCTGGAAGCCGCTCTCCTGGTACGCGAGGGCCAGTGCCAGGTTCACCGGCACATCGTGCCGCCGTGCGGCACGGACGATCAGCTGCTGCACGACCGCCTTGCTGGGCAGCGAGCGCGCCCGCAGCGCCGCCCGGTGCGCCGCTGCGGACTGTGCGACCGAGCCCGCCACCCGCACCGTGCTCGAGGGAGGCGCGAGGCGAACGGTCACCGGGTAGCGCAGGCGCTCGCCGAGCAGGAGGTAGTCGCGGCGCAGACCGTTGGCCCTGGTGAGCACCTCGGGCGTCGTCCGCAGCTTCCGAGCGACGACGATCAGTCCGTCCCCGGGGCGCACCGTGTAGGTCTGGACGGTGGTCCGGGTGGCAGGGTTACTAGGGGTGGGGCGAGCGCTCGCCGTACCCGGAACGCGCAACGTCGCGCCTGCATAGAGGGTCGTGCTGCCGCCCATGCCGTTCAGGGCCTGCAGCGTCGCCACGGTCGTGCGATGGCGGAGGGCGAGCTCGCTGAGGGTGTCGCCGCTGCGGATCCGGATCACGTTGGGCGCGCCGGCCGTCACAGCGGCGGCAAGGAGGGCGAGCAGGCCAACGGCGCGCAGCCCACGGGTGGGACGAGACATGTCCAGTCCTTCATCGGTGCCCAGCACGGGTGCTGCGCGGCGGTTCCCCGGCCGCCGACGGTACGCCGCCTGTGACTGGTGTGGCAAATGTGACAGGTGGGGCACAAGTGACGCTCAGCCGCGCACGCCGGGTACGGCGGGGCTAGAGTCGAGGGGTCAGGCCGGGGAGCTCGCGACAGGCGGGCTGAGAGGCCGATCCGCCTTCGGGCAGCGTCGGCGACCCGTACCACCCGATCGGGATCATGCCCGCGTGGGGAGTCGCTGGAGTGAACGCAATCGACGTTTTCGAGATCGCCGGCCGCCGCTATGGGAGTCGGCTGCTCGTCGGCACGGGCAAGTTCCGGTCCCACGCCGTCATGCGCGATGCGCTGGTCGCCAGCGGCGCCGACATTGTCACCGTCGCCCTGCGTCGCGTGGACCTGAGCCGCGCCGGCGAGGGTGACGTGCTGGACTTCGTGCCGGAGGGCATGACGCTGCTGCCGAACACCAGCGGCGCGGTCGACGCCGACGAGGCGGTCCGGCTGGCGCGCCTGGGTCGTGCGGCGACCGGCGCCGATCTCGTAAAGCTCGAGGTGACCCCGGACCCGCGCACGCTCGCCCCGGACCCTATCGAGACCCTGCGCGCCGCGGAACGGCTGGTGGCAGAGGGCTTCGTGGTGCTGCCCTACTGCTCGGCAGACCCGGTGCTGTGCCGCCATCTCGAGGAGGCCGGCTGCGCCACCGTCATGCCGCTCGGCGCGTGGATCGGCAGCAACCGCGGGCTACGGACGCGCGACGCGATCGAGGTCATCGTGGCGCAGGCAGGTATCCCGGTCGTGGTGGACGCCGGGCTCGGGGTGCCGTCGGACGCTGCGGAGGCGATGGAGGTGGGCGCCGACGCCGTCCTGGTCAACACCGCCATCGCGATCGCCGACGACCCGGTGACGATGGCGCGGGCCTTCGCGCTCGCCACCCAGGCAGGGCGGCTGGGACACCTCGCCGGTCGCGGCGCTGTGCTCGACACCGCCGAGGCCTCCAGCCCGCTGACCGGATTCCTGCAGTGAGCCAGCCGCCTGGCCGCTTCGCGCGCCATCTCGTCACGGTGCCCGCCCCGGTCCAGGTGGCCGTGGAGACGGCGCTCGCCCAGCCGACGCTCGCGCACCTGCCGACGCTGCTGTCGCCTGAGGCCACGCCGTACCTGGAGGACCTGGCGCAACGCGCGCGGCAGGTGACGCTCCAGCGCTTCGGGCGGGCCGTGCGGTTGTTCGCCCCGCTCTACGTCAGCAACGCCTGCCTGTCGACGTGCACCTACTGCGGCTTCTCCAAGGGGCTGGACGTCGTACGCCGAACGCTCACGGTCGAGCAGGTCGTCGAGGAGGCAAGAGCCCTGGTGGAAAAGGGTTTCCGGCATCTTCTGCTCGTCAGCGGTGAGCACCGCCTCGAGGTCAGTCAGGACTACCTCGTGGCGTGCGTCGAGGCGTTGCGCTCGATCGTGCCGAGCCTGAGCATCGAGACACAGACGTGGTCCGACGACACCTACGCGCGCCTGGTCGAGGCGGGGCTCGAGGGCGTCGTGCACTACCAGGAGACCTACGACAGGACGCGGTACGCCGAGGTCCACCAGGCGGGTTGGAAGCGCGACTACGACCGCCGGCTGAGCTCCACCGAGCGCGCCGCTGAGGCAGGGGTGCGACGGCTTGGGATCGGTGCGTTGCTGGGGCTCAGCGAGGACTGGCGCGCTGACGTGGTGGCGGTCGCCGAACATGCGCTGTGGCTGCAGCGGCACTACTGGCGCACCGAGGTGACGGTGTCACTGCCCCGCATCAAGCCGAGCGCCAGCGGGTTCCAGCCGCTGTCGCCGGTCACCGACGCGGAGTACGTCCAGGCGATGGCGGCGCTGAGGCTGGTCGCCCCTGAGGTCGGCATCGTGCTGTCCACCCGGGAGCCGGCCGTGCTGCGCGACGGATTGGTCCGCATCGCCGTGACGACGATGAGCGCGGGAAGCTCGACCGAGCCGGGGGGCTACCTGCACCCCGGGGAGGCACAGGAGCAGTTCGCGATCAGCGACGAGCGCTCGCCTGCCGAGGTCGCGGCCATGCTGGTCGCGGCCGGCTACGAACCCGTCTGGAAGGACGCCTTCGCCCTGCGCTGAACACCGCTCGCCGAGGCGGCTCTCGGCGCCGTCAGGAGACGGTGAAGGTGCCCTTCATGCCCTTGTCGGCGTGCCCGTCGACGGTGCAGGAGAACGTGTAGGTGCCGGCCGTGGCCAGCTCGATGATGGCCTCGCCCTCCTTGCCGGGGGCGACATCGTGGACCTCACCGACCTCCTTGCCGGCGGCATCGACGATGACGAGGTTGTGGGGCGCCTGGCCGTTGTTGTGCAGCTTGAACTCGATCTTCTCGCCCGCCTTGGCGGTGAAGCCGGACATACCCGCGAAGGCGAAGTCGGTCGTCGTGACCTCGAGCTCGCGGTCGTACGCAGCCTCGCTCGTGCCGGCCTTGCCGGTCACGGTGATCTCGGTGCGGATGCCGTCGCCCTTCTGCCCGGGCTTGCAGGCGACTTCGTACTCGCCCCCGTCCAGCGAGACGTGCAAGTCCCGGCTCGTGCCCGGCGCGATGTTCTCGACCTCGCCGACGACGGTCGCGAAGGCGCCGCCGCTGTCCTTGCCGTAGACGTAGACCTCGGTCACGTCCTTGCCCGTGTTCGCGACCTCGAGCTCCACATCGCCCGCCGTGAACGTGGTCTGAGTCAGGCCGCAGGTCGTGTCGTTCGCCACCACCTTCGCGCGCTGCAGGGTGGAGTTGGTGGTGTCGTCCTTGGCGCAGCCGGCGAGCGGCAGCAGCAGGGCGAGGGCAACGGCGGCGGAGGAAGAGCGCATGGAGACAACAAGCCTTTCGAGGTGGGAGAGGTGCGGCGGGAAGTCAGGCAGCGATGGGCTGCTGCGGTGCGGGGGTGCCGCTCGCGGGGGTCTTCGCGGGGCGGAGGAACAGGTAGAGCACAGGCACGAGGTAGGCGAGCCAGACCATGACCTGGAGCACTGTCGGGTTGGGCTGGAAGTTGAAGATGCCCTTGAGGAGCGTGCCGTACCAGGAGGACGGCGGGATGGTGCTGCTGATGTCGAAGGCGCGGTCGTTCAGACCGGGTAGGTCTCCGGCCTCCTGCAGGTCGTGCACGCCGTAAGCCGCGACGCCGGCGGCCACCACGACGAGCGCAGCGCCGGTCCAGGCGAAGAACGTCTTGAGGTTGAGGGTGATGGCGCCCTTATAGAACGCCCAGCCCAAGACCACCGAGGTGAACAGGCCGAGGAAGGCGCTGCTGGTGGACACGACGGGATCGGAGCTGGACTGGACGGCTGTCCACAGGAACAGCGCTGTCTCCAGACCCTCGCGTCCCACGGCGACGAAGCCGGTGAGGGCTAGGGCGATGGGGCCCAGTGCGAGGGCTGCGTCGAGCTTGCCGTGAAGCTCGGTCTTGAGGAACCGCGCTGTGCGGCGCATCCAGAAGACCATCCAGGTCACGAAGCCGACGGCGATGAGGGAGGCGTACCCGCCGAACCGTTCCTGTGCCTCAAAGCTCATGCTCGCGCTCGTGTACTGCAGGACGGCCCCGAAGGCCAGGCTCAGGGCGACGGCTGCAACCACGCCCGACCAGAGCGGGGCGAGCCTGTCCCGACGTCCGGTCTTGACGAGGTAGGCCACGAGGATGCCGACGACGAGGGACGCCTCAAGGCCTTCGCGCAGGCCGATCAGGTACGTGGGGAGCGAGAACACGAAAGGCCTTCCCTCGGGGAGCTACTAAAGGAAACCTTACCTACTCCTCCTCGGAGGCGGCAATGCGAACCCAGGTGATGCCCGTCACGCTCTGAGCACGAGATGACCCGCGCGCACCTCGACCTGCTCGAAACCCAGCCGGTGAAGCAGGCGCAGTGACGCCTCGTTGCCGGGCAGCACCTCTGCCCGGACACTGCTCGCGCCTTGCTTTCGAACCCACTCGAGCAGCGCCCGGACGGCGGCGGTGCCCACGCCTTGCCCGCGGACGGAGCGTGCCAGGCCGTACCCGATCTCGACCTCGCCATCGTCCCCAGGCGGGCCGAACCAGCCGCAGTCGCCGACCACCACCCCCTCGAGGAGGACCAGGAAGGTCCCTGGACCGGTGTGCTCGGGGTGCTCAGCCAGTGGACGCAAAGCGTCGGCGGTGTCCGGATGCGGCCAGTCAGGGGCGTGTCTGATCTCGCCCAGGTCCGTCCCCTCCAGCACAGCCCTTGCCACGGCCACGGTGCAGGGGAGGAGTTCGATCACGGTTCGGGAAGCGCCTGCGCGAGTGCGGCAGCGGTGAGCGTGACCTGCCACGAGCGGGCGCCATGGCCCGACAGGGTCTGGGCGACGACGGTTTCGCTGAGCTCGCTCGGTGGCGTCCAGGCGAGGCGGCGTACGGCGTCCGGCGCGATGAGGTTCTCTGCCGGGATCCGGTGGTGCTCAGAGAGCGCTGCGAGGGCCGCGCGGACTCGGACGAGCCGCCGTGCAGCGATCGGGTCGCGCTCAGCCCATCTGCTCGGCGGGGGTGGTCCGTCGCCCGGGGGTGAGGCGAGGGGCAGATCCTCTTCCGGAAGGGTCGCCGCGCGCTGCAGGGCACCCCACCAGAGGTCCACATGGCGCCGCGTGGAACGGCCCCCGAAGACGGGGAGCGCCAGCAGTTCGGCGGGCGTCGCAGGGGCGGTGCTCACCGCACTCACGATGGCGGCGTCGGGCAGCACCCTGCCTGGCGCGGTGTCGCGCTTGCGGGCGAGCACGTCGCGAGCGGACCACATCTCGCGTACGGCGGCCAGCTGCCGCCTGCTCCGAAGCTTGTGGATCCCGCTGGTACGCCGCCAGGGGTCGACGCGCGGGCCCGGCGCCGGAGCGGTGCGAACCGCTTCGAACTCCTCTTCGGCCCAGGCCAGTTTGCCTTGCGCGGCGAGCTCGTCCTCCAGGGCGTCCCGGAGCTCGAGCAGCACCTCGACGTCGAGGGCGGCGTAGACCAGCCAGTCATGGGGGAGTGGACGGGTGGACCAGTCCGCCGCGCTGTGCCCCTTCTCGAGGGCATAGCCCAGGACGTTGTCGACCATGGCGCCGAGGCCCACGCGGTCGAAGCCGGCCAGTCGACCCGCGAGCTCGGTGTCGAACAGAACCGGAGCGGTCATGCCGACCTCGGCCAAGCAGGGGATGTCCTGGTTGGCTGCGTGCAGCACCCAGGGGGCGTCCTGCAGGACCTTGCTGAGCAAAGACAGGTCGGGGCAGGCGATCGGGTCGATCAGCGCCGTACCGGAGTTCTTCCTGCGCAGCTGCACGAGATAGGCGCGCTGGGAGTAGCGGTAGCCAGAGGCGCGCTCGGCGTCCACGGCCAAAGGTCCCGTGCCCGCGGCGAAGCGCGCGATGACTGACGCGAGCTGAGCGGACGTCTCGGTGACAGGCGGGACACCTTCGCGGGGGGCCAGCAGTGGCGTCACGGGACGCTCGGCGACCTCCTCCACGAGGTCAGACTACGCGGAAGGAGTCAGCGGATGACCCCGGCACGCATGGCCAGGGCGACCATCTCGGCGCGGTCGCCTGTGCCGAGCTTGCGCGCGATCCGGGCAAGGTGCGACTTAACGGTCAAAGCGGACAGGCCGAGCTCATCGCCGATCTGCTTGTTGCTCTGCCCATCGGCCACCAGACGCAGGACCTCGACCTCGCGGCCGGACAGTTCCGACACGCCGGTCTCGACCGGACCGCCGCGCAGTCCGGCAGCCAAGAGCGAGGCGACGGACGGGTCGGCGTAGACGCCACCGTCGAGCACCCGGCGTACGCCGTCCGCGACGACGACAGGGGAAGCGGACTTGAGCAGGTAGCCCTGCGCGCCGGCGACGAACGCCGCGCGGACGGAGTAAGGGTCGTCCGCTGCAGAGAGCACGACGAGGCGCTGCCATCCGGCGGCGCGCAGGTCAGCAAGCAGATCCAGGCCGGAACCGTCGGGGAGTCCGAGGTCCAGGACACACAGCTCGCGGGGGCCGGAGACGTTGGCGCGGGCCCGGGCCTCACCGATGGTGGCTGCCTCGACGACCTCGCGGGCGCCCATCATCTTGAGCCTGTTGACCATCGACTCCCGCACGAGCGGGTGGTCGTCGACGACCATGGCGGAGAAGCCAGGGGTCTCCCCTGACGTCTGCGCCGGGATGCTCTCCAGCGCGCTTTCGAGACCGGCAGCCACCGCGTCCTCCACCTACTGCGTGCGGCCCAGGAGAGGGCCGTTCCTGTGATCCATCGGCCGGATTGAAGGGTTCCTGTAGCACGGGTTGGTCCGACTGGCCCAACGAGTGTTGTTAGGCCGTTCGGCTGACAAGCCCCGTGATCACTGCAGTTGGGCGCCGAATCTGCCGAGAGATGCACGTAACCCCTGATCAGGAGGCCCCCCTTGACCCGTCCGGCCGCTATCCGACGCAGCTCGGTGACCGTTGCCCTGGCTGCCCTTGCGGTGGCCGGCACCCCCGTGGTGACAGCGCTCCCGGTCCTGCAGGCGGTGGTGTCCTTCCACGGTCCGGCCGTGATGGCGCCCGGGGTGGAGGTGGTTTCGACGCTGGCCGGCCTGGACGTGCAGGTCGTCCGAGGCGACGCGCCGTCGCTGTACCGCCTGGCCCACGCACGCGGCGTACGCGGGCTTGCCCTTGACGTCGCCGTGGAGCTGACCAGCGGCAGTGACACTGACAGTGACAGTGACAGCAGCGACAAGGTCACCGCGGTCCGAGCCAGCGATGGACTTGCGAGTCCGGCGGGCGACCCCGGCGCCGGCGCCGGGGTACGCGTGGCGGTCATCGACACCGGTGTCTCCGACACGGCGGCTCTCAACCGCGCCTCCGGGCGCCTCGTTGATGCAGTGGACACCTCGACTGGAGCGGTGCGCACCGGCGGCAGGTACGACGACGGGTACGGCCACGGAACCTTCATGGCCAATCTGGTCGCGGGTGGGGAGTTGCCGGGCAGCCAGGGGGCGATCGGCATCGCCCCCGGCGCCACTGTGTTGGTCGTGCGCGTTGCAGAGGCGGATGGCTCAACGAGCCTGGTGCGAGTGCTGGCTGCTCTCGACTGGCTGAAGGGGCATGCGGCGGAGGTCGATGTCGCCAACTTGTCACTGTCGGCGCGGCGACCCTTCAAGGTGTACGGCGCCGACCCTCTCACCGATGCTGTCGAGGCCGTTCGGGACGCTGGCGTCAGCGTGGTGGTCTCGGCCGGCAACAAGCGCAACCAGCTCGGTGACCCAGGATTCGACCCGAAGGTGATCACGGTCGGCGCCGCCGACCTGGACCGAAGCCGGGTCCGCGTGGCCACGTTCTCCGGCAGCGGCACGGTGGCTGGTGTCGCCAAGCCTGATGTCGTCGCCAACGGCGTGCACGTGCTCGGTCTGCTCCCGGAGGACTCCGTCCTGGCGCAGAGCGCAGGCACGGTGCGCCTGGACAACGGAATGTTCCGGGGGACGGGGACCAGCCAGTCGGCCGCCGTCACCTCCGGACTGGCCGCGCTCCTGCTCAACGCTCACCCAAGCGCGACCCCTGCCCAGGTGAAGGCATCGCTGCGTTGCGCGGCTACGGATCTGCGTGGTGAGCGTGACGGCGCGGGTCTGGTCCGCACCACCTCGACGCTGTGCGCCGGTCCTGACGGGCAGGCGCTGGACGGCAGTGGGGACCTGACGGGTGAGGCCGACTTCGATGCTTCCTCGTGGGGTGCCTCTTCGTGGGGCGCGTCTTCGTGGGGTGCCTCGTCGTGGGGTGCCTCGTCGTGGGGCGCGTCTTCGTGGGGCGCGTCTTCGTGGGGTGCCTCGTCCTGGGGGGCTTCTTCTTGGGCTGCCTCCTCGTGGGCTGGCTCGGCGTGGGGCCTCGCAGACCCGGGAGTCGCCCCGTGAGCCCCACGCGGCGGGTGCGCTCCGTCGCCCTCGTCGCTGCCGTCCTCACCGCTGCTGCGGTGGTAGGTGACAGCTGGGGGAACTCGCCCTGGTGGGCCATCCCGGCCCTCGCAGTCGCGGTGGCGCTGTCCGAGATCGCGGTCGTCAGCCTGCAGTTCGGCCGTCAGACCTGGGCCTTCTCCCTCACCGAGAGCGTCCTTGGCGCCGCCTGGGTCATGCACACGGGGGCCTGGTCGGTCTTCGGCGTGGCGATCGGCGTACTCGTGGCGCAGGTTGCTCTCAAGCGACCCCTCATCAAAAAGCAGTTCAACATCGCGATGTTCTCCTGCGCGACGGCTCTCGGGTCCGTCGTAGCGGGGCTGACCGGCGGTCACACGGCTGGCGCCATCGCGGGCCTTGCGGTGTTCTTCCTGGTCAACCACACGCTGGTCGCGATGGCGGTCGCCGCAACGAGTCGACGACCACTTGTTCCGTTGCTGGTGAACTCCATGCCGCTGTCCGCCGTGCACATGGCGGGGAACAGCTCCATCGGCTTGCTGGCGGCCTTCCTCGCTGGTGCGGCGCCCTTCGGGCTCTTGGGCCTGCTTGTCCCGCTGGCGCTGCTGTGGTCCTCCTATGACCAGCAGACCCGGCGCAGCCAGGAGGCACGGCTGTTCGCGGAACTGGCCGCCGGCCAGGAGCGGGCGGCGGGGCGCTCGAGCGACGTGTCTGCCAAGGTGATCGTGACCGCCGCTGCCCGACTGTTCGGGGGAGCGGACGTCGAGATGGTCCTGCTCGCAGCTGACGGACCCGTTCGGTACGCCGGTGACGAGCTCACCGTGCCGCAGCGGCTGCGCGTGGATGCCGAGGTGTTCGACGAGCCCTGGGTGATGCGTGCTCTGGGCGAGCGAGGGGTAGCCACAGGCGTCGAGCACGGGCGCCCCTGGTGCTCGGCCCTGCTGGGTGACCCTGCGCAGCCGCAGGCCGTCCTCATCGCCCGTCGGCCGCTCGGATCGGCACCGTTCGGACGACGCGAGGTCCGCCTGGCAGAGGTGCTGGTGGGGCAAGCCGACTCCTGGCTGTCCGTCGCAGACCTGTCCGACCGTGCGCGTGAGGCGCAAAAGCACGTCGAGGTGGCCGAAGGCGCGGCGCGCGCTCTCGGTGACCTGGGTGCCGCCACGGCGCCCGCACTGCTCGTGCTGCGCGAGTCCGCTGACCGTCTCGCGCGGCTGGCGGAGAACGACGGCAGGGTGGACGACATCATCGATGAGCTCCAGCTGGTCGAGCGTGCTGTCGCCTCGCTGCTCGGGGCCGTTGCGCTTGCTGCTGACCCGGACCTGCTCGCCGCTGATGACGGGAGGGCACCGCTGGCCGTGCGCCCCTCGACCGACTGGACCACGACCGGCGTCCTGCGATGAGGATCCGGTCCCGCGCCGGCATGCCGCTGGCCGTCTGGGCAGCGCTGCTCGGCGGCGGGGCCGTCTTCGTCGTGGTCGGCGTGGCCGGCGTGGTCGTGAGGACAAACACCGCGGCCATGCCCTGGGACGCCCTAGTTGCGGGCGCGGCTGCTGGCCTCGTCGTCGTCGCCGCCGCTGTGGTGGCAGCGGGCCGGCTTGCCGCGACGCTACGTGGCCTTCACGAGGACGCAGCACGGCGCCTCGCCGAGCCCGGTCTGCCTGTCAGCAGTACCCGACGCGTCATCACCGCCTCGAGCGTCGAGGTTGGCGAGTTGGCCCGGACACTGGACGCGCTGCACCTTCGCGTACGCATGGCTGATCAACTCGGTGAGCGTCACCGACGGGAGGCGGAGACTGCAGGCGCCGGAGTCTTTGAACTGCTCTCCGGCCTCGTGGCGGCAGAGGAAGGGGCGCGAGGCCAGCTCGCCGCTGAGCTCCACGACACGGTCGCCCAGTCACTGATGATCGCTCGAGGTCTGCTCGCTGCCGGACCCACGTCGCCGCAGGACCTCGCCAAGCTCTCGGACTACGTCGAGGACGCAGAGGAGCAGGTTCGCGCGGTCATGGCCCGTACCCGCCCGCCGGCTCTCCGCGATGGCGACCTTGCATCGGCAGTTGGTGCCTTGCGGTTGGACATGGGCGCGCGTTACGGCCTGCACGTCGATCTGGCGTGGCCCGACTCGCCGTACCCGCTTCCGCTTGCCAGCGCGATCACGGTGTACAGGTTCTTCCAGGAGGCCCTGCTCAACGTCGTCAAGCATGCCGACGTCGACGACGCTGTGGTGTCGTTGGAGGTGGACGAGAGCGCTGTGGTCGCCATCGTGCGGGACGAAGGCCCCGGGTTCGACCCGGACGCGGTCCGTCCCGACCGTGGCCGGCACGTGGGACTGGGGCTGCTCCGCGAGCGCGCCCGGCTCTCCGGCGGGTCGTTGGAGGTCGAGAGCCTGCGTGGTCACGGAACGACCCTGACCCTGCGGCTGCCGCGCCCCTCCGTGGCTGTGCCGGACAACATCCCCGTCCCCGAGAACATCGACGACGAGCTCGGGCTGCGCCGCCGGCTGACGGATCGCGCCGTCGGCTAACGGTGGGCTATGGCCGAGTGCGCAACGGGGTGATGCCGACCGGCGGCAGTCCCGCGGTCAGGCACAGCAGGTCGCACCAGGCCCGCAGGTGTACGGCGAGGTCCAGCGAGCCGTTGTCGGCGTGCAACGGGCTCCAGGAGGCGCGCAGCTCGACCTCGTTGGTCTCCTGAGGGTCATCCACGAGCCCGAAGGTCAGCGAGGCCGTCCGGGTCACCGTGCCGCCCGCGGCGGTGTGCTGCGCACCCCGCTCGCGTAGCGCCTCCGTAAGCCAGCTCCAGCCGACCTCTGCCAGAGCCGGGTCGCGCGCCATCTCGGGGTCGACGTCCGCGCTGACGAAGGCAACGACTCGCGTGTCGCCGCGCCAGCCCGGCTGGCCGGCCGGATCGTGAAGCACCACGAAGCGGCCCGTCGCGACGTCATCGCCGTCCACGAGCACCTCTGCGCTGTAGGCCGCGGAGTAAGGCGCCAGCCGGCGCGGCGCAGGTACCTCGTGCAGCGTCAACGTGCCGGGGCGCTGGGCGTCTGACAGCGCGGCCTGCAGCCCGGTCAGTGCCTGTGCGAACACGCTCGGAGGTCCTGCGGGTTCGAGCGGTGCGGTCACCTGCCCACGGTAGGTCGGCGGCAGCCTCCCGTCGCGCCAACGCGCCGCACTCCTAGGGTGTCCGGCGTGGTTGCCGTTCTTGCGCTGCTCTCCAGCCTGCTGTGGGGCGCCGCCGACTTCCTAGGGGGTACGGCGACCAGACGGCTCTCTGCCGTGCTGGTCGTTTTCCTGTCCCAGCTCACGGCCCTGCTGGTCTTGCTCCCGCTGGCCCTGCTCCTCGGCGACAGGCCGGACCACCTGTGGGCCGCTCCGCTCGCCGGCGTCGCTGTCGCGCTGGGGCTTGCGGCCTTCTATGCCGCCCTCTCCCTCGGGACGATGGGCGTGGTCGCCCCGATCGCCGCGACCGGCGCCATCGTGCCGGTGCTCGTCGGCCTGGCACGAGGCGAGAGCCCCTCGGCCCTGCAGGTCTTGGGGATCGCGATATCCCTGTTTGGCGTGGTTCTCGCCAGCGGGCCCGAGCTCACCGGAGGGGCGTCCGCCAGGCCGCTCGTCCTGGCGGGGGTGTCGGCGCTGTGCTTCGGCGCGGTCGTGGCCCTGCTCGCCGAGGGCAGCAAGGGTGGGTCGGGTGCCGCGCTGGTGACCCTGCTGGTCATGCGCGTCGTCACGGTCGCGGTCATGGGCTGGGTGCTGGTGATCCGGCGTCCAGGCGGAGGGATGCGCGGCAACGCGCGGGTGCTGGTCGCGATCGGAGTGCTCGACGTCGGAGCCAACGCGGCCTTCGCCTTCGCCTCGCGGGGCGGCCTGCTCAGCGTCGTCGCGGTGCTGGGCTCGCTCTACCCCGTTGTGACGGTCCTGCTGGCCCGCCAGGTGCACGGCGAGCGGCTCAAGCCGATCCAGGGCCTCGGAGTCATGGTGGCACTCGGGGGCGTGGTCCTGCTCACCGCAGGCTGAACCGGGACTTAGGCGGCGTGCTCCTCGCGGGCCTCGAGCTCGCCGAGCAGCAGTCCGCCCAGGCTCAGGGCTGCGCCGCACAGGACGCACATGAGGTCAAGATCGCTCTCGCCGCCCAGGTCGGGGACGTTCACGAGAAGGCCGTCGCAGTCGCTGCAGATTCGTTCGTTCATGCCCCGAACCGTGCCACGCCCCTGTGACAGAACGGGGGAGGCCGCGCGAACGGACAAGCCCGTGCAGCCTCCCGGCTAGCCTCGCTCGGGTGAGCGCTGCCCTCTCCCCGTTTCTCGCCGCCTGTCGTCGCGAGCCTGTCCCGCACACCCCCGTGTGGTTCATGCGACAGGCCGGCCGTGCCCTCCCGGAGTACCGCAAGCTGCGCGAGGGCATCCCGATGCTCGAATCGTGCTTCCGGCCGGACCTCGTCACCGAGATCACCCTGCAGCCGGTACGCCGGTTCGGCGTCGACGCGGCGATCTTCTTCAGCGACATCGTCGTGCCGCTGAAGGCCGTCGGGGTCGACCTCGACATCGTCGCGGGGGTCGGCCCGGTCGTCGCCAAGCCCTTCGCCGACAAGACCGACCTTGACCGCTTGCCTGCGCTGACCGCCGTACCCGAGGTGACGGAGGCCGTGAAGCTGCTCGTCGCCGAGCTCGGGGCCACGCCGCTCATCGGCTTCGCGGGCGCGCCGTTCACCCTCGCCTCCTACCTCGTCGAGGGCGGACCGTCGAAGGATCAGCGCAAGACCAAGGCACTGATGTACGGCGACCCCCAGCTGTGGGACGCCCTCATGACCAGGCTCGCCGACATCACCCTGGCGTTCCTGCGGGTGCAGATCGACGCCGGTGCCTCAGCAGTGCAGCTGTTCGACTCGTGGGTGGGCGCCCTGCCGGTGGAGGACTACCGCCGCTTCGTGGCCCCCCACTCCGCCCGGATCCTCGCCGGCGTGGCCGACGTGCCGCGCATCCACTTCGGAGTCGGCACGGGGGAGCTGCTGCACGACATGGGGGCGGTCGGTGCCGACGTGGTCGGGGTCGACTTCCGCGTGGCGCTCGATGACGCCGTACGCCGGATCGGCCCAGGCAAGGCGGTGCAGGGCAACCTCGACCCGACGGCGGTCTTCGCGCCGTGGGGGGTGCTCGAGGGGCTCGTCGACCGGGTGCTCGCGCAGGGAGCGGCCGCAGAGGGGCATGTTTTCAACCTCGGGCACGGGGTGCTCCCCGAGACCGACCCCGACGTGCTGACGCGGATCGTGGCGCACGTGCACGAGGCGTCCGCTCGCTGATCCCGCGCTGACTGTCAGATGTCGCGGAAGGGCTCGATCTGGGCGCCGAGGCTGGACAGGCGTGCCGCCAGGTCCTCATAGCCGCGGTCGATGACGTAGACGTTGCGCAGCACGCTGGTGCCCTTGGCCGCGAGCATGGCGAGCAGGATCACGACGGCCGGTCGCAGCGCCGGGGGGCACATGACCTCGGCCGCGGACCAGTGGGTCGGGCCGTCGATCCAGATGCGGTGCGGGTCGAGCAGCGTCACACGGCCGCCGAGCCGGTTGAGTTCGGTGAGGTAGATCGCCCGGTTCTCATAGACCCAGTCGTGGATGAGCGTTCGGCCGTGCGCCGAGGCCGCGATGACGGCGAAGAACGGCACGTTGTCGATGTTCAGGCCGGGGAACGGCATCGGGTGGATCTTGTCGAGCGGCGCCCGGAGCTGGGACGGGGTGGTGGTGACGTCGACGAGTCGGGTCCGACCGTTCTCCGCGGGGTACTCCTGCGACAGCTGCATGTGGCAGCCCATTTCTTCGAGGACCGCGAGCTCGACCTCGAGGAATTCGATGGGTACCCGCCGTACCTCGATCTGGGAGCCCGTCACGATGGCTGCAGTCAGCAGCGACATCGCCTCGATCGGGTCCTCGGAGGGGGCGTACTCGACATCGACATCGATCTGGGACCGGCCGTGCACCGTCAGGGTCGTGGTGCCGACGCCGTCGACCTGCACCCCGAGCAGATCGAGGTAGAAGCACAGGTCCTGGACCATGTAGTTGCTGCTCGCGTTGCGGATGACCGTGACCTGGTCGAGCCGGGCCGCGGCCATGAGGGCGTTCTCGGTCACGGTGTCGCCGCGCTCGGTGAGCACGATCGGCCGCGTGGGGAACTGGCCGACGTCGCGGGTCACGTTGTAGGAGCCCTCGGTCGCCACCACCTTCACGCCGAACGGCCGCAGCGCGGACTTGTGCGGCTCGACGGTGCGGGTGCCGAGGTCGCAGCCCCCGGCGTACGGCAGCTGGAAGTCGTGCTCGCGGTGCAGCAAGGGGCCGAGCAGCAGCAGGACAGAGCGGGTACGGCGAGCGGCCGTCGCGTCGAGGCTGTCCAGCGCCAGCTGGGCCGGGGGCTGGAGCGTCAGGTCGTCGCCGCTCCAGGACGCCTCGACGCCGATGCTGCGCAGCACCTCCAGGATCCGGTTGACCTCCTCGATCCGGGCCACGCCCCGAAGGGTGGTGCGGCCGGCGTTCAGCAGGGAGGCACACAGCAGCGCGACAGCGGCGTTCTTGCTGCTCTTGACCTCGATGGAGCCGGATAGGCGCTGCCCGCCGACGACGCGAAGATGAGTGGGGCCTGAGTGTCCGAGTTGCACTAGACCAGCGTCGAGGGCGGTACCTATGCGCGCCAGGATCTCCAGGGAGACGTTCTGCTTGCCCTGCTCGATGCGGGCCACTGCGCTCTGGCTCGTGGCAAGCGCGTCGGCCAGCTGCGACTGGGTCCAGCCTCGGTGCTTGCGCGCGTCGCGCACGAGGGCGCCGATCTGCTGCAGGTAGTCGTACTGCGGGTCTGACTCAGTCATCGAAGCACCTTATCTCACATGTGAGATACCAGACGGATCGCCTGGTTCCGGGCGGCTCGAGCCGTGCCGATAGCCTTGCCGCATGGCACGCACGGCGGTGATCACCCGCACGACCAAGGAGAGCGACGTCCGCGTCGAGCTCGACCTCGACGGCACGGGGCAGGGCAGCTCTGACACCGGCGTGCCCTTCTTCGACCACATGGTCAGCCAACTAGGGCGACACGGGGGCTTCGACCTCACCGTCAAGACCGAGGGCGACCTGCACATCGACGCCCATCACACCGTCGAGGACACCTCGCTGGCGATCGGCCAGGCCCTCAAAGAGGCTCTCGGGGACAAGGCGGGCATCCGCCGGTTCGGTGATGCGCTCGTGCCGCTCGATGAGTGCCTCGTGCAGGCGGCCGTGGACCTCTCTGGCCGGCCATACCTGGTCCACGAGGAGCCCGACATGGTCGAGCTCATCGGCTCCTACGACACCACCTTGACCAAGCACATCTGGGAGTCCCTCGTAGCCACCAGCGGGATCGCCCTGCACGTGCGCGTGCTGAGCGGTCGCAACGCCCACCACATCGTCGAGACGCAGTTCAAGGCCGTCGCCCGCGCCCTGCGGGCCGCCTGCGAGCTCGACCCGCGCGTGACGGGAGTGCCCAGCACCAAGGGCGTGCTGTGACCCGTGCGGCCAAGGTGGTGGTCCTCGACTACGGGTCGGGGAACCTCCGCTCCGCCGAGCGGGCGCTCGCCCGCACCGGCGCCGAGGTCACCGTGACCGCCGACCTGGACGCTGCCGCGGCCGCGGATGGCCTTGTCGTACCCGGTGTGGGTGCGTTCGCCGCGTGCATGCAGGGGCTCAATGCGGTGCGCGGCGGCACCGTCATCTGGGACCGCCTCCGCAAGCAGCGCCCGGTGCTCGGGATCTGTGTCGGCATGCAGGTGCTGTTCGAGCGTGGGCTGGAGCACGGCACCGAGACCCCGGGGCTGGGGGTGCTCGCCGGCGACGTCAGCAGGATCGAGGCACCGGTCGTGCCGCACATGGGCTGGAACACCGTGTCGGTCCCCGAGGGCAGCGAGCTGTTCAAGGGCGTCGAGGGCGAGCGCTTCTACTTCGTGCACTCCTACGCCGCTCGCGAGGTCCCCGACGTGCTGCTCACGACCGCGACTCACGGCGCCACGACCTTCGCGGCAGCGGTGGAGCGCGGGCCGCTGAGCGCGACGCAGTTCCACCCCGAGAAGAGCGGCGACGCGGGCGCACAGCTGCTGGAGAACTGGGTGCGTGCCTTATGAGTCAGGTGCGTGCCTTATGAGTCAAGAGCGTCGCAGGGCGCGGGAAGCCCGGGAGGCCGCCCGCCGTCGGCACCTGGAGACCGCGGCCTCGTCGCGGGCTCGGCAGGCGCGCAGGGCCGAGGTGCGCGACCGGCTGCGCCCGAGCCTGCCGCGGCGACGGCGCCGCTTCGGCCAGCTGACGACGCGCGCGCTCGTGCAGGTCGTGGCGCTCTACCTCGGCGTACAAGCGCTTGTGTGGCTGTTTGTGCCTGACCTTCGGACGCGCCTGGCCCTGGCCGTCGTGTCCCTCGCTTTTCTCGCCATACTCGTCCGCACCCGAAAGCGATGACCGCATGAGCCTTGAGCTGCTACCCGCCGTTGACGTCGCGCAGGGGCAGGCAGTCCGCCTCGTGCAGGGCGAGGCTGGGTCGGAGACGTCCTACGGCGACCCCGTCGAGGCTGCCCTGCAGTGGCAGCGCGACGGTGCCGAGTGGGTCCACCTCGTGGATCTCGATGCTGCCTTCGGGCGGGGCTCCAACCGAGACCTGCTCGCCGAGGTCGTCGGCACGCTCGACGTCAAGGTCGAGATGAGCGGCGGCATCCGCGACGACGCCTCGCTGGAGGCAGCCCTCGCCACCGGCTGCGCCCGGGTCAACCTGGGCACCGCTGCCCTGGAGTCACCCGACTGGGTCCGCTCGGCCATCGCCAGGTACGGCGAGAAGATCGCCGTCGGACTGGACGTCCGCGGGACCACCCTGTCCGCGCGCGGCTGGACCCAGGACGGCGGCGAGCTGTTCGAGGTGCTGGCCCGGCTCGACGCCGACGGCTGCGCCCGCTACGTCGTCACCGACGTACGCCGGGACGGCACCCTGACCGGCCCCAACCTCGAGCTGCTCGCCCAGGTCACGGCGGCGACGAACCGGCCGGTGGTCGCCAGCGGCGGCGTCTCCTCGCTCGCGGACCTGGTGGCGATCGCCGCCGTACCCGGGGTCGAGGGCGCCATCGTCGGGAAGGCGCTGTACGCCGGGGCCTTCACCCTGCCTGAGGCGCTCGCCGCCGTGCACCGTTCGTGAAGCTTTGGTGACGGACTCCCGACTGCGCCGTTGACGCGCTGGCTGTCGCGTGTTCTGCTCCCCGCGACCCGTCGGGGGGATGGGTCCGGGGAAGCGCGGCAGGAGCCGGTCGTCGGAGCCATGGGCTCCGGTGCCGAGTGCGGGGGCTGCGCCGAAAGGAGCGCACCATGGAACGTAGAACCCTCCACCGGCTCGGGCTTGTGGGAGTCGTGGCTATCGCGTTACCGCTCGTCCACGTTGGTCTCGCACTGGGGACCTCCGGCAGCGGCGTGAGTTCCGCCGTCACCGGCCGATTTACGTCCGAGGACAAGATCAAGACACGAGGCAACCAGCCCTTCGACGTCATCACGCAGACGGTCACGATCCAGCCCGGCGGGCACACCGGCTGGCACGCGCACCCGGGTCAGGCGATCGTGCTCATCAAGGCCGGGAGCTTCACGACCTACGACGCGAGCGACCCCACCTGCACGCCGCATGTCTATGGTGCCGGTGACGTCTACGTCGATCACGGTTACGGGGACGTGCACATCGCTCGCAACGAGGGAACGGTGCCGACCGAGCTTGCGGTCACCTACCTCGACGTGCCGGTCGGTAGCCCGTTCCGACTCGACGGCGCGAACCCGGGCAACTGCCCCTTCTGACCGGGCTTGCCACTAGTCTCGGCACGTGCTTGGGGTGTTAACAGTTCTGGTCCACCAGGTCCGTGGCTGAGCACGCCGAGGACCGGTCGTCTGCGGACTGCGAGGTCGGGCACGAGGACTGGGGCGGCGAGCAGTTGCTGCAGCGCTCCTTCATTCGGGTGCGCTTCGTGGAGGTCGACCTGTCGGAGGTCATCACCGAAGGCACGGTCTTCGACGAGTGCACCTTCCACGGGGTGCGCTTCAACGTCTCCGAGCACCGGGCCTCGGCGTTCTTGAACTGCACGTTCACCCGGTGCTCGTTCTTCGACGCGAGCTTCAGCGGCTGCAAGTTCACAGGCAGCAGGTTCCACGACTGCTCGCTCGACCTGCTGAAGGTCGACGGTGGGGACTGGTCGTTCGTGTCGATGGCCGGCGCGGACCTCGGCAGCGCCACCTTCACCGACGTGCGCCTGCGCGAGGCCGACCTGCGTGGCGTGCGCGCTGTGAACGGAACGCTGCGCGGCGCGGACCTGTCCGCAGCGGACCTCACGCGCGCAGACCTCACCGGTTGTGACCTGCGCGGGGCGGACCTGTCCTCGCTCGACCCGCGTTCCGCGACCCTGACAGGGGCGGTTATCACGGGCGACCAGGCAGTGCTGCTGGTCGCCGCGCTGGGCCTGGACGTGCGCCCCGAGTGAGCCGGTGGCGGTCAGTCCGGCTGGACCGTCAGCTCCACCTTGAGGGGACCGACGCGCAGGGCCTTGCCGACGCCATCGGAGGCCCGGACGATGCGCGGCCGGGACCAGCGCAGCGGTGAAAGGCCCAGTGACAGGGTGGGCGTCACGTCGAGCGACTCCGGGGGGAGCGGCTCAGGCTCGACCGGGGTGGCCGGATCGTCGTCCACTCGGGGAGCGAGGTCCGCCAGGAGGTCGGCGTGCAGGTCGTCGCGGCTCATGACAGCAGGTCCTTGTAGGCGTTGAGGACGTCCTGGGTCAGGTCTGCGTAGGCCAGCGCGACCGAGGACGTGGGGGCGGACAGGACGACGGGGCGCTTGGCGAGCGTCGAGGACGGCACGCGCCGGGACATGGGCACCCGGGTGGGGAGCACGGGCAGCCCGGTGCTCTCCAGAGCGGCCAGCACCTCCTTGGCGGCTTTCCCGTCCTTGTCCCACAGCGAGCAGGCGACACCGAGCAGGTGGGCGACGGTGTTCTCGAAGCGGCGGTGCTGGTCCAGGAACGCCGTCACCCGCGCAGCGCCCAGGGCCGAGCCGGGGTCGCTGGTGAACACCGTGAGCACCGCGTCGGCGGCGCAGACAGCCGACAGCGTCAGGTTGCCCAGATCCCCGTGGGTGTCGATGATCACGTGGTCGTAGTCGTCGAGCAGAGGGCGCAGCACCCGGCGTACCCCGGTGACGATGCCGCCCTGAGCGGCCAGCGCCACGCCGACCTGCTCGAGCGAGGGGTGGGCCGGCAGCAGGTCCACGCCCGGCGCGACGGACGCGCGGACAGCAGCGCGCGGGTCGGCGTCGGGTGACTCGAGCAGCCCGGCGAGGGAGTCGTCCTTGTCCTTGGCCACGACGCCGAAGGCCCGGCCGAGGGAGTCCTGGGGGTCCGCGTCGACCGCGAGCACCCGCCCGGTCCTGCCGAGGACGACTGCGAGGTTGGCGGCGGTCGTGGTCTTGCCGACCCCGCCCTTGGACGAGCAGACGGCGAGCTTCATACGGATGCCCCTCGGGTGGGTCGTAGGACCATGACGAGCACGACGGCGCTCGCCACCTGGAGCAGCAACCGGGCCAGCGACCCGGTGTCGAGCGCCCTCGCGAGGGCCGTACCCAGCAGACCGCCGAGCACACCGACGAGCGAGGTGGTCAGGCAGCCCATCCGTCCGCCGCCGGGGGTGATCATGCGGGCGACGGCGCCCAGCAGGAGCCCCACGAGCAGTGTCGTCAGCAACGCCCAGACCGTCGCGTGCAGGAACGGCAGCACCACGAAGAGCAGCACGGACAGCAGCAGGACAGCGAGGAGCACCTGGTCAGGGTACGAGGCGGCACTAGCCTCTCGCTGGTGAGCCTCGCCGTACGCGTGATCCCCTGCCTGGACGTCGACGCCGGCCGGGTCGTCAAGGGCGTGAACTTCACCGACCTCGTCGACGCGGGGGACCCCGTGGAGATGGCGCGCCTCTACGACGCGGAGGGCGCCGACGAGCTGGTCTTCCTCGACATCACGGCGAGCTCCGGGTCGCGGGAGACGACGTACGACGTGGTTCGGCGGACCGCCGAGGAGGTCTTCATCCCCCTCACGGTGGGGGGCGGGGTGCGGACGGTCGAGGACGTGGACCGCCTGCTGCGCGCCGGCGCCGACAAGGTCGGCGTGAACACCGCAGCCATCGCCCGGCCAGAGCTGCTCAGCGAGATCGCCGACCGGTTCGGCTCGCAGGTGCTGGTGCTGTCGGTCGATGCCAGACGAGGCCCGGACGGCTTCGAGGTCACCACCCACGGCGGTCGCCAGGGCACCGGGATCGACGCCGTGGAGTGGGCGGCCCGGGGTCAGGCCCTCGGGGTCGGGGAGATCTTGCTCAACTCGATGGACGCCGACGGCACCAAGGCCGGGTACGACGTGGAGCTGGTCAGTGCGGTACGCGCCGTGGTGACGGTGCCCGTGATCGCCAGCGGGGGAGCGGGGGCCGTGAGCGACTTCGCACCCGCGATCGCTGCTGGGGCCGATGCGGTGCTCGCAGCCAGCGTCTTCCACTTCGGCACGATGCGCATCGCCGAGGCTAAGGCGGCCTTGCGGACCGCCGGTTACGCCGTCCGCTGAAGTCGTTTGACCTGCACCGGGGTGCAGGTGCTGAGGTGGGGGGTAATGGCTGAGTCGTCGAAGGACAGAGGCGTGATCCGCCGCGGCCTCGGGGTGCTCTGGTTGGGCGTGCGCGAGGAGCCGCGGATCTTCGCGATCTCCGCCGTGGGTAGCGCCGTGTTCGGCGCCATGACCATCGCCCAGGCGTACGTCTTCGGCTACATCACGAGCGACGTCATCGCGCCCAGCATCTCCCGCGGCGACGCACAGCCTGCGCTGCTGGGCGGTGCGGTGCTGCTCATCGCCGGGGTCACGACGCTGAAGATCCTCGGCATCCTGGCCCGCCGCCTCGGTGCCGGGGTCATGCAGTACCGCCTCCAGGGCACCTACCGGCGGCGCGTGACCCGGCGCTACCTCGAGCTCCCCCTCGAGTGGCACCAGCAGCACCCCACAGGCGAGCTTCTGTCCAACGCCAACAGTGACGTCGAGGCGACGTGGTACCCGATCGCGCCCTTCCCCTTCGCCGTCGGCGTCGTCTTCATGCTCGTCACGACCCTGACCCTGCTGCTGTTCACCGACCCCGTCCTGGCGATCGTCGGGGCTGTCGTGTTCCCTGCGATCGCGGTGCTGACCGTCGTCTACTCCCGTCGCATGTCGCCGCTCATGACGCGCGCCCAGCAGCTGCGCGCTGAGGTCAGCGGCATCGCGCACGAGTCCTTCGACGGAGCGCTGGTCGTCAAGACCCTCGGGCGCGAGGCGGATGAGACCGAGCGGTTCAGCGCCACCGCCCGCGAGCTGCGCAGCACCCTGGTGGAGGTGGGCAGAGTCCGAGGCCTGTTCGACCCCCTCATGGAGGCGCTTCCGGTCATCGGGGTGCTGCTCGTTCTGGTGGTGGGCACCAGCCGGGTCGGCAACGGTGACATCAGCGCCGGTCAGCTCGTCCGGGTCGCCTACCTGTTCACGCTGCTGGCCTTCCCCGTCCGGGCGATCGGGTGGGTGCTCAACGAGCTCCCCCGCAGCGTCGTGGGCTACGAGCGCGTGTCCCGGGTGCTCGAGGCGACGGGGGCCCAGGTCCACGGCACGCAGCCCCTGCCCGGTGGTGAGGCGGTGGCTCTCGGCGTACGGGGACTTGCCTTCTCATACGGCGAGGACCAGGTGCTGGACGGCATCACCTTCGACGTGGTTCCGGGCCGGACCGTTGCGGTTGTCGGCCCTACAGGGTCGGGCAAGTCCACGGTCGCTTCGCTGCTCGTCCGGTTGGTGGACCCCTCAGCGGGTGAGGTGGCCTACGACACGGTCGACGTGCGGACCTTGGCTGCGGGTGTGGTGCCGGGGGCGGCCAGTCTGGCTCCGCAGACGACGTTCCTGTTCGACGACACGGTGCGCGGCAACGTCACCCTCGGCGCCGACATCGCTGATGACCAGGTGTGGGCCGCGCTTCGCGTCGCGCAGGCCGACGGCTTCGTCGCGGCGCTGCCCAAGGGGCTCGACACGGTGGTGGGCGAGCGCGGCACCACGCTGTCGGGCGGGCAACGGCAACGGCTCGCCCTGGCCCGAGCGGTCGCCCGTCGCCCCCGGCTGCTCGTGCTGGACGACGCCACGAGCAGCGTGGACCCGACCGTCGAGCAGCGCATCCTGGCCGGGCTGCGCGAGGCAAGCAGCACGGTGGTCGTGGTGGCCTACCGACGGGCGACGATCGCGCTCGCCGACGAGGTGGTCTATGTCGAGGACGGCCGGGTGTCGGCCCGCGGCACGCACGACGAGCTGATCGTGGTCTCCGAGGGCTATCGCAGCCTGGTGACGGCGTACGAGCGGGATGAGGTCGAACGGCTGGCCGAGCGCGCTGGCGACGAGCTCGACCTGCTGCCTGCGACCCCGGACGAGACGTCATGACGACCGACGCCCCGGTTGTGGAGCGAGGTTCACTCGCGACGCTGGCCCACGGGCTGCGCCTGGCGCCGGAGTTCCGGGCTGGGCTGCCGGTGACCTTGTTGCTCGCGTTGCTGTCCACGGCGGGGCGGGTCGTCGTACCCCTCGCTGTGCAACAGACCATCGATCACGGACTGTCCGGTCCGACCCCGGACCTGGCCCTGGTGCGCTGGGCCTGCGCGCTCGCCGGGCTGGCTGTCCTGATCACCGCCGGCGCGAACTACGCCATGAACGTGCGGCTGTACCGAACCACCGAGAACGGGCTGCTTGCCTTGCGCACCAGGGCCTTCCGCCGGGTGCACGACCTGTCCGTGCTGCACCAGGCGGCCGAACGGCGGGGGTCGCTCGTCTCGCGGGTGACCGGCGACGTCGACACGATCAGCACCTTCATGCAGTACGGCGGGATGCTCATCGTCGTCTCTGTCGCCCAGCTCGTCCTGGCCACCGCGGTGATGCTCTGGTGGTCCTGGCAGCTCACTGTCGTGGTCTACGTCTGCATGCTCCCTCTGCTGCTGATGCTGCGAGTGTTCCAGCACCGCATCCAGCTGGCCTACCGCGCTGTGCGCGAGCGGATCGGCGAGATGCTCGGGGCGGTCGCGGAGTCCGTCGTCGGTGCGCCGGTCATCCGCGCCTACGGCGCCCAGGCACGCACCGCCCAACGCGTGGATGCCGCCGTGGCCGCGACGCAGAAGGCCCAGGTGCGTGCGCAGACGCTGACGGCCGCGACCTTCTGCAGCGGCGAGGTGGTGACCGCAGCGGCGAACGCCCTCGTCGTCGTCTTCGGGATCCTGCTCGCCAACGACGGGCAGCTGACCCTCGGCCGGCTCGTCGGGTTCCTGTTCCTGGTGACGCTGTTCGTCCAGCCCATGCAGGTCGCCACCGAGGTGCTCAACGAGGCACAGAACGCCATCGCCGGGCTGCGCAGGGTGCTGAGCGTGCTCGACACCCCGACCGACGTGGCGGACCCGGTGCCAGGCGTGGACCTCCCGCCGGGCCCGCTGGCGGTGCGGTTCGAGCATGTCCGCTACGCCTACCCCGGCGGGCCCGATGTGCTGCACGACGTCGACCTGGAGATCGCCCCCAAGACGCGGGTTGCGGTGGTGGGGGAGACCGGTAGCGGCAAGACCACCTTCGCCAAGCTGCTGACCCGTCTCATGGACCCCACCGGTGGTCGGGTGCTCTTGTCCGGCGTCCCGCTCGACGAGGTGCGCTTCGCCTCCCTGCGCAGGAGGGTGGTGATGGTGCCGCAGGACGGCTTCCTGTTCGACACCACGGTCGCGGAGAACGTCCGGTACGGCGACCCCAGCGCCTCCGACGAGGACCTGCTGCTTGCCTTCACCGAGCTCGGCCTCCTCGACTGGCTCGAGGCGCTCCCCGAGGGGCTCAGGACTCAGGTCGGAGAGCGCGGTGACTCCCTGTCGGTGGGCGAGCGTCAGCTCGTGGCGATCGCCCGCGCGTACCTCGCCGACCCCGACCTGCTGGTGCTGGACGAGGCGACGTCCGCGGTCGACCCCGCCACCGAGGTGCGGCTGTCGCGGGCTCTTGACTCCCTCACCCGCGGGCGCACCACGTTGACCATCGCGCACCGGCTGTCCACGGCCGAGGCGGCGGACGAGGTGCTCGTGGTGGACAAGGGCGTGGTGGTCCAGCGTGGCCCGCATGCCGAGCTGTCCGCCGTACCCGGCATCTATGCCGACCTCTACGCCTCCTGGGTCCGGCAGTCCCGCTGAACCCCCCCTCGCAACGTCCTCACGTCTGGGCGCCGGAGGGGGTCAGGCGTGAGGACGCAAGGTAGTGGAGAGGCTCTGGAAGGATGGGTGCATGTCTTCCGTGCGTCCCACCGACCTCGACCCTTCCATCGCCGCGCAGCTCAAGCGCGACAGCAACGGCCTCGTCGTGGCGGTGTGCCAGCAGCACGACACCGGCGAGGTGCTGATGGTTGGGTGGATGGATGACCAGGCGCTGCACCTGACCCTCACCACCGGGCGCTGCACCTACTGGTCGCGCTCGCGTCAGGAGTACTGGGTCAAGGGCGAGACCTCGGGATCGCAGCAGTGGGTGAAGTCGGTCGCCCTCGACTGCGACGGTGACACCCTGCTGGTGAAGGTCGACCAGGTCGGCGGGGCCTGCCACACCGGGGACCGCACGTGCTTTGACGCCATTGCGCTGCCCGCTGTCCTCGGCGAACGCCCATGACCTTGGGGACCACGTCACCCTCGGCGGCGGAGTTCGCGACCCTCGACCAGCCGCTCGTGCCAGTCGTGCGTCGGCTCCTCGCCGACGGGGAGACCGCGGTGGGGCTCTACCGCAAACTGGCTGGCAACCGGCCCGGCACCTTCTTGTTGGAGTCCGCGGAGCAGGGCAAGCAGTGGTCGAGGTGGTCGTTCGTCGGGGTGCGCTGTGCCGCAGCCCTGACCGAGCGGGACGGTGCGGCGTTGTGGCTGGGAGAGGGACTGCCGACGACCTCCAGCGATCCGTTGGAGGCGCTGCGTGAAGCCGACGCCCTGCTGCGCTCGCCCCACGACCCGTCGCTCCCGCCCTTCACCGGGGGGCTGGTCGGTTACCTGGCCTATGACGTCGTACGCCGGATCGAGCGGCTCCCCGCCACCGCGCCTGACGAGCTCGGGATGCCCGAGATGACGATGTTGCTCGCGACCGACCTGGCCGTTCTCGACCACAGCGACGGCACGGTGATCCTCATCGCCAACGTCGTCCAGGGCGGGTCGTACGACGACGCAATGGCTCGGCTCGACGCCATGCAGGCTGACCTTGCCAAGCCGGGCGAGCCCTCCGTCGCGGTGCTCGACATGGACGCAACGCCGACCTTCTCCCGCCGCACCGCTGCCGCTGATCACATGGCGGCGGTGGAGGTGGTCAAGGAGCACATCCGGGCGGGGGACGCCTTCCAGGTCGTGCTCTCCCAGCGGTTCGAGGTGGCCACCGACGTGGACGCCCTCGACGTCTACCGCGTGCTCCGTGCGACCAACCCTTCGCCGTACATGTACCTGCTCCGCTTCGCCGGGCGCGAGTCGCCGTACGACGTCGTGGGGTCGTCGCCGGAGGCCCTCGTGACGGTCACCGACGGCAAGGCTGTGCTGCACCCGATCGCAGGGACGCGGCCGCGCGGGGCGACGCCGGAGGAGGACGCAGCCCTCGGCCTCGAGCTGCTCGCGGACCCGAAGGAGCGGTCGGAGCACGTGATGCTGGTCGACCTCGGACGCAACGACCTGGGCCGGGTCTGCACCCCTGGCACGGTCGACGTCGTGGACTTCATGTCGGTGGAGAGGTACTCCCACGTCATGCACATCGTCTCCACCGTCGTGGGGGAGGTGACTCCGGGTCGGTCGGCCTTCGACGTGCTCACCGCGACCTTCCCCGCTGGCACCCTCTCGGGGGCGCCGAAGGTGCGGGCCATGGAGATCATCGAGTCGCTCGAACCTGTCCGTCGGAACCTGTACGGCGGGTGCGTCGGCTACCTCGGAGCCGGCGGCGACATGGACATGGCCATCGCGATCCGCACAGCCGTCCTGCATGGTGGTCGTGCCGTCGTGCAGGCCGGCGGGGGGCTGGTCGCGGACAGTGAACCGGCAGCTGAACAGGCCGAGTGCGAGAACAAGGCTGCGGCCGTGCTGCGGGCGATCGCGATCGCCCAGACCCTGCGCCCGGCATGAGCACGGCTCGGCGCGAGATCGGCCTGGCGGTGGGGCTGTGCCTGCTCGGATCGCTGCTGCTGTTGTGGGGCACGGCGCAGACGTGGGTGAGCCTCGCCCTCCCGGAATCACTGACCCTCGCGGACCTGCAGCGCACCGGCAGCGGCGCGCAGGTGGCCCCAGGACTGCGCACCCTCGGAGTGCTTGGGCTGTCCGGGGTGGTGGCGATCGCAGCGACGCGGCGCACCGGTCGGGTCGCTGTCGGCGTCCTGCTGCTGCTGGCTGGACTGCTCGCGACGGGTGCCGCGGCTCGCTGGGTGTCGACCGAGCGGCTGCGGACCTGGGCTCTTGGCCACCTGCTCGACTGCACGGGGCTGTGTGTGGTGAGCGACGCCGAGTTCGCCGCGCCGCGGACGCACCAAAGCGGCGTGCTGATCGCCGTGTGCGGTGGGCTGCTGCTCGCCGCCGCTGGGGCGATCGTTGCCCTGCGCGGGAAGGCCTGGCCCGCCCTGGGAACGTCCTATGCCGCCCCCGCCGTGGGCAACGGGCTGCCCGCTGCCCCCGCGACTGACAAGGGTGTGTGGGACGCCCTCGACCGCGGCGACGACCCGACAGCCTGACCCCCCGGGGGAGGGCGTCCGCGAGGCCCGGTCTAACGTGAGCCAGGACAGCGGCCACCCCGTGGAACGAAGGCAGGTCAACTCGTGAGCGTGCTCGACGACATCCTCGTCGGGGTACGGGAAGACCTTGCGGCCCGACAGGCCGAGACCTCCCTGGAGCAGCTCAAAGAGCGGGCCGCGCACGTACCTCCCGCCAAGGACGGCTACGCCGCGCTGAGGCAGCCCGGGGTCGCGGTCATCGCAGAGGTCAAGCGCAGCAGCCCCTCCAAGGGTGCCCTCGCTGCGATCGCTGACCCAGCAGCTTTGGCTGAGGACTACGAGGCCGGTGGGGCGAGCGTCATCTCGGTGCTGACCGAGGGGCGGCGCTTCGGCGGCTCGCTCGCTGATCTCGACGCGGTGCGCCAGCGGGTCGACGTACCCCTGCTGCGCAAGGACTTCATCGTCTCCAGCTACCAGCTCTGGGAGGCGCGGGCGTATGGGGCGGACCTTGTCCTGCTCATCGTCGCGGCGCTGGAGCAGGAAGCGCTCGTGAGCCTGCTCGAGCGCACGGAGTCCTTGGGCATGACGCCGCTCGTGGAGGTCCACGACGAGGAGGAGCTCGTGCGCGCCCTGGCGGCGAACGCGCGGATCGTGGGCGTCAACGCGCGCAACCTCAAGACCCTCGAGGTCGACCGGTCAGTGTTCAGCACTCTGAGCCCGCTCATCCCCGACGGCGTCATCAAGGTCGCTGAGTCCGGCGTCAGGGGCCCGCACGACCTGCTTGCCTACGCCGCCCACGGGGCGGACGCGGTCCTCGTCGGCGAAGGCGTCGTCGTCGGGGGCAACCCGAGGCAGGCCGTTGCCGACCTCGTGACGGCCGGCTCCCACCCGGCGGCCCGGCACCAGCAGCCATGACCGTTCCGGACGCCTCAGGGCACTTCGGCCCGTACGGCGGTCGCTTCATCCCCGAGGCGCTGGTCGCTGCCCTGGACCAGCTCACCGAGGCACACGCCACGGCCCAGCAGGACGAGGCCTTCACAGCCGAGCTGGACGACCTGCTGACGAACTATGCGGGGCGGCCGACACCGCTGACCGAGGCCCGCCGCTTCTCCGAGGCGGCCAGGGCGCGGGTGCTCATCAAGCGCGAGGACCTGGCGCACACTGGCAGTCACAAGGTGAACAACGTGCTCGGTCAGGCGCTGCTCACCAAGCGGATGGGCAAAAAGCGCGTCATCGCCGAGACCGGCGCTGGTCAGCACGGGGTCGCTACCGCCACGGCGGCGGCGCTCTTCGGCTTCGACTGCACCGTCTACATGGGCGAGGAGGACACCCGCCGACAGGCGCTCAACGTCGCTCGGATGCGGCTGCTCGGTGCCGAGGTGATCCCGGTGACCACGGGTACCCGCACCTTGAAGGACGCCACGAACGAGGCGTTCCGTGACTGGGTGGCCAACGTCGAGACCACGCACTACTGCATCGGCTCGGTCGTGGGTCCGCACCCCTTTCCCATGCTGGTCAGGGACTTCCAGCGGATCATCGGGGTCGAGACGCGCGAGCAGGTGCTGGCACTGACGGGCACGTTGCCCGATGCCGTCGTGGCCTGTGTCGGCGGCGGCAGCAACGCCATGGGCATCTTTCACCGCTTCCTCACCGATGACGGCGTCGCCTTGATCGGCTGCGAGGCGGGCGGTGACGGCGTCGAGACCGGTCGGCATGCCGCTCCGCTGACAGCGGGGGAACCAGGTGTCCTGCACGGCGCGCGCTCCTACCTCATGCAGGACGACGACGGCCAGACCCTGGACACCCACTCGATCAGTGCGGGGCTGGACTACCCAGGGGTCGGACCTGAGCACGCCTGGCTGCGCGACTCTGGGCGTGCGGTCTACAGGGGTATCACCGACGCTGACGCGATGGCGGCACTGAAACTGCTCGCCCGCACCGAGGGCATCTTGTGCGCGATCGAGTCGGCACACGCCTTCGCCGGCGCCCTGCAGTGGGTCAAGGAGCAGGACCGCGAGGACCTGACCGTCGTCGTGAACTGCAGCGGACGCGGTGACAAGGACGTCGACACGGCAGGCCGCTACTTCGGGCTGCTCGACTGATGGGGCGGATCGAAGAGCTCTTCACCGCATGCCGTTCTGAGGGGCGTGCTGCGCTTGTGGGCTACCTGCCGGTCGGTTTCCCGTCGTACCAAGCCTCCGTCGACGCGATGCTCGCGATGGTGGACGGGGGAGTGGACCTCGTCGAGGTGGGCGTGCCGTACTCCGACCCCGGGATGGATGGCCCTGTCATCCAGGTCGCCGTGGATGCGGCTCTGAAGGCGGGGTCGCGCGTGGCGCACGTCTTCGACGCGGTCCGGGCGGTGAGCGCCGTCGCGCCGACTGTGGTGATGGGTTACTGGAACCCCATCGAGAAGCAAGGCCCCGGCCGCTTCGCCGAGCAGCTCGTCGCTGCAGGGGGGAGCGGCGCGATCACGCCCGACCTCATCCCCGAGGAGGCGGGTCCCTGGCTGCAGGCAGCGCGTGCCAACGACCTCGACCCGGTCTTCCTCGTCGCGCCGTCGAGCACCGACGCACGGATCGCGGTGGTGGGGCGGACGAACCGCGGGTTCGTGTACGCCGCGTCGACGATGGGGGTGACGGGCACGCGCTCCGCAGTGGGGGATCGAGCGGAGGAGCTCGTCGCTCGGGTCCGCGCGCACACTGACCTTCCGGTCTGCGTGGGACTCGGCGTGAGCAACGGCGAGCAGGCGGCCGAGGTGGCCGCCTACGCCGACGGGGTGATCGTTGGCTCGGCCTTCGTCAGGGCGTTGCAGGAGGGTGGGGCCGACGCGGTGCGAGCTCTCGCCCAGGACCTCGCTGCCGGCGTTCGTCGCCGCTGACAGCTCACCGGCTGTTGCGGCGGATCCAGTCGTTCAGCGCGGGGTACAGCACCGCCTGACCCTCCGGGCCGACGAGCATCGCCACATGACCGGCCGTGCACTGAACCTGCTCCACCTCTAGTCCTGGGACCGACCCGAGGGCAGTCGAGGAGGCCGGCGGGACGATGTGGTCCCGGACGGTGGTCACGACCAGGATGGGCAATCCAGCGAGCCGTCGCAGGTCGCTGCCGACGCCGCCCATCACCAGGCCACCACGGACCAGGGAGTTGCTGCGCGCGAGGTCGACGACGTCGAACAGCAGCGCGCCGGACACCGGCGTCTGCTCCCAGGCCCAGCGCCCCAGCGCACCGGCCGCCGTGCGCCGGAACGCATCAGCCCGCAGGCGCAGCACCTTGCGCATCGTCTTGACCGCTTGCGGTCGCAGCGCGTGGAAGGCCTCCCTGATCACGGCCGGTGGCACCAGCCCGTTGCCGTCCAGGACCGCGCCGGGCAGCACGAAGGGGCGGCGCAACAGCTGGAAGAAGCCGCCGGCCGACTCGGTGTCGAGGGGCGCCGCGAGCAGCGAGAGCGACTGCGCAACCCCGTGCCCTTGCGCCGCGTGAACGGCCACGGCGAGGGTTCCGCCCGCGCAGTAGCCCACCACGTGCACGCGCTGACCGGTGTGGGACGCCACGACCTGCTCGGCCTGCCACAACGCCCCGCCGTAGGCATCGAGCCCCCAGTTGGCCTCCCTCGCGGACACGGTGCCCCAGTCGAGCAGCCACACGTCATGTCCCTGTTGCAGCAGCGACTCCACCAGGCTCAGCCCTGGAGTCAGGTCCAGCACGCTCGGTCGCGTGACGAGGGAGTGCACGAGCAGGACGGGCACCCCACCGGGAGTCCCCTGGTAGCGAGAGAGCTGCACCGGGCCGTGGGTCCAGACGACCCAGCGCCGCGTCATCGCGGTGGGGGTCCGGTGCAGTCCCAGCGCCAGCTCGAGCAGGTGCGGCCACGCAGGTACGGCGAGCGCCACCGTCAGCCAGAACGCCCGGATGCCTCGGGTCGCACGGATCAGGGCGTTGGGCCGGAGCTGGCGTCGCCGGGTACTTCGGAGCAGGAGTAGGTACTCCACCCAGAACCCACTCGCGGCGAGCGCCACCAGGACACCCGCCACGATCTGGGTCAACAGCATGGCGGCAGGCTAGTGGCGTCTGAGGTCCGGCGCCGGACTCCCGCCTAGGCTGCCCTACGTGCCCCTTACGTCAATCCCCAGCCCGTCCTCCGGCGTCCTGTACCTCGGACCGGTGCCGCTGCGCGCCTACGCCGCATCGATCCTGCTCGGTGTCCTCGTCGCCGTGTTCTACGGCGACCGTCGCTGGGTGGCCCGGGGTGGCGAGAAGGGGGTCGTGGCCGACATCGCGGCAACCGCCGTACCCGCCGGGCTTGTCGGTGCACGGCTGTACCACGTCATCACCACGCCGGCGGAGTACCTCAAGCACCCGATCGAGGCGCTCTACATCTGGCACGGCGGCCTGGGGATCTGGGGCGGCATCGCCGGCGGTGCCCTTGGCGCGTGGTTCGTGCTGCGCCGGCGCGGCATCCCCTTCGCCGACTTCTGCGACGCCCTCGCGCCCGCGCTTCCGATCGCGCAGGCCATCGGACGCTTCGGGAACTACTTCAACCAAGAGCTCTACGGCAAGGCCACGAACCTCCCGTGGGCCTTGGAGATCGACGCCGCCCACAGCCCCGACGGCATCGCCGGGACGTACCACCCGACCTTCCTCTACGAGGCCCTGTGGAACCTCGGCGTCGCGGCCATCGTGGTCTGGGCCGACCGCCGCTGGAAGCTCACGAAGGGTCGGGCGTTCGCCCTGTACGTCGCGGGTTACTGCCTCGGTAGGGCCTGGGTGGAGTACCTACGCATCGATGAGGCGCACCGTTTCCTCGGCTTGCGGCTGAACGACTACGTGAGCGTGGTGTTGTTCGTGGCCGCCGTCACGTACCTGGTGCTGCGGCGGCGCAGGGACACCGACGTACCCTCGGAGGCATGACGACCGACGCCCAGACCCGCGTCCCGCCCGAGATCCCGGACCCGCATCACCGCGACGTGACCGGGGGCTGGTTGCGACCGGCGGTGTTCGGGATGAGCGATGGGCTGGTGAGCAACACCGCGCTCATCGTCGGCGTGGCAGGGGCGAACGTGAGTGCCCACACGGTCATCCTGATCGGGCTGGCGGGGCTTGCCTCGGGCGCCTTCAGCATGGCCACCGGGGAGTACGTCAGCGTGGCAAGCCAGACCGAGCTCACGAAGGCTGAGATCGAGCTGGAGAAGGCCGAGCTCAAGCGCGTGCCGGCCGCGGAGCAGCGTGAGCTCGCCACGATCTACGTCAAGCGCGGGCTGGAGCCCGAACTGGCAGCGGAGGTCGCCCGACAGCTCCACCGCGACCCTGAGAAGACCTGGCGCATCCACGCGCGCGAAGAGCTTGGAGTCGACCCTGACCACCTGCCCAGCCCGTGGGTCGCGGCCGGTTCAAGCTTCGTGGCCTTCGCCCTCGGCGCGGTGCTGCCGGTTCTGCCCTATTTGCTCGGCGCCACCAGTTTGCCGGCGACCGTGGCCGTGGCGTCCGTAGCGCTTTTCGGGGCGGGTGCCGCGGTGAGCCGGTTCACGACCCGCACCTGGTGGTACTCCGGCGGTCGGCAGCTCGTTCTTGGCGTTGTCGCAGGGCTTGTGACCTTCGCCATCGGCAGCGCGATCGGCAACACCGGCGGCCTGTGAGCAGGCAATTGCGTTGGTGCTGGGCACCAGCCCTCGTGTAACCTGATCGTCATCTGCAGCAGGGCCAGTGACGTCCCGGGGTAGCAGAGAGCACGACCTCGACCCCGAGACGAAAGGCCTGTTCCGATGACGCACCCCCAGGGGCTCTACGACCCCGCCAACGAGCACGACGCCTGCGGTGTCGCCTTCGTCGTAGACATCGCGGGCCGTGCAAGTCACGACATCGTCGAGCAGGGCGTGACGTGCCTGACGAACCTCGAGCACCGCGGTGCCTCCGGCAGCGAGCCCGACACCGGTGACGGCGCGGGCATCCTGGTCCAGGTGCCGGATGCCTTCTACCGCGGGGTCCTGCCTGTCGAACTCCCGCCCGTCGGGCACTACGCGGTCGGCACCGCGTTCTTGCCGACCAACCCCCGCCACGCCGTCGATGCGCAGCTTGCGATCGAGCGGATCGCCAAGGAGGAAGGCCTGCGGGTTCTCCAGTGGCGCGACCTGCCCACCGACCCCAAGGGCGCCGGAATCGGCCGCACCGCAGCGCAGGTCATGCCCCTTTTCCGTCAGGTGTTCCTCGCCGCAGAGGCTGAGCTCTCGCCGTACGCGCTGGAGCGACGTGCCTACGTGGTGCGCAAGCGGGCCGAGCACGAGACGGACACGTACTTCCCCTCGCTGAGCACCCGCACGATCGTCTACAAGGGGATGCTGACCACCGGTCAGCTCAAGCCCTTCTTCCTCGACCTGCAGGACGAGCGCTTCGCGAGCGCGCTTGCGCTCGTGCACAGCAGGTTCAGCACGAACACCTTCCCGAGCTGGCCGCTTGCCCATCCTTACCGCTACATCGCGCACAACGGCGAGATCAACACCGTGAAGGGGAACCGCAACTGGATGCGGGCGCGCGAGGCGCTGCTGCGCGGACCGTTCGAGCTGCCGGACGATCTGAGTCGCCTTTTTCCCATCTGCACCCCGGGCGGCTCGGACTCCGCGAGCTTCGACGAGGTCCTCGAGCTACTGCACATGGCAGGTCGGTCGTTGCCGCACGCGGTGCTGATGATGGTCCCCGAGGCGTGGGAGAACGCGCCCGACATGGACCCCGCGAAGCGCGCGTTCTATGAGTTCCACTCCTACCTCATGGAACCGTGGGACGGACCTGCCTGCGTCACCTTCACCGACGGCACCGTGATCGGTGCGGTGCTGGACCGCAACGGCCTGCGTCCTGGACGCTGGTGGGAGACCACGGACGGACGTGTGATCCTGGCGTCCGAGGTGGGCGTGCTCGACATCCCGAGCGACCAGGTGCTGCGCAAGGGCCGTCTGCAGCCCGGGAAGATGTTCCTCGTCGACACCGCCAAGGGCCGGGTCGTGGAGGACTCCGAGGTGAAGGCTGAGCTCGCAGCCGAGCACCCGTACGCCGACTGGCTGCACGCCGGTGTGCTGCGCCTGGACGACCTTCCCGAGCGCGAGCACGTCGTCTACACGCACGAGTCGGTGATCCGCCGGCAGCAGACCTTCGGCTACACCGAGGAGGACCTGCGGATCTTGCTGACCCCGATGGCGGTCGCCGGCGCCGAGCCGATCGGCTCCATGGGGACCGACACTCCCGTCGCCGTCCTGAGCGAGCGACCGCGGCTGCTCTTCGACTACTTCAGCCAGCTCTTCGCGCAGGTGACCAACCCCCCGCTCGATGCGATCCGCGAGGAGCTCGTCACGTCGCTGTCGGGGAGCATCGGGCCGGAGCAGAACCTGCTCACGCCCAACGCCGCGTCCTGCCGCCAAGTCGTCGTGGCCTTCCCCGTCATCGACAACGACGAGCTCGCGAAGATCATGCACGTCAACGACGACGGCGACCAGCAGGGGCTGGCCGCGGTCACGGTGTACGGCCTCTACCCCGTCAACGGTGGGGGAGACGCTCTCCGTGACGCCCTCGAGCGGGTGCGCCGTGAGGTCTCCACCGCCATCGCCGCGGGCGCTCGGCTCATCGTGCTGTCGGACCGCGAGTCCACCGAGCAGATGGCACCCATTCCGTCGCTGCTGCTGACGAGCGCCGTACACCACCACCTGATCCGGGAGAAGACTCGCACGCAGGTCGGGCTCATCGTCGAGGCCGGCGACGTGCGCGAGGTGCACCACGTTGCCCTGCTGATCGGGTACGGCGCCGCCGCCGTCAACCCCTACCTCGCATTCGAGACGATCGAGGACATGATCGCGGCCGGCGCGATCACCGACATCGACCCCCACAAGGCCATCCGCAACTACATCAAGGCGTGCGGCAAGGGCGTCCTGAAAGTGATGTCGAAGATGGGCATTTCGACCGTGGCCTCGTATACCGGGGCCCAAGTGTTCGAGGCCATCGGGCTCGGGACGGATCTGGTCGAGGAGTACTTCACCGGCACCGTCAGCCGCCTCGGAGGGATCGGTCTCGACGAGATCGCGACGGAAGTCGCGGCGCGGCACCGGATTGCGTGGCCTGACCGTCCGAGCGAACTGGCCTACCGCGAACTCGAATCCGGTGGTGAGTACCAGTGGCGACGCGAAGGTGAGTACCACCTCTTCAACCCCGAGACCGTGTTCCGCTTGCAGCACTCGACGCGTACCAAGCAGTACAAGATCTTCAAGGAGTACACGAAGCTTGTCGACGATCAGGCAACCAAGCTGGCCACGCTGCGGGGCCTCTTCCAGCTGAAGTCGGGCGCACGTCCGTCGGTAGCGATCGACGAGGTCGAGCCCGTCAGCGAGATCGTGAAGCGCTTCAACACCGGCGCCATGTCGTACGGCTCGATCTCGATGGAGGCCCACCAGACGCTGGCCATCGCC
>JBKJSN010000060.1:0-9837 GCA_046595815.1 Mycobacteriales bacterium
CACTACAATCGAGGCCGAAGGCCGAGTAGGTCTTGAGAGCCCTGAGAACCCGACTGCTGCCTCTACAAACCAAGCCACGGTCACTGAGGGGCAATCTGGCGGCATCCTCACCGAGGAACGACTTGAACTGCTGACCAACCCCAGGTGCGAGGCGTGGAACCTCAGTGCGCGCTACGGCAACGGGCAGCGGTGGGCGAACGACTCGGCCTTCCGGTTCTGGCTCGTTCTGCTCGCCTTCTTCTCCACGACCAGGATGGTCGTCACCACGGCCATGGTCATGACGACCCTGGGTTGCTCCCGAGACACAGCACAGCGCCTCATGGACCAACTGGTCTACCTCGGGCTGCTCACGATCAGCACGACCGGCTCAGGGCGGACTCGTTGCTACGACTGGGACCTCTGTGGCTACCTGGTCCGCGCAGACCGGGAAGGCAGCCTCGGAGACATCTGCCAGAGAAGCCCCGGCTTCCCGTGGAAGTTTGGCGACCAGGGCGGAGTGCTAGGTCCGCGCAAGGGCTCCGATCACGTCGCGGCCTACCACGACGGCACCTACGAGGACAGGCGCAACCGGCGCTTGGTTGAGGAGAACGGAGGTCGGCTCATGCCCTCCGTCGCACCCGCGTCGTCCCCGGTCGAGCCGGAGGAGGTGTACGACTTCGAGGCTCACGTGTCAGCGTTCGCCCGGCTCCTATCGTTGGGGTCACGCTCGTCCACGGACGAGGAACTGCGCCAGCGGGCCGCGCGGATCTTGAAGGGCTCTGCGGCATGAGGCAGATCCGCTTCACGGAGGCGAGACGCGGCATGACCCCGCCGACCCCCGCGCCGCCCCGGTCAGATCCCTCGGGAGGTGGTTCAGCGGGGCGAGGTCGAGGGAGTCGTCGTCCTGGCCTTGCCCGACACCTCTCCATGGGGCGAGCGGCCCAGCGCCCCCAGGAAGGCTTGAGGATGGCGAGCCCACCCCCTTGTATCGTTCCGACCGCCGCGCGCCCTCAGCGGGGCGTGCAGGCACTTCTGGCGGTGTTTCCGCAACGTCTTGGGGGGATGGGTGCAGTGCCTCTGGCTGCCGATGCGGCAAGGACTACCCAAGATGCTTGGAGTCGAGAAGGCATACGCAGCAGGCGATCTGCTCCCTCTCGACCTACAGGAGCCGTCCTCCCAGAGACTCGGCACGACCTACCCTGCTGACATGACCCTCGCCGCCCCGGACGCCATCACCACACCGCCCGCCGTCCTCACCGAGGCCCTCTACGTGCAGGCCATGGCGGAGGTGGTCGTGGTCGCCGGGACCGGGGGCTGCCTGCGGCACCCGACTGGGCGGGTGAAGGTCTTCGGCGGGTCGTTCCGTGTGCGCCACAGCCTGTGGGAGCACGAGTACGGCCCGCTGCTGCCGGGCCGGGTTCTCATCAGAATCTGCGGGACCATCGACTGCGTGGCCCCGACCCCTGCCCATCAGGTCGCCACCAGCAGGAGCGAGTGGGGCCGAGTCCTCGGTAGTCGCGGTGGAGTCTGGCGTCCCGCCTCGTAGGGGGGATGGCACCCACCTCGATTGTTGAACGTGCAATCAACCTGGGGTACGCGCCGATCTCAAGCCCACCCCTACTCGCTGGTCACCACGCGCTCGATGACGACGATCGCGTTGGCGTGCAGTACCACTGGCTCGGGCGTTCCGCGATGGTGACTGCGACCGCTCCGTCCACTTCTCAACGCCGACAACCATGGGCATGGCTGGGACGCTTTCGCTCTCATCGAGCGCATCCGTCCAGAGCAGTCGGTCACCAGCACGAAGGTCGCTGGCGGGGATGCGCGGTCGGGAGATCACCTCCCCATGATGCGCGGCCTGGTGGCTTCGCTGGGGTGCTCGCGCCCCGTCTCGCCGTGCCATGCTGCGGCCATGGATGCCCCCAACGGCGAGGTCACTCCCGGTGATGAATGGCAGGCCCTGGTGTACTGCGAGACGTGTGGGTTCATTCGGCAGACGTTGAGCGGGGCCATGGGGACGACAGCCGACTGGGAGGTGCCAGCAGACGCCACCTGCCCTGGCGACGGGTGCGAGAGCAATCGGGTCGATGTCTGCATGATCCTCACTGCCGAGACGGCCAACCAGAAGCACGAGATGACTGTCGTCGGACGCGGTGCCAACAGCAGGAGGCCCGTCTACATGCTGCGCCTGGGCGACAACTTCCACGCCGCAGAGGGCAAGTGGAACAACGTCATGCAGATCGTCAACAGGCGCGAGGATCGCTACGTGAAGGTAATCCTCGACGGCGGGACGGGCGAGGTCTTGCGAGCCGACGACCACTCGCTCAAGGACAAGGACGGCCTCGACCGCCTACGCACGACGGGCAGGCCGCAGGATCAGGCGTGATCCCTCGGCAGCCCGCTGGTGACCCGACAGCCGCACCGACCCCGACCGACTAGACCGGCGGCACGTCATCCTTGTCGTCCTCGTCGCGCTCGTCGAACGGGTGGCGGCGCGGGAGTTCCAGGGCGGCGGTGCTGTCGGCCCTGACTCGACGCAGCAGGCCGGTGAACTTCGGGTCGTAGACAGTGACGTACTCCTTCGACACCCCCGCCTTCCAAGCCTCGCGCGGCTCGGCCACCGGCTCCTCAGTCACGGCTCGACCAGGCGAAGCCCGCGCCGCGCGCGAGCAGCCTCCACCTCGGCCATCACCTCCTCGACCGTCTCTGTGAGCACGTCGATGGCGTCGTTGTCTCCCAGGAGGTTGATGGCGACTACCCGGTCTGTCTCATGCAGGGGCGAGGGCATCATGACCCGAACAGACGGCACGTCTGGCCTCACGGAGAAGCGCACGACACCGCCGTGCTCGGCCAGGACCCGGAGGGCGTCGATAGCCATCATGGGCGCATCACCCTGTTGAGGCGGTAGGGGTCGGTGTCCATTCCCATGGGTGTCGGCTGAGTGCGGGCGATGTGACCGTTGACGGCGCGCCCGAACAGACCTTGCAACATGCTCGCGCCGATGAACAACGCGAGTGCCTTCTTGCGGTCCTGCTTGTAGACGACGCGCAAGTAGCCGTAGAAGGCGGCGATGGGCAGGGCCATGAACCCGAAGAAGGCGACGATCACGCTGCCCTCGTTGGCTCCACCCGCGAGGCCGAGGACGGCAATGGCCGGGCCGAGCAGCATGATCCAGCGGCAAACCCGAACGAACTTGTCCGGTGACTTCCACGCCTGCTTCGGGGTAGGCCAGCCGGTGCGAAGGTTCTGCATCTCCTTCTGAACCCGCATCCCCATCGGAGGTGGCGGCGGGGCCGGGAGGGAACCAGTGAGCAGGTGCGTGGCCTCCTTCCACTCGTTCCGGGTCTGCGAGAAGTACCAGCCGTCACCCCGCTTGTAGACCAGATCCCCTTCGTGCTGGACCCAGCCAACCCCGTCCCAGAGGCCGGGGGGCGACCCTGCGAACGGGTGAGAGGTCGGCGCGTGCTGGGCTGGCTCACCGGCAGGCTGCGAGGGCGGTAGCGGGATAGGCGGTGCCGATTCGGCCAACGGCTGGTGCGCGGGGACGTAGCCGGGCGGTGGGTCGGCTGGGGGCGATCCGAGGATGGGCGATCCTGCCGCCACCCATTCCTCCTGAGTCGGGCCGTTCGCGTGGACGAAGGGCACGTACTGCCAGTGGCCGTACTGCGAGAACCAGACCCAGCCGTCATGTCGGAGGTAGACCGGCGGGTCCTCGTCGTCGAACCAGCCCTCCCCTTGGTACCTGCCATCGGAGGCGCGAATCAGGGCCGAGGTGCCGAGGGGGACTGAGTGCTCCGCGTAGGCCGACACCGGGGCTGGTGCCTCAGCGCCGGGCAACGGTGTCATCTGAGGTGGCCCGGTGGGCTCCGGCGAGAACACCGGCATGCCTGCCGCCTGCCAGGTGTCCCAGGTGGGACCGCCGCTGAGCATGAAGGGCATGAACCGCCAGGATCTCTCCTCGGGAAACCACACCCAGCCCGCTGGGTTCATCCAGACCGGCCCCATGAAGCCGCCGGTAACCCAGCCCTCGCCGCTGAACCGGCCCTCGGTGTCAGTGTTGATCGGCATGGCGTACTCCTAGGTCGAGCGGCTCTCTGGCGCAGTACGTGGCCGGATGATCTTGGTCGCAACCCTGGCAACCAGCGGACACGAAGTCAGGACTCGTCCGGCATGAGCACGCACCAGGTGCGGATGTGCGTGAGTCCGGCTTGCAGGTCCTCGCCGTACTTGTTGCGGAGCGCCACCAGTTCGAGGCCCGCAGCCTCAGGGTTGACATTCGTCTGGCCCGCGAACGTAGTGGGGTCCGCGCTGTCGAGGTCGATGCTGCCGTTCACGACTCCTCGCCACAGCCGGGGCATCTCCTTGCGGCAGCCCGCCACCTCGGCAGCGGTCGGCACCGGCGGGGTGTAGGTGCCGCCTTCCCCAGCGCAGCAGGCCGGAGCCGCCTGAGGGGCGCTGGCTTGCCTCGCGGCCTCGACGCGGGCAGCGATGGCCTCACGCGTGTTGTTCGCGCAGAGCCGCGCGGCCACGTTCCTCGCCGTGGGGATGGAGACGGTCTGGCTTCGATCCACGGAGCCGATGTGGGTGGCCTCTCCCCAGGCTCCGAGTAGTTGCGTGTAGTCCTCCGTCTGGCCGTGGAGTTGGAACGCCTGGACCGCTTCGACGTAGGTCGGCAGAGCCCGCTCGACCATGCCGTCGAAGCCCTGCGTCCAGTACCCGACCGACGCGCCGTCGCCAAGTGCTGCGAGCCCGTCCGCCAAGGCGTTCGTGAGAGCAAACGTGCAGGGGCTCTCGGTGCTCGTGGTCGAGATCGAGATCTGATCCGAACTGCTCGTGCTGCCGGTTGCAGCACCACCTCCTGGCATCCCCCCGTTGACCAGGACGAAGCCAGCGACGCCGACCGCGACCACCGTCCCCAGCGCAACCAGGGCACGCGAACTCAAGCCCAGTCCACGCGACGCGCCGGGTACTGAGGTTCCCGGCACGGGCAAGCCCGCTGACCCAGGAAATGGGAGCGTCGGCCCGGCCCCGGAGCCGTCCGCAACGTCGTGTGAGTCCACTCCCGCCAGCAGAGCATTGAGGTCCGCCGGGAAAGCGGACGTTGCCGGGGTGGGATCGGGTGTCGGTACGGCGACGGGAGCCGGGAGGACGCCCATGCCGCAGGTCGGGCACAGCGCCCGATCCTCGGGCATCTCATGGCCCATCCCGCATACGCGCGACATCGAACGCTCCTCGCATCTGGGTCGGCCCGGCGAGGAGCAGCCCAGCCCACCCCCAATGTGAACTATCGGTCACATACAGGGAAGGGTTGAGCAGGTTGCCTCAACCGGGTGTCTCGACCGCCGCGCAAGCAGCCGGTCCTCTCCTTCGAGGACCGGGCCTACGCGCGCGCGCTCGGTGACCGGCTGAGGGAACTACGCGGGGAGCGGACCCAGGAGGACGTAGCCGACAAGGCCGTGCTCGCTCGGGAGTACCTCAGCAAGGTGGAGGCTGGTCACCGCAACCCATCCCTGGACGTGCTCGCACGTCTTGCGAAGGCCCTCGACGTGCGGCTCGAAGACCTGTTCCGAGGCTACTGACTAGGAGCCGGAGTCCCGGTCCACGCTGTCGCTGGTGACGTAGTCCTGCGCTGTCATCTCCCACAGCGTGGACACCTGGACAGGCGGAATGGTCACCCCGCCCGCCTGCGCCCCCTCGCGGAGGGTCGAGAGGGCGTCGTCAACTAAGCGCTCGATGCGACCCTCGGGCTCATCTTCGTGGAGAACGACGAAGACCTGGACCATCGTTGGGGATGTCGGGTCGTTGCACTGCACTCGGAACTCGCGGACGTGCGTATCAAGCAGTTCCCATCCTGGCTCGTCCTCGGCCAGGGCCGCGAACAGCGGAGTCAGCACCAGGTCCCAGGCAGGCGTGGCGACGGCGTTCCGCTGGCGAGTGGCACCAAGCCGGTCCCGAAGCACACCGTATTCGGCAGGGTCCAAGAACGCTTCCAACGGCTCCTTCCCGAGCAGGAGGCGCTTCTCGACCGGCACCTCCAACCGTAGGTCGGCCACCCACAGTTCACCTTCCGCCGCCCATCCCGGCGAAAGGGCAACGAGGTGCAGAGTCCTTCCCGTCCGCGCGTTGCCGAGGTGGCCTCGATCCAGCCGAGCGGCGGCGTCGTAGACCGGAACCACCGTTGCCCATGCGCCCGGCTTCATCAGGTCGCACGCCTGCGTCACCAGCATGGCGTGGGCGATGGACTGATCTACCACTCGGACGAGAGCGTCGCCGACCTTGGACTCGCCCGCCACGGCTCCCGGCCAGAGTGGCGGAGTAGAGCCTACGTAGGCAAGCGGAAGTCCCTCGACGAGATGCCCCTGCCGAAAGCGGTCGAGGTGCGCGTAGAGGCCCTCGGGCCACTCGCCGAAGTTGGCGAAGTCGGCGGGCGGCTCGTCGTCGGGCATTTCTGGCTGGTCAGCCCGTGAGCGGGGCTTCATCCCGCCTTGCGGTCAGCCAAGGCTTGGGCGCGGGTGACGGCGGTGCGAGCAAGGCCCGCCTGAGCCGCTCGGCACCTTCGACGTGAGCCTCGGAGCCGGGGACGGGGAGCAAATCCTCCCCGGCGCGTTCACGGGAGTCGGGTCCGGGGGGATGAACGCGGCCACGCAGGCCGCGCTCTCGACGATCATCGAAACGTTGAACGACAAGTTCGGCTCGAACCTCGGCCAAGCGGACCTGGTGTGGGTCCAGCAGCAACTCACGGTCACCGTTGAAGACCCGGAGATCCGCGCCAGCGCCTTGGCGAACACCGAGAAGAACTTCGGCTACACCTTCGACAAGCGGTTCGAGGGCCTGGTCATCGACCGCCACGACGCCAACGGCGAGATGCTCCGACGCTTCCTCGACCAGCCCGAGTTCGCCAGCCTGTTCACTACCTGGGCCAGGGGCGAGACATTCCGCCAGGTGCGCGAACAGGCCGAGGGGGCGTAGTCAATGGCTGAGGACATCGGGGAGAGCCTGGTGGGGTCCTACCTGCGGTACGTCAGGGGCTGCGAGTTCGTCCTCTTCAACACGTTCCTCCCCGGCGAGCAGGGTGAGATCGACGTGATCGCCATTCGACTCGGAACACCCCGCGACATCTACTTCGCGGAGGTCACCACACACATCGAAGGCATGACCTACGGCGGCAACAAGAAGACCGTCGAGAAGGTGGCGGACAAGTTGGTTCGCGCGCAACGCTTCGCCAAGGAGAAGTTTCCCGACGACCAACATCACTTCGAGGTGTGGAGCCCGCGAGTTCCGGTCGGTGCAATGACGAGTGCCTTCGCCACGATGTCCTCGGAGTTCGAGAAACGGGGGGACCATCTCCGCTTCGTGATGAACCGGGCCTATGGCGACGCCGTGCAGGAACTTATCAACGTCGCCAAGGGCAACAGCGAGGCCACCAGCGACCCGGCTTTCCGCCTCCTCCAAGTGCTCGCTCGCGTCAAGACGACGGATGGTCCTCTCACTCTGTAGGTGAGTGGCGGCCCTACTCCAACCGGGTGATCTTCGCCCTGACCCGGAGCCCTTCGCACGCTCAGCACTCCAAGGATGCTTGGTAATGCTGGACTTTCGCTCGTTTGACCAGGCATCGCATGTGGCTGACCCTCGGGCATCACACAAGCCCGAGGAGAGCAGCCAGATGCACGATCAGAGCGAGAAGGTCCGTGAGAACAGACTGCGCCGCGCAGCCCACCGACAGGGCCTGGTGCTCCGCAAGTCCCACCGCCGCGACCCCCGCGCCCATGACTACGGCCAGTTCTGGCTCGTGCAGCCGGATGGCAACTGGATCGTGGCTGGCGGACAGTTCGGCATGTCCCTCGATCAGGTCGAGGACAGCCTCGCATCGTGACTACTGCGCTCGCCCAGCAGCGGTTCATGGCAGCGGGACGCGAGGCCGTCGCAGAGGAGCAGCGAGAGGGTCGCCTGCACTTCCTCGACAACCTCAGCGACCTCGTGGAGTGGGCCGAGGAGGTCGGGGGGTGCCCCGAGTACCGCCAGCACCTGCGCGCCCTCCTGCGAGCCCATGAGGACCGCGATGAAGCCACATTGGAAGCCTTCGTGGCCCAGGGCATCTGGCCCAGGGCTATCCCCCACATCGCCCGAGGTCTGGCAGCCGACTACACAGACGGGCGCACGCAGAGGGTTCTACAGGACCGGCTGCTTCTCACCACCCGCGAGGCTGCGAAGCGGTTGTCTATCGACCACTCACGGCTCCGCTCACTGATCGCCTCCGGTGTCCTGCCGACTGTCCGCCTTGGACCAGCCGAGCGAGTCCCGCTTGACGCCCTTCTCGATCTCGTGGCTGGTCTTGAGCGCGTCGCTGGCAGCCAGCCTGCGCGGGGTCCTAAGGGAGGGACCAACACCTCTGCCCAGGACAACCAGGGTCTGATGACACCGCAGGAAGTAAGCGCCTTCCTTGGCGTCCCGGTCGGCACGCTCTACTCCTGGCGGTACCTGGACAAGGGGCCTCCGGCCATCTTCGTTGGTCGTCACCTGCGTTGGCGACGGGCCGACGTAGACACCTGGCTCAACACTGCCGCTCGTCGCCGCTGAGAAGGATCAACGTCGTACCCCCCTGCTTCACTGCGGCAGCCCGAACAGGAGTCAGCCCATGTCCAGCATCAAGAGGCGCGAGGACGGGCGTTGGCGCGCCCGCTACCGCGACGCCACCGGACGAGAGCACGCCCGCCACTTCGCCACCCGAGCCCAAGGCCAGCGGTGGCTGGATGAGACGACAACGGCTTTCGTCACAGGCCAGTACGTCGATCCCAAGGCCGGGCAGATCACCTTCTCCGCCTACTACGCACGCTGGTCCGAGCATCAGGTCTGGGCTTCCAACACGAAGAAGGCCATGGACCTCGCGGCCAAGTCAGTCCCCTTCGCGGACGCCGCGATCTCGGCGGTGACGCGCAGCGACATGGAGCAGTGGGTGAAGGCGATGCTGACCGTCCACCGGGGCAAGAACAAGTCCCCAGGGCTCGCTCCGGGCACCATCAAGACCCGCTTCAACAACGTCCGCGCGGTCTTCCGGGCAGCAGTTCGGGATCGGGTGATCTCGTCCGACCCCAGCGAGGGCGTGAGACTCCCCCGCCTGCGCCGAAGCGACGTGGCGATGACCCTCCCTTCCACCCAGCAGGTCGGCGTCTTGATCGGTTCGGCGGGAGACTCCTTCAATGCGTTCGTGGGGCTCGCGGCCTTCGCCGGTCTTCGACTGGGAGAGGCCGCAGCACTACAGGTGGGCGACATCGACTTCCTGCGATGCACGATCAAGGTCAGGCGTCAGGCGCAGCGGCTGAGCGGTGGTGGCGTCGAGATCAGCAGCCCCAAGCACGGCAGCGAGCGCACGATCTTCGCCCCCCAACCGCTCATCGAGATGATCTCGGCACACCTCGCGCTGCGCGGCGTCAGCACCCAGACCGCCTGGGTGTTCAAGGGAGAGCAGCACCAGCCTCCGCACCAGAACACGGTCGGGTACTGGTGGCGCAAGACCTGCAATACAGCCAAGATCACCGGCATCAAGATGCACGACCTCCGGCACTTCTACGCCTCGGGCCTGATCGCCGCTGGGTGCGATGTCGTGACCGTGCAGCGAGCCCTCGGCCACGCCAAGGCGACAACCACCTTGAACACCTACGCGCACCTGTGGCCGACCGCCGAAGACCGCACCCGGAAGGCAGCCCAGGCCCTGTTCGAGACGGCCATGGCTGGTCAGGAACCGGAAGTTCTTGCGGACTACCTGCGGACTAACGAGAGCGGCTGAGGACAAACCCGCAGGTCAGAAGCCTAAAGAGGCCCCAATCACACGTTGAAGCGGAACTCCACGACGTCGCCGTC
>JBKJSN010000121.1:0-16195 GCA_046595815.1 Mycobacteriales bacterium
CGGTGTCCAGTCCAGCGGCCGGGCCTGGCACACGTTCGCGCACCAACCCCCACACTCGCACTGCCCCAGCTCATCCCACACCGGCCACTCGAGCACCTCATCAGGCACGTCCGGAACCGAGAAAACGCACTCCTCGGCGGACAGCACGACCCGCTCCTCTCGACAACGTGTTCGAGGCAAAACACTACCCCCGACCACCGACACCCGCAACCCCGATGTGGACGAAAACCCCTGCAAACTAAAGGGTTTCACTCACAGCGAAAGCCCACGGCCCACCCGTGGCAGGTGTCGGGTCGCCCACGTCGAAGTGTGGTCGGAGCGCGGCAGTTGTGTGCCCGTCCCAGACCTGGAGGTCCCCGTGCGTCGGATGGTGCTCGCGATCGCGCTGCTGCTCGGCCTGAGCGCAGCAGTCCCGTCGCAGGGCGCGACGACGGAGTACGCGCCGCTCGACCGCCCGGGCCCGCGGCTGAGTGTCCCGCTGCCGGACCTGAAGGCAGCCCTGCGCTGCGAGGGTGACTTCCGGCGAAGCCGGCTGCAGCCCGTCCTGCTCAGCCCTGGCACCAGTGCCACCGCCGAGCAGAACTTCTCCTGGAACTACGAGCGCGCCTTCCGCGCCCAGAAGCGGCCCTGGTGCGCGCTGACCCCGCCGCACCACACCCTCGGCGACATCCAGATCGCGGGGGAGTACCTCGTCTACAGCATCCGCACCATGCGCAAGCTCGCCGGCCGCAGGATCGCCGTCGTCGGCCACAGCCAGGGCGGCATGTCGATGCGGTGGGCCTTGCGGTTCTGGCCCGACACACGCCCGATGGTCGACGACATCGTCGGGATGGCTCCCACCAACCACGGCACGACTGCGGGCGGTTCCTGCGGCAACGGCGTGAGCTGCGTGCCTGCCGTGTGGCAGCAGGCGGCCGACGCGAAGTTCATCGAGGCGCTGAACAGCCGCACCGAGACCTTCCGTGGCATCTCCTACACGAACGTGTTCACCCACACCGACGAGGAGGTGCAGCCGAGCGACTCCCCGGAGACCGCGTCCTCGAGCCTCCACACCGGCCAGGGGAAGATCACCAACGTGGCGGTCCAGGACCTGTGCCCGAACGACGTCTACGAGCACAACTTCAACGGCACCGTCGACCCGGTCACCTACGCCCTCGTCATCGACGCCCTCGACCACGCCGGCCCCGCGGTGCCCACGCGCATCCCCGCCAGCGTCTGCAGCGAGGTCTACCAGCCGGGCATCGACCCGGCGAACCCGCAGAACTACCTGCAGCCCGCGATGCTCGCCCCCGCGATCGTGAGCATCCTGGTCCCGGGGGTGAACGTCGTCGGCGCTCCCGAGACGCCCGCCGAGCCTCCGCTGCGCTGTTACGTCTTCGCCCGACGCTGCCCCTGAGCGCAGCCGCCCGACGTACCGTGCGGGCATGTCGAACGAACGCAACCCGCAGGCCGAACAAATGGCTGACGAGTCGATGGTTCGCAACTTGCGCGCGCAGATCGAGTGCATCTGGCCGCAGGAGCGGGCGGTCCTTGAGCGGCACGCCCTCCCGCAGGGCGCGCACGTTCTCGACGTCGGCTGCGGTACGGGCGAGTTCAGCGCCAAGGTGCTCGCCCTGCGCGAGGACGTCACCCTGCTCGGCGTCGACGTCGTTGCGCCGCACCTCGACCTCGCCAGGCAGAGCTGTGGCTTCGCTGGGTCGCGCGCGCAGTTCCGCGTGGACGACGCCTATGCGCTCGACCTTCCCGACGGTACGGCGGACCTGGTGGCCTGCCGTCACGTGCTGCAAGCCGTGCCCGACGTGCCCGTCATCCTCGCTGAGCTCGTGCGGGTCACCAAGCCTGGTGGCGTCGTCCACCTGGTCGCCGAGGACTACGGGCTGATGACGTTCCACCCGACGCCCTTCGACTCCGATGAGTTCTGGTACCGCGCCGCCATGCCCTTCGCCGCGGCCGGCGGCACCGATCTGCGCATCGGCCGCAAGGCGCCTGTCCTGCTCGAGGCGGCAGGCTGCGTGGACGTCACCGTCGACTACGTGGTCGTCGACACCAAGCGCGTCGAGCGGGAAACGTTCGCGGCGATCTGGCGGGCCTGGCGAGATGGCTACACCGACGCGCTGGCGGAGCACTCCTCCATGCCGCGCGAGGAACTCGAGGCGCACTGGGACGCGATGATCGAGTGCATCACCACGCCGCCTGGCTACGCCTGCTGGCTGCTGCCCGTCGTCACCGGGCGCAGGCCCGGCTGATCAGCCGAGCGGGTCGCAGAGCTTGCAGGGCGTCAGTCCCGGGGTGTCTGCCGTGACCGAGCGCAGGTTGTCGCGGCCGTCGACGGCGACGCAGTCGGGACGGTGCAGCATCGTGCCGGCCTTGGTGGCGACGAGCCGGCCGGACGCTGCTCCCGGGGTCCTCGCCGTACGCGGTGCGGCGCCCTGCTCTAGTAGCCGCTCCACCCGCAGCAGGGCGGCTGCGAGCTCCTCGCGGCCCAGCCGGCTCTCGCGCACGAGGAGGGTGAGCCAGTAGGCGAAGTAGACGAAGCCGCCCGCGATCACCAGGGCCAGGCCCAGCACGCCACCGGAGAGCAGGTAGGGCACCTGCTCAAACAGGAACACCGTGTGGGAGGCGCCCCACCAACCGAGCAGCACGAGCACCAGCCCGAGCGGCAACAGCAGGCCCCCAGCCAGGAGCATCCAGCGGTCGCTCGCCAGGCCGCGTCGCCCGCGGAGCCCGCCGACCTGCTCGGCGAGCCGCTCCTGACGCAGGAGGGCGGCGGTGTCGAGGGTGGTCATGCAAGGTCTCCGTTCGGACAGGACGTGGGGCTGGCGACGAGCACGCGGTCGGGGAGCCGACGCAGGCCCGCCATGACGAAGGTGGCGCCGACGAGCGCGAGCCCGCCGATCCAGGGTGAGATGCCATGAGGCAGTGGGCCGGAGTAGGCCCGCGTCACGGGGGCGAGGACGGAGGGGCCGGGGGCGGCGTACACGGGGGGCTGGCCGCTGCCGGGGAGCGGACCGACGTTGATCGGACCACCGAGCTCCGGGGGAGCGCCCGCCGTGCCGCCGATCGTCGTACCCGTCGTTCCTCCGGTGGTGCCGCCGCCCGGGTCGGGCTCGCTGAAGTCGTAGCCCGGGGAGCTCGCGACGGCCACCTGGGCACCGCCGATCATGATCGTGAGCGTGCCCGCACCCTGCTGCTTCCAGACGAGCACGAGGCTGCCGGCGTTGTAGACGACATCGGCGCCCGAGGGTTTCCCGTTGGGACGGCTGACCAGGACGGTCATGCCGGCGTTCGCCAGGGCGGTGTTGACGCCGTCCGTGACCTGCCCGGGGAAGGGCAGGTTCTGGCCCTGCGCGGTGACGCCGCGCTCGTCGATCGTGACGGGCGTTCCGTTGACGGTCGCGCCGGTGATGGTGGTCCGCCCGCTGGCGACCGCCTTCACGCCGTCGGTGGTGGCGGTGGCGTCGGAGACCACCGCGCCGAGGTGCAACACGCCGCCGATGGTCACGTCGTGGACCTCGCTGTGCGCCTCGGCGACCGCTTTGGCGGCCCCGGTGAGCCGGGTGCTGCTGCTGCTGCGGATCTGGCCGAAGGTGCCAATCGGTGTGGCTTGGGACTGCCCGATCGAGGAGGTGGCGGCGACCTTGGTGGCGGTGGCTGTGGCGGTCATGAGGGCGCCCGGCACCTTGTCGTAGGTGACGGTGTCCTGCTTGCCGCTGGTGAAGTTCTCCGCCCGGATCGGGTCGTTGAGCGCGGTGAGCTCGTTCGGGGCGCCGGGCTGCGCCACGATGATCAGGCTGCCGGCGTTGCCGCCGAGCGTCCCAGGCCAGCCGACCGAGGCGAGCGAGTGCCCGATGGGGCCGTTGCGCAGCGTCGAGACGGACTCGTTGACGACCCCTTCGCAGGCAGCGGTGTTCGCCGGGGCGGCGCTGCAGTTGGAGGCGGCGTAGTCCTCGCGGATCTGCACCACGGGGGCGTTGGCGGAGAGGTTGAACGATCCCAGGCCCGAGCCTGGCTCCTCCTGCGCCGTGGCCACCGACAGGATCGGCACCGCCGCGCCGGCCAGGCAGGCGAGTCCTGTCGTGAGCAGCACGGCCGCTGTGCGACGTCCCCTCATGCGGCACCTCCCAGGTAGGCCTCGTTGACAGCATCGGCGACGTCGGCAGGCTGCCCGACGACGGTGATCGTGCCGCCGGTCATGACCGCGGCGTAGTCCGCCACGGCCAGGGCCGTGCGGGCGAACTGCTCGACCAGCAAGATGCTGATGCCCTCGGCGGCGAGCTGTTTCACCACGTCGTAGAGCTCCGCGACGATCTTCGGCGCGAGCCCCATCGAGATCTCATCGAGCAGCAACACCCCCGGTTCGGTGACCAGGGAACGCGACATCGCCAACATCTGCTGCTCGCCGCCCGACATCGTGCCGGCCAGCTGGTTGCGGCGCTCCCCGAGGCGCGGGAAGCGCGCGAAGGCACGCTCCTGCACCTCCTTGGTCGACAGGGCGCTCGCGTAGGTCCACATCCGGAGGTTCTCCGCGACGGTGAGGTTCGGGAACACCCCGCGACCCTCGGGGATGCGGCACACCCCCGCGCGGGCGAGAGCCTCCGGGGCCACGGAGTTCACGTGGTTGCCGGCGACGTGCACGCACCCCGCGGTCGGCCGGACTCGGCCAGAGGCGACCGCCATCGTGGTGGTCTTGCCTGCGCCGTTCGGGCCGAGCAGCGCGAACACCGACCCGGCTGGGACGGACAACGAGACGCCGTGCAGCACCTCGATCCGCCCGTACCCGGCGCGGATGTCCTTGAGCTCAAGCGCTGGCGTGCTCACGCGACCACCCCCTCGTCCTCCATAGGGTCCTCTTGTCCGAGGTACGCCGCTTGGACATGCGGATTTGCCTGCACCTCGCGGGGAGTGCCCACGGCGATGATCTGGCCGAAGTCCAGGACGTGGATGCGGCTGCACACGCGCATCACCAGGTCGACGTCGTGCTCGACGAGGAGCACCGCCATGCCCTGCTCGGCGAGCTCGAGCAGCAGGTCGCCGAGCGCCTCGCTCTCCGTCGGGTCCAGCCCCGATCCCGGCTCGTCGAGCAGCAGCAGCCGCGGCTTGGTGGCCAGCGCGCGGCCGAGCTCGACCAGTCGGGCCAGGCCCGTCGGCAGGGCATCGACGCGCTCGTGCGCCACGTGGGTGAGGCCCACCCGATCGAGGATGCGCGCGGCCACCTCGCGGGGGTCGTCGTTGTCCCCTGACCACGAGCGCCGGAACTCTGCCGCAGCAAGCACGTTGTCGTGCGCGCTGAGGGTCCCGAAGACCTCCAGCCGCTGGAAGGTGCGGGCCATGCCGCAGCGCGCCCGCTTGTACGGCGAGAGCCCGCTGACGTCCTTGCCCCCGATGAGGACGCGCCCCGAGGTGGGCTGCTCGAGGCCGGTGATGACGTTGAACGTCGTGGTCTTGCCGGCGCCGTTGGGGCCGATGAGACCGGTGACCTCGCCGGCGAAGGCGTGGATCGTCGCCTCGCGCACGGCCTGCACCCCGCCGAAGCGGACCGAGACCGCCTCGACCGCTAGGACCGGAGCCTGCTCAGCGGTGGACAAGGAGGCCCTCCTCGACGGTGTTGCCCGAACCGTGCTCGTGCACCCGAGCTGCGCTGCGTGCGCGCCATCGCTCGCCGAGCCGCGACACCTGCCCGCCGACACCGTCGGGGTCGCGCCCGATGCTGATCGCCGCCAGACCCGTGAGCAGGAAGGCCAGCTGCGGGATCTGGGGCGCGTGGTCCTGCAGCGTCGGGAACAGCGCCACCGTCATCGCTCCGAACAGGGCGCCGGTGACCGTGCTGACGCCCCCGATGCGCAACGTCAGCAGGAGCACCAGACTGCCCAGCGCCGCGAAGTCATTCGGTGACACCGTGCCGCGGAGCCCGCCGAACAGGGCGCCCGAAAGACCGGCGAGTCCGGCGCTGACGGCGAAGACCACCAGCTTGGTGATGTTGGTGTTGACGCCCAACGTCGCGCACGCCGCAGGGGAGTCGTTGAGGGCGGTGAGCTGGCGGCCCCAGCGACCCCGGCGTACGGCGAGAACTCCCAGACTGCAGAGGGCGAAGGCGACGGCGCACAGCACGAAGAAGGCCGCGTTGGACTCGGTCGCCACGAACGGCAGGTGCAGCCTCTTGACCTCCAGGCTCCCGCCCTCGCCGAGCCGGTTGTTGAAGAACACCGTGTCCATCGCGGTGGCGAAGGCGAACGTCGCCAGGGCGAGGTAGAGCCCGCGCAGCCGCAGGGTGGGCAGCGCCACCGCAGCGCCGGCGACTGCCGACAGCACGACGGCGGCCAGGACCCCGAGCAGCGAGCCCCCGCCCCAGGTGCCCATGGCGTAGGCGCCCAGCCCGACGAAGGTGAGGTGGCACAGGGAGGTCAGTCCGCTGTAGCCGGTGAGCAGCACGAGCGAGAGCAGCGTGATGGCCAGGGCCAGCGAGCGACTGCCGATGATGAGGTTCGCCTCTGACAAGGTGCGCGACAGGAGTACGGCGAGCATCAGGAAGCCGGTCGCGACGACCGCTGCCTCGCGCGGCCCGGGCACCGTCGGGACGTAGGTTGCCGCGAGGTTCGCCGTCCGCAGTCGCGCCGCGGGCGAGAAGATGAGGATGAGGAACAAGAAGATCATCGGGATGGCCGGCTGGATGTCGGCGAACAGGCCCCCACTGGGGATGTAGCCGATGCCGTAGTTGATCGCCAGACCGAGCAACAGGGCGCCGACCGCCGTACGGGGAAGGCTCTTGAGGCGGCCGAAGAGGGCCGCGGCGTAGCCGTTGATGACCAGCAGCGTCAGCGTGAGGATGTTCAGGGTCACCAGCGGCGCGAGCATGATGCCGGCCAGGGACGCCAGGGCCGCTCCCAGTGCCCAGGACAACTGCTGGATCCGCGCAGGCGAGACCCCCGTCATCGCGGCGAGGTCCGGGTCGTCGACCACGCCACGCATCGCGATGCCGACGCGCGTGCGCTGGAAGAACACCCGCAGTGCGCCTGCCACCGCGAGGGCCACCACCACGATGAGGATCTGGTTGAGGCTCACGTTGAGCGCGCCGATCTGCACCGGCTTGGCGTCGGCGAAGAATTGCGGGAGCACGCGCGAGACCCGCGGCTTCCACGCCAGGTTCGCCAGGCCGATGAGGAACAACAGCAAGCCCAGTGTCACGACGATGGACAGGTCCACCGCCGCTCCCTTGAGGGGCCGGATCAGCAGCCGTTCGACGAGGGCTCCGAACAGCGGTGCGCCCACGCCCAAGATCGCAAGGAGCGCAAGCGGGACGGGCCAGCCCCACGCCACCGTGAGCTGCCAGTAGCTGAACGCCGCGATCATGCCGATGGCACCGTGGGCGAAGTTGAAGATGCCCGAGGTGTTGTAGGTGACGACCAGCCCGGTCGCCGTCAGCGCGTAGATGCAGCCGACGACGATGCCCAGGGTGGTCAGGGCGAGGAAGGTCGTCATCCGAGGAAGTAGCCGCCGTCGCAGCGGAAGGAGTTCTTCGGCGAGTCCACCCGCACCCACTTGCCGTTCTTCACCTCGGAGAACAACCAGCAGCGCGCAGCGTGCTTGCCCGCCGGGTCGGACGTGGCGAGGATGCCGCCGGCGTCGAAGGCATGGATCTTCTTGAGCTCTCGCAGCAATCCAGCGCGCGTCGCCCTCGGCCCGGCCGCCTTCAGCGCCTGCACGAACAGCTGCGCAGAGGCCCAGCCGTAGGCGGAGAACAGGTCCATGCTGTTGCCATTGCCGCTCTGCTTCATCCACTTCTGGTATTCCCCGACCGCCGGGATGCTCGAGGCCTCGTCGGGGTTGAAGAACAGCGCGTACTGCTGGTCCTCGTAGACGCCGGTGTTCGCTGCGGAACCAGCCTGGTCCAAGAAGACCTTGTCGTACGCCGGACCGCCGAACACCACGGGCCAGTCGACGTTCTGCGAACGAGCCGCCTTGAGCACGTTGGCAGCAGTCGCAGCGTTCGTCGCCGGCATGTAGATCATCTGCACGCCCTTCTGGCGCATCTGCACGATGTCCGCGGTGAAGTCGGTCTCGGTCGCACCGAACGCCCGGTCGTAGACGACGTCGCCCCCAACGTGCTTGATGGCGGCCTTGCAGTGCGCCCAGGTCTCCGCGCCACCGCCCACCGAGGCGTAGATGCTGCCGACGTGGGCGAAGGCGCCGCCGAAGCGCTTCTTCATGTACTCCAGCGGCCCGAGCCGCCAGCCCTGCTCGAGCGGCGCAACGCTGAAGTTGTTGGCGTAGCCCTGTGCGGAGTTCTGCAGGGCGCTGTGCACGTCGGAGAAAGTCGGGTTGTTCTTCAGGACGCTCACCCCGCACCCGTCGTACAGGGAGAAGGAGCCGACGTTCGCGAAGTCCTTCTGCACCAGGCGCGTCGTGGCGGCGGTGTACTGGCCGCAGTCCATCTGGCTGTCGTTGACGTCGAGCTTGAGCTTGCGGCCGTAGATGCCGCCCTCGCTGTTGACCTTGGCGACGTAGGCCTGAGTGCCGGAGACAGCGCCCTGGAACAGGCCGGGGACGGGCCCTGCGAGGTCCGCGATGACGCCGATCGACAGCGTGGTCGCGGTGACTCCGACGTCGGTGGCGCCGCCGTTGTCGCCGGAGAAGCCACCGGTCCCTGCAGTCGTCGAGGAGCCGCTGGTCCCCGTCGTACCCGTGCCGGTGGTGCTGCCCGTGGTGCCGGCGGCTCCTGATGTGCCGGTGCCCGTGGTCCCGGTGCCGGTGGTGCCGGACGTCCCGGTGCCGGTCCCGGTGGTGCCCGTGCCTGTGGTGTCGCCGCCAAGGACCGGACCGGTCGAGCCGCCGCCCTGGCTGAGCTGAGCCTGGCGGGCCTCGGTGAGCAGTGCGTCGTTCGCGCGCGAGCCGCACGCGGTGAGGGCGAGCAGCCCGAGGACGCCGACGGAGAGCAGGCGGTGGCGGCGCATCACAGGACAAGTTCCTTCGCGTGGGGGGCGGGCTGGAGGGTGATGCAGGTCAGAGCATCACGGATGATCTTCGGCAGGTCGCCCTCGCCTCCTGAGGCGAGCCACCGGTCCATCGACAGCCGGATGGCCGCCATGACGAGGGCACCAGTCATCCGTGGTCGTGGGTCCTCGGGGGTCAGGTCGTGGAATCGCGGCGCCAGGGTGTCGCCGATCTGCTTCTCGCAGCCGGCGAACAGCTGCAGCGTCCAGGCTTGCAGGCCTGGGGAGGCCTGCGACATCGCAGTCTGGCGGATGATCGCGCCGGGGTCCTCCTCGACCACCGTCGCGAACTGGCCGAAGGCGGCCAGCACGGCCTCCATGGGCGTGAGCTCCGCGGGCTGCTCGGCGAGGGCCCGCACGAGCAGGGTCAGCCAGGGCGTTGTGAAGCCCTCGGCGACCGCGATCTCCTTGCTGTCGAAGTACCGGAAGAACGTCGAGCGGCCGACGTCGGCGGCAGCAGCGATCTCCTCGATGGTGGTCCCTGAGACCCCTCGGTGGCTTGCGAGACGGGCGGCCTCGCCGGCGATCCGGTCGTGGGTGGCCGCCCGCTTGCGCGCACGCAGGCCGGAAGGCGGGGGTGTGGTGTGAGACACAGTCGCAAGTTAGACGAAATCCCACGTTTGCGACAGGGAGGTTCTGAGATTGCGCTCAGATGGTGCGGTGAGGAACTGGCAGGGATCAGCCGGAGATGACGACCGCGACGCCGACGACATCCTGAGCAGCGATGTTGGCGCTGGCGAAGCTCGGCGCGTCCGCGCCCGTGCCATCTAGGGTCCCCGTCGCCTCGCCGAGTGACGCGTTGCTCGCGCCGAGCAGGGTGATCTTGTAGGACAGCCCAGCACACGCGATGGCAGAGGTGACCGGCGCGGTGCTCACCTTGTAGGTCTTGGCGTTGGTCGTGGCTGCCGTCGTGTACGTGACCGCGGCCGAGGCGTTGCAGCTCGCCACCGTGGCATTGCCAGCAGCCAGTCCGCCGCTTGTGACGCTGAGGGTCGCTGCGAACGCGGTGGCTGCCCCGAACACCGTGACGCCCGCAACGAGCGGGACGAGGTACTTCTTCATGGCTTTGCCCTTCAGGTCATCCCGGTGGTTCCGGGTATCTATGTCCTCGGTGCCTGGCTTGAGGCGCTGCATGGTCACTTGGGACCATTTCGGCCAGCCATCTGCCGCGTTGCGGTCAGCTGCCGGGCCGGGCGGGGTCGGGACGGGATCAGCATGACCATGACGGTCAGCCCGGCGAGGAGGCCGCCGAGGTTCACTGGCTGGGTCAGTTGCGCGAGGTGGGTCCCCGCATTCGGCACGACGAGCCGGACAAGCCCGACGACATCGGCGGTCCGGGGGTGCCACTCATCGACGATGCTCCTGTTGTCGCCCTGGGTGAGGAATCCCGAGCGACCATTGCCGCCGATGAGACGGTGGATGACCATCGAGCCGGCACCGAACTGCCCCTGAGGGATGCGGTAAGCGACGGCGTCACCCACCGCATAGCTGGACTGCCGCCGTACGACTGCCAGATCCCCGGAGCGAAAGGTGGGGTCCATGGAGTGCCCGTCGACGCGAACGTAGGCGACCCGACCACCCAGGGACTGCGGCCACGACAGCACGATGAGGACGATGGCTGCGCAGGTGAGGAGCCGTCCGACAAGCAGGAGCCCTTCACGCAGGGCCGGTGTGGCGGTCATTCGGTGTTCCCTTCAGAACTGCACGGTGGCGGTTGTGGCCGCGAGGTTGGATCCGCAGGTGTTGGCTGAGCGGTCCTTGATCAATGCGTCGGGGGTCCATACCGCCTGCGCGCCGGACGAGACGGTGCCGACGGTCCCCCCGCTCTGGGTGCCGAGCGTGACTGTCAGCGTGGTCGTGCTGGCCCCTACCGACAGAGCGTTGGTGGTGCCGGTGAAGTTCATGGTCGTGGTGCTCTTGTTGTAGCCCGCGGCGCCCAAGGCGATGGTGCCGATCCGGAAGCCGTTGGTGCAGGTGGTTGAGGTGCCCGTCGCCTGAAGCGAGTCGTCGCCGGCGCCACCGTCGACGATCGACCACTGGAGCGTGATGGACTGGGTCGAGGAGGCGTTGGACCAGCCGCTGCACATCGTCGGCTCGTCGATCTGCTTCGAGAAGACGAGCGTGATGATGTCGCCGCTCTGCGCCCTACCGAGGGTGCCGCCGCTTTTGTTCGCCACGACGACTGAGACGGGAAACATCGTCGGGGAGCTGGGCGAGATCGCGGCCAGTTTTTGAGAGGTCACCGCCACGCTGGCCGCGGCGGACAGGCCAGCGCCTACCAAGACCAGCGTCGGTGCCAGCATGATCACCAGAAGCCGCCTCACGGCCCACTCACCACGAGGTGCGCGCTGAGGACCGAGGTGGCTGTGGGAGATCCCGTCAGGGCGCTGAGCGTCTGGGAGGTGCCGCTGACGGCGGCCGGGCCGGCGGTTCCGAGAGAGGTGCCGCTCGTTCCGGCGAGGGTGATCTTGAGTGTTCCCCCCGTGCAGCCCGCCGGCAGGCCAGCCAAGCGCACCTGCGTGACCACGTTGGCGGTGGAGGTCCAATCCAGTGTCACACCGGCGAGGGACCCGCATGAGCTCACCGCCGTCCACGCGCCGGCGAGCGCCGTCGCCGAAGGCGAAGTGCCGTTGGCGATCGCCGCGGTGGGCACGCTGAGGAGCATCGCGGCGAGAGCTGTTGTGGCGACGAATCGGCGGCGGATCACGGTCAACCCGTGATGGTGACGGAGACGCCGGTGACCAGCGCAGCCGAGACGTTGCTGGCACTGAAGTCGGGGGTGGCGCTCCCGGCTGAGTCAAGGGTTCCGGTGACCTCCCCGAGGGACGCGTTCGCGGCGCCGGTCAGGATCACCTTGTAGGCCTTCGATGCGCAGGCGACGGCGGTGTTGACGGGGGCCGTGGCGACCTTGTAGCCGGGCAGCGAAGCGGCGTAGGTGGTTGTGTAGTTCACCGCCGCGCTTGTGTTGCAGGCCGAAACGCTCGCGTTGCCGGACGACAGCGAGCCGCTTCCGACGGAGAGCGTGGTGGCGAAGGCAGTGACGGCGCCGAAGACGACGATGCCGGCGGTGAGGGGGAGCACCAATCTCCGAACCACCTTGAGCAGCTGTGGGCTGCTTGGGGCGGCATGCCGCGGGTTCGTCATGTTCTAGCGATCGACGCCCGGACGGCGGTACTGCAGGCGTTCTTGTGATGGTTGGCGAAGATGACCCGTTCTGGCCAGCTCTACCCCGGTGCGGTGGGGACTTTCGTCCCGAGCGGGCGGGGCAGCGGGCGTGGGCGGCGCACCGGTCCCAGCACACAGATCCGCCGGCCAGGGCGGATGGCCCTGACCGGCGGTGTGGGGTGAGTGACGGGGGTCGAACCCGCGACAACCGGGATCACAACCCGGTGCTCTGCCAACTGAGCTACACCCACCATTGGTGCGGCGAGGAGTCTAGCCGTTCAGCACGGCGGCCGCCGCCGCGGCGGCCTCGTCGGTCGTCGGCCCCGGCTGGGTCACGAACACGGTGCTCCGGTAGTAGGCCAGCTCGCGCACCGACTCCACGATGTCGGCGAGCGCCCGGTGCCCGCCGGCCTTTTTCGGGGACTGGAAGTAGGCCCGCGGGTACCAGCGGCGGGCCAACTCCTTGACCGAGGAGACGTCAACCATCCGGTAGTGCAGGAAGGCGTCGAGCTCGGCCATGTCGCGAGCGAGGAAGCCGCGGTCGGTGGCGATCGAGTTGCCACACAGCGGCGCCTTGCCCGGCTCGACGTACTCCTTGAGGTACGCCAGGACCTGCTGCTGCGCCTGCTCGAGGGTCACCGAAGATGCGAGCACCTCCTGGGTGAGGCCGGAGGTGGCGTGCATCTCGCGCACGATGTCGGGCATCCGGGCCAGCTGCTCCTCGGTGGCCCCGATGACGACATCCACTCCGTCGCCGAGGACGTTGAGCTCGGAGTCGGTCACGAGGGCCGCCACCTCGATGAGCAGATCGGAGCCCAGATCGAGCCCGGTCATCTCGCAGTCGATCCACACCAAGCGTTCGGTCACGGCTTCACCCTAGGGGTCGTAGGGTCAGATCCATGAGCGACCCGGTTGCCCAGATCGGTCAGGCCTACGCCTTCGAAGGCGCCGCACTCGAGCTGGGCGCTCTCGTCGTCGACGGGACGGCGCACCCGGAGGCCCGCGTCCGGATGCCGTTGTCCATGCTGAACCGCCATGGGCTGGTATCCGGGGCGACCGGGACGGGCAAGACCAAGACCTTGCAGCTCATCGCCGAGCAACTCAGCGAGGCCGGCATACCCGCTTTCCTCGCCGACATCAAGGGCGACGTGTCGGGCATGGCTGCGCCCGGTACGGCGAACGATCGGCTCGCCGCACGCGCTACCGAGACGGGCACGGACTGGACGGCTCGTGGCTTTCCCTGCGAATTTCTCAGCCTCGGAGGTCAGGGCATAGGGGTGCCCGTTCGGGCGACCATGACCTCCTTCGGGCCGCTCCTGCTCTCGAAGGTTCTGGGACTCAACGAGACACAGGAGAGCAGCCTTGGGCTGGTCTTCCACTTCGCCGACAAGGCCGGGCTGCCGTTGCTCGACCTCAAGGACCTGCGGGCCGTGATCGCGCACCTCACTTCCGACGAGGGCAAGGTAGATCTTGAGGGGCTCGGCGGGCTTTCTGCCGCCACCGCTGGAGTCATCCTCCGCGAGTTGATCGGGCTGGAAGACAACGGCGGTGATGTCTTTTTCGGGGAACCGGAGTTCGACAGCCATGACCTGATGCGCGTCACCGCCGAGGGCAAAGGCGTCCTGTCCGTGATGGAGTTGCAGGGTCTGCAAGAGCAGCCCCAACTGTTCTCGACCTTCCTCATGTGGCTGCTTGCGGACCTGTTCCACGAGCTCCCGGAGGCCGGTGATCTCGATAAGCCAAAGCTGGTCTTCTTCTTCGACGAGGCGCATCTGCTCTTCGACGGCGCGAGCAAGGCCTTCCTGGACGCGATCGAGCAGACGGTGCGGCTGATTCGCTCCAAAGGCGTCGGCGTCTTCTTCGTGACGCAGACGCCCAAGGACGTCCCAGCTGATGTCCTGGCGCAACTCGGCAACCGTGTGCAGCACGCCCTGAGGGCGTTCACTCCTGATGACGCGAAGGCGCTCAAGGCAACGGTGGGCACGTTCCCCAAGAGCGAGGTCTACGAAGACGTCGGTGCTCTGCTGACGTCTCTTGGCATCGGTGAAGCGGTCGTGACCATCCTTTCTGAGCGCGGGGCGCCGACGCCGATCGCCTGGACGAGACTTCGCCCACCGGCATCTTCGATGGGCCAGCTCGACGCGGCGCGCCAGCAGGCGCTGGTTGCGGCCTCTCCTCTGCAGGCGACCTACGGGACGGCGGTGGACCGGGATTCGGCCTATGAACGACTCCTGGCCAAGTTGACCCCCGCGCCGCCCCCGGCACCGCCCGCGGAGGACGACGATGAGCGCCGGCGCGACACCGAGGAGGCGGCGGGCGAAGGTGGGGCTCTCGCGGGGGTCTTGGGATCCAGCGTCTTCCGGTCCTTCGCCCGCTCCGCGGCGTCGGCCGCTGGGCGCGAGATCACCCGCTCGCTGTTCGGCACGTCCTCGCGGCGCCGGCGCCGGTAGGCGGCCGGCCGCGCGTGTGCGCTCCTTGGAACCAAGTGGAAACCCGCGGGTCACCTGGGAGGAACCGGGGCTTCCTAGCGTTCGAGGCACGTCCACGGAAGACCCCGGAGGAACTTGCCATGACCGCCGCCACCGCAGCCCCACTCAGCAGCCGCCCCGTCCTGCGGGCTGTCCCCGCACCCGCTGACTTCCCTTCCCGCCTGGAACAGGCCGGCCTTGTTGTCGACGGGCCCTTGGAGTACGGCGACCTGCTCGTTGACCTCCCGTCGTACGTCGTCACCAAGGGTGGGCAGGAGCTGGACCTGTCCGCTCGTCAGGTGGAATTGCTCGCGCTTTTCCTGGCGGCGCCGCGCAAGGTGTGGACCCGCGACCAGCTGCACTGGATGTGCTGGGGAGACACCGCGCGTTCGCGCCGGGTCGACGTGCAGCTGTGCCGACTGCGCGGCAAGACCGGGCTGGACCTGTTCCGCAACGTGCGTGACCGTGGCTGGGCGCTCCGCGCAGCGGGATAGCCCGAACCCGCGGGGCGGCTGCGGGCTCTGGGTGGTGAAGGCCCAACTACCCCAGGAGCCCCCATGCATCCGGTCCGCCTGCTCGTCGTCGCAGCCCTGAGCTTCGGGGCCCTGCTCACTGGCCCCGCCCTCGCCCGCACGCCGGTACTGCCCGAGCTGACGGCCACCACCGTGGTCTTGGCCACAGGCAGCGGGTACCTCGACGTGGTGCTGCCCGAGAGTGCGCGGTTGTCGCCGCGCTTCGAGGCCAACCCCGACGTGGCGTTCAGTGGCACCGGGCGCCTGCTCGGATTGTGGCTGCGCCCGATCGACAACGGCCAGGACTCGCTCGACGCGGTCCGCCTGCCGGCGTTCGTGGGTGCCCGCACGCAGACCTACGGCACGACCGAGCCGGCGTCGGTCTGCAAAGACGAGCCACTCGGCGGCCAGACCTGCACGACACCCACGCCCACGGCGATCCTGCTGCACGAGGGTCGGTACCGGCTCACCGTCCTCACCGACGGACACCCGGTGCGGGTGACGCTGCGCCTGCGTGGGCTCGACGCCGGCACGACCGCGCTGCGCCCGGCCCGCGTGCTCGCCTCCGCCCAGCTCCCGCTGCCCGCCCGCGAGTCCGTCGGCGACAAAGCCGTCACCTACGGCGGGCAGGGGCCGTTCTCGGGACGGCTCTCCGCCTTCGTCGTCGCGAGCGCCAAGGCCACGGGGACCCAGCTCGACGGAGCCTCAGCCTGCGAGCGGCGTGACGAGGGGGCGCCCCCGCCGTACGCCTTCAACGCGGCCTGCCCGGGTGGGGTGCAGAGCAGTCATCGGTTCGTCGTCGCCAACGGGCAGTACGGCTTGTTCGGGATGTGGTTCGGCGGGGTCGCGACCGACACTGCGCGGTCCAGCCTCGGCGGCAGCTTCACCAACGATGCGGGCGTCACCTTGGGGCAGACCCTGGGCGTGTGGCTACGCGTGCCCTAGGCCCAATACCGTTCAGTTAGAAGGAACCACCAAGTAGTCAGGTGGGTGGTGAGGTTGGGGCCAGTCGGCGTGGTGGTGGCGCTTGACGTGCCACTTGGGCATCTTGCGCTTGATGACC
>JBKJSN010000023.1:0-3532 GCA_046595815.1 Mycobacteriales bacterium
GCCGGCGGTGAGCTTCGCGAGCGGTAACGCGCCGGCACCCTGACCCGCCTGTACTCGGAGCTGCTGAAGACCGGCAACCGTCGGGGCGGGCCGCTGTCGGCTGCCACCGTGCGCACCGTGCACCGGGTGCTCAGCAAGGCCCTGGGTGACGCGGTACATGAACAGCAGCTCCCGAGCAACCCGGCCACCTTCGCCAAGTTGCCGCGCCGGGTGCGCCCCGAGCTCAAGACCTGGAACGCCGAGCAGGCCACCGCCTACCTCAACCATGCGGCCGGCGACCGGCTGTACGCCGCATGGCTGCTGGCCCTTACCTGCGGCCTGCGGCGGGGCGAACTCGCCGGCCTGCGGTGGCAGGACGTCGACCTCGACCGAGCGACGATCAGCATCGTCCACCAGCGCACCGTCGACGCTGGCTGGCAGGTGGTGAGCAAGGAACCCAAGGGCCCGCAGCACCGCCGGACTAGTTCGCAAGGCCGGGATCCTGCGCCGCGAGAACGTCGACCGGATCGAGCAGGCCTACACGCTGTACCGAGACCGCCTCACGCACCCGCGTGACATCGAAGCCGAGCTGTTCCGGCGCACGTACTCCCACCAGACCCGGATCCGCATGATCGGTGTCTGGGACACCGTCGGCGCCCTCGGCCTTCCGGTCAGCGGCCTGCGGTCAGTGAACCTGCTGAACCGTCGCTGGCAGTTCCACGACACCGACCTCAGCACGACGGTAGACGCGGCGTTCCACGCGGCGGCGATCGATGAGCAACGCAAGTCGTTCGCGCCCACGCTGTGGCAGCAGCAGCCGGACGCGACAGACCAGCGTCTGGAGCAGGTCTGGTTCTCTGGGGCGCACTGCGACGTCGGCGGCGGCTACCCGCAGGCCGGCCTGTCCGATCTCGCGCTGTTGTGGATGGCCGATCGCGCCCGCTCCTGCGGCCTCGAGTTCAGCGCCGACGCCTTCCCCACCGTCGCCCCCGTTGACGGCCGCCTTGGCCACGACATCGTCGGGCCGGACGCATTCGGGCCAGTGCACGACTCACGGCGCGCCTTCTTCCGTGCGATCCCCGCGCACCATCGACCCCTCGCCGAGAAGGACCCAGAACACGAGTTCGCCGCGTCGAGCGCCGTCCGGCGGCACGATGGGGACTCTGGCTACACGCCACCCAACCTCATCGCTTACCTCGCTGGCACTCACCAGGTCATGGACGTCGAGTAGCGCGGCAGCCTGGACGAGGGTGCTCGCCGACTAGTGACCTCACCGGACCTTGCGAGACCGCACCCAACTCGCAAGTGACATTTTATGACCATCGTCACATCGAGTTTCACCCGACACTCAGGTTTGCACAGTGTGCCGTGTGCAAATGTTCGGGCTTCATCGCACCCGATGACTCCTGGTTCCCCACCCTTGCGAGAGACATTGATGATCAGGCGTTCAACGAGGTTCGCGGCACGGCTCGGCATCGTCGCGATAGTTGGTACAACGCTCATGGCCACGCAGAGCGCGCCAGCACGCGCCTTGCTGTCTCCACCTGATCCGGTTGCGTCGGTGGTCGTCCCACCGGCGTGCTCCAACCCGACCCTCGTACGCGCGTGTGACCGGCTCGCCGACATCGTTGCGGGCATCGACGTCGATGGATTGCCGGACACCGAGGAGGTCGTCCAAGACGTAAGAGATGGGTTGAGAGAAGTTGTCGACCTGGAGGCGGTCACCGACTGCATTGCCCCAAGTGGCTATTGCCAGCAGGTCATCGCACTCACCGTGGTCGTGATCAACAGTGCCATTGACCTAGCCCAAGCGTGCGCCGGAGGTACTAACCCGACGTGCGCGACCGCCAAGCAGCTCGCCACGCAACTCGCCCTGGACGCAATCGATCTCGCGGTCGCGTGCGCGAATGGAGAGAACGTCGTGTGCAACCAGGCGAAGGCAACGGCCACCGGCGGGGCAGCCGCGGCAGCCTCCCTCGCTGGCAACCTCGCTGACGGCGCGCTGGCTCTCGTGAACGACCGGCCCTCCCCTGCGGAGATCATCGAGCTTCTCAACGTCCTCGACGGCGTGGTGCTGGAACTGGTCGCGACAGTGACCGAGCAGATCGAGCCGGTCCCGCCGCCGGACCCGCCGGCTCCCGTCCCGTCGCCTACGACGACGATTGGCGGGGGCCCCGGCTACACCTCGCCTCCCGTCACCGATCCGGACGCCAACCCGCCGCAACGCGCCAACCTGCTCGGCCCATTCAAGCGGGGCGTTGGCACGAGTACGGGCCTCTGGAACCTTGCAATTACTGGACTCTTTGATAAATCCCTCCCCTGGCTGGCACAAGGCGGAATAACCACCAACGTAGTCGCCGAGGGCGCCGTATACCGCGACAACGGCACGCAGAACGGCTATGACTGCTGGAACGCCTTCCTCCATACTCGGGTCGAACGGATCGGGGTGACGTTGTGGGGCGCGGGCCGTCACCAACGTGCATGGGAGCCTGTGATAGCAACCATGGAGCAAATCGATGACAGCGCCCCTTCCAGCTTGAGCGTGACTGACCCGCACATGTGTGCGCGGGCTTACAGCCCCGACTTCATCGCCGGGGGTCGCCCGGGCAACCCCGGCGGACCAGTTGCCGGTGGCGGCCCGGATGCAGTGTGGGGCAGCGCTGACCGCCACGTCTCGTACCACTTCGACATGTCCAAGACGAACACGCGCTGGCATGGACACAGCAGCGCGTTTCTCGCAACGGCAACCGGCTTGACGATGTACGCCGAGTCTGGCTTCGCCTACGTGTACGTCCTGACCGACAGCATAGGGGGTTAGATCTAGATGATCATGGAACCTGTGAACTCCCACCACCGTCGCCGGCGCCGGCGCGTGCTCGGCGTCGCGCTGACCGCCACCCTCGCCATGGCTGCTGCCGGGGCCGGACAACTGGCTGCGGGGGCGGGTGAGTTGAATAGCCCGGGCGCACAGAGCAATGACCTGGCGACCACCTTTCAGGATGTGCGAGCGACTGCGATGTCACTTGCGACGGATCGCGCCCAGGTGGAGTGCTCACGCGTCGACAACTGCGACCGGGCGACGGTCTTCATCGCCGGCAAGCCGATCAGCGAGTACTACATCGGCCTGGTTAGCACGAACGTATACCGTCAGCAGGCTGGAATGGGAGCGTCTGCGACGGGCTACGCCGCGGCGATGGCCGATCCGCAATCACCGTTGTTCCGGCGGGCGCTCATCGCAGCAGCGTATGTTGCGCTTTTCCAGGTCGGAGCCGAGGCTGCCCTGTCCGATGCTGAGCTCGAGGCCGTGGACACCGACGTGCGGCAGGCACTCGCCGATCGGGACGCCGGGAAGGTCACGATCACGTCCCTGGGGCCTGTCAGTGGGACGAACGCACAACTGATCGCGACGCTGCGAGAACGGGCTGTGACTCGGGCTATGGTGGCCAAGGTTGAGGCCCGGCGAGAGGACGACCCGACCGCCGTGCGTGTGTTCGTCGAGGACGCAGCCGGCACGTATGGACTCAGGTTCACCGCCCGGGCGGGGCTGACGCTC
>JBKJSN010000028.1:0-11900 GCA_046595815.1 Mycobacteriales bacterium
GCACCTGCACCGGCGCTCGGCCCGCGTGGCCGGGCGCCGGTTCGTCGTGGAGGGGCCACAGGCGGTCAGGGAGGCCTTGGGTTCCCTCGAGGAACTGTTCGTCCTGGACCTTCAGGATCCGCTGGCCCTTGCTGCGGTAGCGGCGGGCGTGACCGTGACCCAGGTCGACGCGAAGGTGCTGGCCGTGCTCGCCGAGACAGCCAGCCCTCAGGGCCTGGTCGGGGTCGCCCCGCTGGTCCAGGCGCCACTGCATGTCGTTGAAGGAGCGCGCCTGGTGGTCGTGCTCCACCAGGTGAACGATCCCGGGAACGCAGGCACGGTGATCCGTACCGCCGATGCCGCCGGGGCCGACGCTGTCGTGCTCACGAGCGGGAGCGTGGACCCCCACAACGGCAAGTGCGTGCGAGCCACGGCAGGGAGCCTGTGGCACCTGCCCGTCGTGCACGGGGTCGAGTTGGCAGACGTGCTGTCGGTGCTCCGCCGTACCGGTGTGCAAGTGCTCGCCACCACGGGGAGCGGCGATGAGGACCTGGACGACCTCGTGGACTCAGGCGCCTTGCAGGCCCCGACCGCGTGGCTGCTCGGCACCGAGGCCCACGGGCTGCCCGCCGACGTGGTCTCGGCGGCCGACCGGCGGGTCCGGATCCCTTTGCGGGGTCGCGCCGAGTCGCTCAATCTGGCAACCGCAGCGGCGGTTTGTCTGTACGCGAGCGCGCGCGCTCAGCGCTAGCCCCGTACAGTCTCGCCGTACCGGAGGGGAGGACCGTGACGACCTCGTTGGAGATCGACAAGGGCGTGTACGACGAGCTGCCCGACGGTGTTCTGGTGCTCGACGCCAGCGGTGCTGTCCGAGTGGCCAACCCTGCCGCAGCCCGCATTCTCGGCATCGACGCCGAGCAACTCCTCGGCCGGTCCCTGGAGCAGGTGCTCCCGCTCGATGACCTGCAAGGGCGTGACTGGTGGGCGTGCTCGCAGCCCTTCTCAGGTCTGCAGACGCGTAGCCGTCAGCCGGAGCGGCGCCTCGTGGTGCGCGAAGGGCAGATGCAGGGCAGAGAACTGCTCGTGACGGCGGCCTTCGTGCGCGACGACAACCGGGTGCTGCAGCGGGTGGTGATCGCGCTACGGGACAACAGCGCCCGGGAGCGGACCGACCGCAGCCGGGCCGATCTGGTGTCGACCGTCGCCCATGAGCTGCGCTCGCCCCTCACCAGCGTGAAGGGGTTCACCGCGACCCTGCTCGCGAAGTGGGACCGCTTCTCCGACGACCAGAAGAAGGTCATGCTCGAGACGGTCAATGCCGACGCTGACCGCGTGACCCGGCTGCTCACCGAGCTGCTCGACGTCAGCCGCATCGACGCCGGTCGCCTCGAGATGCGCAAGCAGGTGATCGACCTCGAGGCCATCGCGCACAAGGTGGTGAACGGCCAGGTCGCCGCCGGAGAACCCGCGTCCAGGTTCGCCGTCACTCTGGCTGGTCCGCTGAAGGAGATCTGGGCCGACCCCGACAAGATCGAACAGGTCCTGGCCAACCTGGTAGAGAACGCCCTGCGTCACGGAGCCGGGACCGTCAGCGTGCGCATCAACCCGAGCACCGACGGTGCTGAGGTCTTCGTCGAGGACGAGGGCGCCGGCATCCCGGAGGACACCGCGGTGCGCGTGTTCACCCGCTTCTGGCGAGGCAACCGTGCCCGCGGCACCGGGCTGGGTCTGTACATCGTCAAGGGCCTTGTTGAGGCCCATGGCGGCAGCGTCGAGGTCGGCCGAGCCCCGGGCGGCGGGGCACAGTTCCGATTCCTGCTGCCCGCCGGATCGCCCCCCTACGACGAGTAGGGGAGTGCGGACCCGGCGGGCGCCCCGGTCCGGTCCCCCTAGGCTTCCCGCCTGAACCTCTCTCCAGGAGCTGTTGTGTCCGCGCCCGACTACGACCCCAAGCGGGTCGCCCTGCTCGACCCCGCCGAGCTCGACTCCGCTCGCGACGCCGGGCTCTCCGCCTTCGCACAGGCGGTGACGCTCGAAGAGCTCGCACACGCCCGCACCGCCCACCTCGGTGACCGCTCGGTGGTCGCCCGGGCCAACGGCGAGATCGCGGTCCTTCCGCCGGCAGCGAAGTCCGATGCTGGCAAGCGCGTCAACGCCGTACGGCGGGCGCTGCAGGCCTCGTTCGAGGAGCGCAAGGTCGTGCTCGAGCAGGAGCGGGACGCCCGCGTGCTCGTCGAAGAGCGGGTGGACGTCTCGGTGCTCCCAGGCTCGGTCCCTGTCGGTGCCAGGCACCCCCTCACCACGTTGCAGGAGCGGGTCGCCGACGTCTTCATCGCGATGGGCTGGGAGCTCGCTGAGGGGCCCGAGGTCGAGCACGAGTGGTTCAACTTCGACGCCCTCAACATGCCTGTCGACCACCCCGCCCGGGAGATGCAGGACACCCTGTGGCTGGCCCCTCAGGACAGCGGGCTGGTGCTGCGCACTCAGACCTCCCCGGTGCAGATCCGTTCGATGCTCGACCGTGGCGTGCCGTGTTACGTCGTGGCTCCCGGTCGGGTCTTCCGCAACGACGCGCTCGACGCCACGCACTCCCCGGTCTTCGGCCAGGTTGAGGGGCTCTGCGTCGACGAGGGCATCACCATGGCGCACCTGCGCGGCACCCTGGACCACTTCGCCCAGTCGATGTTCGGGGAGGGGCTGCGCACCCGGCTGCGCCCGTCGTACTTCCCCTTCACCGAGCCCAGCGCGGAGCTGGACCTGCAGTGCTTCCGCTGCCGGGGCGCCTCAGCGGAGCCCGGTGGGGAGCCCTGCCGCGTCTGCTCCAGTGAGGGCTGGATCGAGTGGGGTGGGTGCGGCATGGTGAATCCGGCGGTGCTGCGCGCGTGTGGCGTCGACCCCGAGCGGTACAGCGGCTTCGCCTTCGGCATGGGGCTGGACCGCACCTTGATGTTCCGGCATGACATCACCGACATTCGCGACCTCTACGAGGGCGATCAGCGATTCACCCTCGCTCTGGGCACGGAGGTCTGACATGCGCGTCCCCCTTTCCTGGCTTCGGCCCTTGGTCCCAGGCTTGTCTGCCGACGCCGGTGTCATCGCCGAGGCTCTCGTGCGTGCCGGTCTCGAGGTCGAGCAGGTGCACCGCTTCGGCCACGACATCCAGGGCGTCGTCGTCGGCCGGGTCCTCGACATCGAGGAGCTCACCGGACACAAGAAGCCCATCAGGTACTGCCACGTGGACGTGGGCACAGGCACCCATGAGGTCGTCTGCGGAGCCATCAACTTCGCGGTCGGTGACCTCGTGCCCTTCGCCACTCCCGGTGCAGTGCTGCCCGGCGGTTTCCAGATCGCCACCCGGCAGACCTACGGCCGCACCTCCGACGGGATGATCTGCTCGGAGGCCGAACTCGGTCTGGCGGAGGAGTCCGCAGGCATCTTGGTCCTGGACCCGAGCAGCCCGCTCGGAGCGGATGTCGTGGCGCTCCTGGAGTTGCGTGACGAGGTGCTGGACATCGCGGTCACGCCGGACCGGGGCTACACGCTGTCCATCCGGGGTGTGGCCCGAGAGGTCGCGACGGCCTTCGGTCTGCCCTTCGAAGACCCGGGTCTGCTGCCTGTTCCCGCGCTCCAGGGCGGGTACGACGTGCAGCTGGCCGATCCGGGCTGCGACCGCTACGTCGCTCGCACCGTCGAGGGCTTCGACCCGACCTCGGCCAGCCCGACGTGGCTTCGGAGGCGCTTGACCCTGGCCGGGATGCGGCCGATCTCGCTCGCGGTCGACGTCACCAACCACGTCATGCTCGAGCTCGGCCAGCCACTGCATGCCTTCGACCTCGACACCCTCCAGGGGGCGGTCGTCGTGCGGCGGGCGACGGCAGGGGAGCGGCTGCGCACCCTCGACGGGCAGGACCGCGACCCCGACCCCGACGACCTGCTCATCACCGACGACCGCGGACCGATCGCGTTGGCCGGCGTCATGGGTGGCGCGGACACCGAGATCTCTGCCACCACGACCCGAATCCTGCTGGAATCCGCGCACTTCGCTCCGTCGTCGATCACTCGTACGGCTCGCCGCCACAGGCTGCCGTCGGAGGCCTCCAAGCGCTTCGAGCGCGGCGTCGACCCTGAGCTCGCCGCGACGGCCGCGGACGCTGCGGTGCTGCTGTTGGTGAAACTTGGCGGGGCGACCGCAGGGCCGGGGACGGACTCCGACCAGCGCGCTACCCGGCCTGTGCTCGAGCTCCCGGTGGACAAGCCCGGCCGGGTCGCGGGGGTGGCCTTCACCCGCGAGACCGTCGTCCGACGCCTCACGGAGGTCGGCTGCCAGGTCGAAGGTCAGGACCCGCTGCAGGTGCTGCCGCCTTCCTGGCGGCCCGACCTGACAGGCCAGGCCGAGCTGGTCGAGGAGGTCATCCGGCTCGAGGGCTATGACACCGTCCCGGTCGTGCTGCCCGTTGCGCCTGCGGGCCGCGGTCTCACGGCGGCCCAGCGCGTGCGACGCGGTGCCGGGCGGGCGCTTGCAGCGGCCGGACTGGTGGAGGTGGTCACGCCACCGTTCGTGTCCGAGGAAGTCCTCGAGGCGCTCGGGCAGAGCCATCACGACGCCCCACGTCTGCAGAACCCGTTGTCGGAGCAGGAGGGGTTGCTGCGTCCTTCGCTGCTGCCCGGCCTGCTGCACGCGCTGCAGCGCAACGTCGGCCGAGGCCTTCACGACGTGGCGATCTTCGAGACCGGATCGGTGTTCCGGGGGAGCGGCACCGTCGTCGGCGACGTGCCCACCACAGCGGGGCGGCCCACTCCCGACCAGCTGTCAGCGCTGGACGCGGCGCTGCCCGCCCAACCGAGACTGGCTGGGCTCGCCCTGTCGGGCCGACGCGGAGGCAGGCACGTCGAGGTCGGTGACGCCGTTGAGATCCTGCTGTCGTTGGCCCGTTCTCTGTCCGTGCGCCTGACCGTCGCTCTCGGGGATGTCGCGCCGTACCACCCCGGCCGCTGCGCGCTGCTGCTGTTGGACGGCGTGACGATCGGTACGGCGGGGGAGTTGCACCCGCGCACCGTGACCGCCCTTGAGCTGCCGCCACGCACCGTCGCTGCGGAGATCGACCTCGACGCCCTGATCCTGGCCGCCGTCGAGGCGGGGCCGGGCCGGGCTCCGCAGGTCTCGCCGTACCCGCCCTCGTCGGTGGACGTCGCCCTCGTGGTGGCGCACGACGTGCTCGCGGCGGACGTCGAGCACACGCTGCGAGCTGCCGCGGGCGATCTGCTGGAGCACCTTGCCCTGTTCGACGTGTTCACGGGCCCGCAGGTGGGGGAGGGCAACAAGTCGCTGGCCTTCAGCCTGCGTTTCCGGGCGCCGGACCGCACCCTCACCGACCAGGAGGTGCTGGGGGCGCGCGATGACGCGGTGGCCGCAGCGCGCGAGGCGTTCGGAGCGGTGCTGCGGGGAGCGTGACGGGCTCGTCACGGTGAGTGACTACGTGTCCGGAAGGTTCTCCACCCAGGGTCAATAGTCACAACGGGCCATAGTTGCCAGGGCCGGAGGTCCCCCATCGTGACCTCGTGACCACGTTCCGTCGAGTGTCCCTGGCAGTCGCTTCCGGCGTGCTCGTCGCGCTCGTTCCCGCTCCGAGCCACGCTTCCGGCGTGCTCGAGTCCTTCATCGTCACCTTCGAAGATCCCCCCAGTGCCGGGCAGCTCGAGGTCTTGGGCGGCGTCAGCGATGCGGTGCACGGCTTCGCCGGCGTGCCCGCAGCCGTCGTCGTCGCCCCGGCCGCAGTGGCCCCCCTGCTGCGCGGGCTGCCCGGCGTGGTGGGGGTCTACCCGAACACTCGCTATGAGTACCTCTCCGACCTGGCAACCCAGTCGTCCGGCGCGAGCAGGGTCTGGCAAGAGCTGGGCTGGAACGGCGCCGGAGTCGGCATCGCCGTCATCGACGCAGGCGTTGACGGTGGGCACCCGGACCTGTGCGCAGCGCCCGCCTTCTGCCGCGGAACCCCCGTCAAGGTCGTGCAGAACGTCAAGGTCGTGGGTCGCCAGGACGTGGCCATGGACCCGGTGGTCTACCTCGAGAATCAGATCAACACCGACAGCACCTCGGGTCACGGTTCTCACGTCGCCGGCATCGCAGCCGGGTGGGGCAGCGCCGGCAGCGACCCGACGAAGTACCGGGGCGTCGCCTACGGCGCGAGCATCGTCGGCTACGGCACGGGTGAGGTCGTGGAGGCGGTCAACGTCCTCGGCGCCTTCGACCACGCCATCACCCACCGGGTGCAGTACAACATCAAGGCGATCAACAACAGCTGGGGTCCGGGCGCGTTCACGCCGTACGACCCGGGCGACCCGGTGAACCTGGCGATCGACGCAGCCTGGAACAGCGGGATCTCCGTGCTCTTCGGCGCCGGGAACGACGGCACGCGCACGGACAGCCAGAACATGTTCTCCCAGAACCCGCACGCGATCGCGGTCGGCTCGGGGACCAAGGCCCACCAGCAGGCGTTCTACTCCAGCAAGGGCGTCCCCGGGCACCCTCAGTTCCACCCCACCATCAGCGCGCCCGGCGACGCGATCGTCTCGGTGCGGGCCACCACCGGCTTCACGATGGTCGCGGCCGGCGCGCAGAGCTCGGCGAGTCCGGATGCCGACACACCGGCGACGGGCAGCAACGACGACCTGTACTACGCGACCAGCAGCGGCACCTCGATGGCCTCGCCGCACGCCGCGGGTGTGGTCGCGCTCATGCAGCAGGCAGCGCACACCTCACTGGGCCGCTGGCTCACCCCCCTGGAAGTGCGCAACATCCTGCAGAACACCGCGGGCAGCATGCCCGGCTACCAGACCTACGCCGTCGGCGCCGGGTTCGTGGACGCCTTCGCGGCGACGCAGGCAGCTGCATCCGGCACGCAGACCCAATCCTGGCTGGACCCCACGCTGTACGACGTGACCCCGTACGCCGGGACGGTCGGGCCGGGCGCGATCTTCTCGACCACCACGTTCACGGCCACCAAGGTCGTGCAGCCCGGTGCGACCATCCTCGACGTGATGGCCGACTGGGGTCCAGAGAAGGTCATCACGGCCAACACCGACGTCGACATCGACCTCCTCCGCCCGGACGGGTCGACCTTCGCCACCACGTTCCTGACCTGTAACCCGGCAGCTCAGCCCAACGGCTACAGCAGCTGGTGCACGAGTGCGCCGAACGAGCGGCTCACCGTCGTCAATCCGGCTCCGGGCACCTGGACAGTGAGGGTTCGAGCCGGCATGGCCACGGTCACTGAGGCCGTCCGCGGGCTGTGGTCCGTCGGCTATCCGCGGGGGACGCAGCTAGCCTCCTCCGCGCCCACGACCATCGCCCTCACCGGTGGTCAGGCCGTGAACCTGGCGGGCCAGCCGGTCGCCTTGATGGCAACGGTTCGTGACGCGGCCGGCCTGCCCCTGCCCAACGTGCCCGTGACGTGGACCTCGACGGGAGCTGGCGGACTCAGCCACCTCAGCACGGTCACCGACTCCTACGGCCGGGTGCGCGGCCAGGCGTTGTCGTCGGCGACCGGCACGCAGACCGTCACGGCGACGGCGGGTGCGGTCTCCGCCCAGCTGTCCCTGAGCTGGGTGGGTGTCGCCGTACCTGCTCTGCCCTGCCTGCTGAACTGCGCCGCGCCGGTCCAGGACAGCAACGGGAAGGTCAACGTCGGCGGCTGGTGGTCGGTGTCGGGTTCCAAGCACCGGATCGCAGCGACGGCCGAGCACACTGCCGGGGCGACGACCTCGACGGGTGAGCTGAAGTACAACGCCGACGGCACCGAAGTCCGGGGCACGGGCGTGGAGCACCTGGTGATCAACGGCAACCAGGCCACCATCACGGGTACGGCGACCGTCAACGGCGAGGCCGGCTACCGCTACTCCCTGACCGTCACCGACAACGGCGAGCCCGGCTCCGCCGACACGGTGCAGCTCCAGGTGACCAAGCCGGGCACGAGCTGGAGCCTGGCTGACAGCGGGACCCTCGGTGGCGGCAACGCCCAGGTGAAGCCCGCCTGAGCCTGCCCAGGACGGGCAATCCTGGCTGGTTATGCATAGCCATGCAGAGTCATGTATGATTCCTGCATGACCAGCACCGTCGCCGTCGCCGGAGCGAGCGGTTACGCGGGCGGAGAGTTGCTCCGCCTGCTGCTGCAGCACCCTGACCTCGAGCTCGGGGCGCTGTGCGCGGGCAGCAGCGCTGGGCAGCCGGTCACCGCGCTGCACCCGCACCTTCCGCAGCTCGCGGAGCGCACCTTCCAGCACACGACGGCGGCAGCGCTGCTCGAGGCGGACGTGGTCTTCCTCGCCCTGCCGCACGGCGAGTCAGGCGCGCTAGCGAAGGCGCTGCCGGCGGGGACGAAGATCGTCGACCTCGGAGCAGACCATCGGCTTGCTGACGCACAGACCTGGCAGCGCTGGTACGGCGGTGAGCACGCCGGCACGTGGACCTACGGCCTTCCGGAGCTGGACGGGGGACGGGAGCTGATCAGAGCCTCGGAGCGCGTTGCGGGCCCTGGTTGTTACGCAACAGCGATCACGTTGGCCCTGGCACCCTTGCTCGCTGCCGGTGTGGTGGAGCCCGAGGACATCGTGGTGGTTGCTGCCAGCGGGACGAGCGGAGCAGGCCGCACGGCCAAGCCGCACCTGCTGGGCACGGAGGTCATGGGCGACCTCTCGCCGTACAAGGTGGGGGCACACCAGCACGTGCCGGAGATCAAGCAGGCCACGGGTGCGCAGAGCCTGTCGTTCACTCCCGTCCTGGCGCCGATGCCTCGGGGAATCCTGGCAACCGTGACGGCCCGGCCCACCGGACGCGGCGACGCGCGGGAAGTGCTGGCACAGGCCTATGCGGCAGAGCCTTTCGTGCACGTGCTCGCCGAGGGATCCTGGCCGCACACCGCGGCCACCTATGGCTCGAACAGCGCTCACCTGCAGGCGACGGTGGACGCAGACAGCGGGAGAGTGATCGTCGTGAGCGCGCTCGACAACCTGGGCAAGGGCGCCGCGGGGCAGGCCCTGCAGTGCGCCAACCTCCTGCTGGGTCTCCCGGAGCAGGCCGGCCTGCCGATCAGCGGGGTCGCACCGTGAGCGTGACCAGCCCTTTGGGCTTCCGGGCAGCCGGCGCGACCGCCGGCCTGAAGGGCAGCGGCAAGCCTGACGTCGCACTCGTGGTGAACGAAGGCCCCTCGCGTGCTGCGGCAGCGGTCTTCACGAGCAACCGGTTCAAGGCCAACCCCGTTCTGTGGAGCGAGCAGGTGCTGGCAGACGGACAGGTCAAGGCGGTCGTCCTCAACAGCGGCGGCGCCAACTGCGGCACCGGCCCCGACGGCTTCCAGACCACTCACGCTACGGCCGAGCTCGTCGCGTCGCTGCTCGGTGACGGTGCCAAGGACGTAGCGGTTTGCAGCACCGGGCTGATCGGCCCGCTGTTCGACCGGGAGACGTTGCTGCGGGGGGTGCAGGCGGCCCACGCAGCGCTGAGCGAGGACGGGGGTGCCGACGCCGCCACCGCCATCATGACGACGGACAGCGTGAGCAAGCAGGCCGTCGTCGCGGCGGACGGGTTCGTCGTCGGCGGGATGGCCAAGGGCGCCGGCATGCTGGCACCCGCGCTGGCCACGATGCTCGTCGTGCTCACCACGGACGCCGACGTCACGAGTGACGAGTGCGACCGGGCCCTGCGGGCAGCGACGCGGACGACCTTCGACCGGCTCGACTCCGACGGCTGCCAGAGCACCAACGACACGGTGCTGCTCATGGCCAGCGGCGCGGCGGCCCGGCCGACCCCCGCAGCCTTCGACGAAGCCGTCCGTCAGGTCTGCGAGGACCTGGCGCTCCAGTTGTTGCACGACGCCGAGGGGTCCGCACACGACATCGCGATCGAGGTCGTCGGGGCGGCGACGGAGGACGACGCGGTCGAGGTCGGGCGCAGCGTCGCGCGCAGCAACCTGTTCAAGTGCGCGGTGTTCGGCGAGGACCCCAACTGGGGTCGGGTCGTGGCGAGCGTGGGCACCACCAAGGCCGCCTTCGATCCCTATGCCCTCGACGTCGACTTCAACGGCGTGCCCGTCTGCCGGGCGGGCCAGGCGCACGCCGACCCGGCCGAGGTGGTGTTCCAAGGTCGTGAGGTGCGAGTGCGCATCGACTTGCACGCGGGTACGGCCACCGCAACCATCCGGACCAATGACCTGACGACGGCCTACGTCCACGAGAACTCGGCGTACAGCACATGACCCGCACCTCCCTGCTGAAGGCCGCCACCCTCGTGGAAGCGCTGCCGTGGCTGAAGTCCTTCTCCGGCAAGACGGTGGTCGTGAAGTACGGCGGCAACGCCATGACGACCCCTGAGTTGCAGGCCGCCTTCGCCGAGGACGTCGTGTTCCTGCGGTACTGCGGGGTGCGCGTCGTCGTCGTCCACGGCGGCGGTCCGCAAATCACCGCGCACCTCGATCGGCTCGGGGTCGAGACCGTCTTCCAGGGCGGCTACCGCGTCACCACGGCCGAGACGATGCAGGTCGTGCGGATGGTGCTGGTGGGTCAGGTCAACTCCGACGTGGTCGGCCTCATCAACGCCCACGGCCCCTTCGCCGTCGGGCTCTCGGGCGAGGACGCCCAGCTCATGACTGCCGAACGGCGTGACGCGGTCGTCGATGGGGCGGCCGTCGACGTCGGCTTCGTCGGCGACGTCATCGACGTGCAGCCGGCGATCGTGCGGGCGCTGCTCGACGAGGGCAAGATCCCCGTCGTCGCTACCGTCGCCAAGGGGCTGGACGGGCACCTCTACAACCTCAATGCCGACACCGCAGCAAGTGCGCTGGCAGTCGCGCTGGGCGCGGAGAAGCTCGTCGTGCTCACAGACGTCGAGGGTCTGTACGCCGACTGGCCGGCCAGTGAGGAGGTGATGAGCAGCCTCACCGCCACCGAGCTCGAGGTGCTCCTGCCCTCGCTCACCAGCGGGATGGTGCCCAAGATGGAGGCATGCCTGCGCGCCGTCCAGGGCGGCGTACCGCGTGCACACGTGCTCGACGGGCGGGTGGCCCACTCGGTCCTGCTCGAGCTGTTCACCGACGAGGGTGTGGGAACCATGGTGCTGCCTGATGAGTGAGACCGAGCTGTGGCGCAAGCGCTGGCAGGGCGCCCTCATGGACAACTACGGCACCCCGCAGGTCGCCCTCGTTCGCGGTGAGGGAGCGACGGTCTGGGACGCCGACGGGCGTGAGTACGTCGACCTGTTCGCAGGGCTGGCCGTCAACGTGCTCGGCCATGCCCACCCTGCGGTCCAGGAAGCCGTGGCCCGGCAGCTTGGGACGCTCGGTCACGTCAGCAACCTGTTCATCGCGCCCTCGACCGTCGAGCTCGCCGAGCGACTGACCGCGCTGACCGGCTTCGACCGGGTGCTGTTCACCAACTCAGGCGCCGAGGCGAACGAAGCGGGGCTGAAGATCGCCCGCCGCCTCCGGCCCGCCGGTGGCTTCGTGGCCTGTGAGGGCGCCTTCCACGGCCGCACCCTGGGGGCGCTGGCCGTCACGGGACAGCCCGCCAAGCGCATTCCGTTCGAGCCGCTGCCCGGGCCGGTGACCTTCGTCCCGTACGGCGACGCTCAGGCCATGCGCTCCGCCGTCACGACGTCCACGGCGAGCGTGGTGGTCGAGCCGGTGCTCGGCGAGGCCGGGGTGGTCGTGCCCCCCGCAGGTTTCCTGATGGCCGCACGTGTTGCGGCCGACAGCGTCGGGGCGCTGTTGCATGTCGATGAGGTCCAGGGGTGTCTGGGGCGCGCCGGCGCCTGGCTGTCCCACACCGTGATCGAGCCGGGCCTGAAGCCCGATGTGGTCACGCTCGCCAAGGGGCTCGGCGGCGGGTTGCCCATCGGTGCGGTTCTCGCGTCGGGCGCTGCGGCCAACGCG
>JBKJSN010000107.1:0-4186 GCA_046595815.1 Mycobacteriales bacterium
CTGGACGTCGAAGGGCCGCTGCCCGAGCGTGCGCCAGGCAGCCTCGCGCGCCACGGCGAACGCCTCGACGAGCAGGTCGTCGACGTCCTCGCCGTCGGCCAGGCGCATTTTGAACACATCGGTCTCGGCACGCAGCTCGGCGTCACTGAGGCGCTTGATCTCGTCCTCAAGGTCGTTGACCGCCCGCGCGATAGCCGAAAGCCGCCGGAGGGTCTTGCCCTCACCGGCGCGCAGGATCCTGGACAGCACCACGCTCGTTCGACTCCCTCATCGTCCGTTGGGCCTGAGCCTAGGCCTTGTCCCGATATCGCGTCGCCGACCGGCGCGTCGGCTGGCAGGCTGCGAGCGCATGGAACCCGTCGAGATCCCTGCCGGTCGGCTGCACCTGCGCCCCTGGACGCAGTACGACGAGGACGTGCTGTTCGAGGGTTGCAACGACCCGCTGATCCAGCGCTGGACCCGCGTGCCGAGCCCGTACCCGCGCGAGCTGGCCACAGCTCGCGTGGCCTCCGCAGCCGCAGGTTGGGCAGCTGGCGACGACCTCAGCTGGGCGGTGTGCGACGGCGCGACCGGTCAGGTGCTCGCCGCGATCGACCTGCGGCACCTCTCGGACGACACCTGGGACGTCGGCTTCCTCTGCTACGCCTGGGCCCGCGGCCAGGGGGTGACCTCACGGCGGGCAGCAGAGAAGGCCGGCGTGGTGTTCGAGGGCGTCCTGCGTGGCCGCCATGCCCTGCGGGAGGGAGTGCACCCCGACACCTGGGTCGGATCGCTGGTGCCGTCCGACCTGATGGAAGGGTGAGGTCATGGAGCCCGTTGAGATCACTGCCGGTCGGCTGCACCTGCGCCCCTGGACGCCGCAGGACGAAGACGTGCTTCTCGCGCTGTTCAGCGACCCGGAGACCGTGCGCTGGTCCTCCACGCCGTACCCCTTCACGCGGGAAGAGGCTCGCCGCCGGCTGACCGAGAGGTACCCGCAGATGTGGGCCGAGGGCTCGGCCGCTCCGTTCGCCGCGGTGGACGCCGTCTCCGGCGAGGTCCTGGGTTGGGTCTCCCTGTTCCGGATCGAAGAGCGTGGCGCGGAGATCGGCTGGGCCACGATGCCCTCCGCGCGCGGGGGCGGCGTGAGCTCAGATGCGGTGGCCGCGGTCTGCCGGTGGGGCTTCGGTTCGCTGGACCTGCAGGTGATCACGGCCGGGATCGCGGTGGGGAACTGGGCGTCGCGCGCGGTGGCGGCCAAGTGCGGCTTCACGTTCGAAGGCACGGGCCGGCTCGCGATGCCGCAGCGCGGCACCCGACGGGACTGCTGGAGCGCCTCGCTGCTGGCCACGGACGAGATCACCGACCGCCGGCCCCTGCCTGCCCCGCCAGCGCTCACCGACGGGGTCGTGACGCTGCGGGCCTACCGCGCCGAGGACGCCCAGGACATCGCCCGCGCCTGCAACGACCCCGTGACAGCCCAGTGGCTCCCGGTCCCGGTGCCCTACACGGACGCGGACGGGTTGTCCTATGCGAGTGAGAGCGCGCCACTGGGCTGGGCAACGGGGCAGTCGGCCGCCTTCGCGGTGACCGACGCCTCGGACGACACCTTCCTGGGCGACATCAGCCTCAAGCTGACCAACCGGGATCCGCTGCGGTTCGGGGAGATCGGCTACTGGACGGCGCCGTGGGCACGCGGCAAGGGCGTGGCGGGCCGGGCCTCCGCGCTGCTCGCCCGCTGGGGCCTGCAGGAGCTGGGTCTGAACCGCGTGGAACTGTTCGCCGACGTGGACAACGTGGCCTCCCAGCGCGCGGCGGAGAAGGCAGGGTTCCTCCGCGAGGGCGTCGCCCGCGGTGCCCGCCCGCGCCGCGACGGCTCAGGTGTGGACCTGGTCCTGTTCGGCCTCACCCCGGCCGACCTCGGACAGCACTGAGTTCGAGAGCAAGGCAGCGCCCCGCTCGCGGCGGAGCAGGCGGTAGAGGGACCGGCTGACACCGACGACGCCGAGCACGACCCACACGGCGGCGAGGACGACGACCCCGTCGACCTCGACAGCGTCAGCTCGGGCGAGCAGGGCCAGGACCGCGAGCGCCAGGCTGAGCAGCCCGGCGGTCAGGGCGAACGTGTCGAGCGGGTGACGGTCAGCCACGACGCACCTCCACCATGCCGGTGCCGACGCGGGCGTCGACGTGGACCTGTGGCGCTCCTTCGGGTCCGAAGGCGAACGTGCGGTGCACGGTGCGGCCGCTGTCATCCACCCCCGGGGCCTGGACGTCGCCGGTCTGCACCCGGGCGTCGACGACGACGCGGATGCCCTCAGGTACGACGACCAGCAGGTGCCCGACGGAGACGCGGGCCGTCACCTCCTCGACGCCGGAGCCCGCTCCTAGCTGGTCGCCGAGGGTCAGAGTCGCGTCACCGATGCCCAGCCGGTAGGAGCCGGCCGACTGCGCGACCCACGTCCGGTCGCCGACGCCGTGGTCGATCGCGGGGCGGGCGACCACGGTGGCACCGAGGCCGAGGGCGAGCAGCAGTGCGACGGGGACGAGCCCCCGGGCCCGGCCCCACCAGGCCGAGGCCACCAAGCCGAGGCCAACCGTGCCCAACGCACCGGCGAGCACGACCTCGGTGGGCACGCTCGTCGCGCCTGCCGCACCGACGAGCAGCAGCACGCCGACCAGCAAGGAGGCGCTGCTGAGCGTCAGGGCAGTCAAAACGGACTGCTGTCGCGGCGGTGGCGCCTGCCAGGGCTGCGCCTGCCACGTCGGGGCAACGGGCTCCACGACCGGAGCGCCAGGGGGGATCTCCGGATGCCGACGACGCCACAGCAGGTACCCGGCGCCGAGCGCGGCAACGACGACCACGCCGCCGTTGTCGTGCAGGGCGCCGCCCACCGCAAGGAGGACCACCGCGAGCAGCAGCAGCTGACGCGTAGAGACGCGACGGTCCGGGCCGCGCACCAGTCGCTCGGCCAGCGACAGCCCCTCCCCCTCCTTCGGGATCGCGACATAGGCGACGAGGTAGACCGCGATGCCCAGTCCGCCGAACAGCGTCAGGACGACGAACAGCACGCGCCACAGCACGACGTCGGTGCCGGTGGTGCGGGCCAGGGCGAGGCTGACGCCGGCAAGGGGAGCGTGGGCCGGACGCTCGAGCCGGGGACTGGTGAACGTGCTCTCGGTCATGGCTCCAGGCTCCCGCCGTACCGGGGGCTGGGGCATCGGGGCGCAACCCTGGTCTTCGTCTCAGGGTTCGGCCCTGACGACGTGGGGCCCGACGCAGGCAATGCTGTGGGCATGACCTCCGGACCGCTACGCCGCCGCCCCGAGCGCCGCATGCTGGCCGGGGTGGCGGACGGGGTCGCGAGCTACCTCGACGTGCCGGTGCTCGCCGTACGGGCGGGCTTCGTCGCCCTGGCTGTGGCCAACGGCGTGGGGCTGGCGGTCTACGCGGTGCTCTGGGTCTTCCTGCCGCAGGCCGACGGGCGCTCCCGCGCAGACGAGCGGCGCCGACCGGGGGTCGCCGCGGGGCTGCTCGTCCTCGTCAGTGCCAGCATCGCGGTGCTCGCCGCGCTGCGCCTGGTGCCGTTCGGCCCTCCCACCGCCGCCCTGCTCGCAGCGGTCGCCGGCGTCGCGCTCGTCTGGCAGCAGGCGGACACGGCGCAGCGGGAACGCTGGCGCGCCTCCGCCACGGGATCGCGCGGCGGGCTGGTGCGCCTGGCGGCCGGAGGGCTGCTGCTCGCCGCGGGAGCCGTCGGCTTCCTCGCCAGCAGGGGCCAGCTCGCGAACGCCCGCGCCGGGATGCTCTCCACGGTGGTCGTGGTCGGAGGGCTCGCACTGCTGTCGTCGCCGTGGTGGGTGGCGATGACATCCGACCTGCGCGCGGAGCGGACGGAACGCATCCGCTCCCAGGAGCGCGCCGAGGTCGCGGCCCACCTGCACGACTCGGTCCTGCAGACGCTGGCGCTCATCCAGAAGGCGTCGGGCTCCCCCACCGAGGTGACCCGGCTGGCCCGCGGGCAGGAGCGCGAGCTGCGCAGCTGGCTCTACGCCGAGCGGCACGAAGGCGGCACGTTCGCCTCGGCGCTGGAGCGCGTCGCCGCCGAGGTCGAGGAGGTGCTCGCCGTACTCGTCGAGCGCGCAGTCCCCGACAACCACCACGTCGACGGGTACGGCGAGCACCTCCTCGACCTCGGCGGCGACGCGC